>JBCCTY010000055.1:0-17726 GCA_039197885.1 Actinomycetota bacterium | reverse complement strand
GGATCCTGCTCGGCTGCTTCCTCGCTCTGGCATTCACGTGGCCGGTGACGCCCGCCGCCGCCGAGGAGCCGCCTGGTCCCGTCGTGGACGCAGCCGGGTACTTCGTCTCGCAGGTCAGCGGCCCGGCACAGGTCGAGTGGTTCGCTCCGACGACCGGCGGTGAGGTCACCGGCTACGAGGTGATCGGACCGGACGGTCCGATCCCGGCCGACCAGATCCAGATGAGCGAACCCGAGCTGATCGAGGTGCGGATCGACGCCGACCTGACCGCAGCGGTCACCGAGGTGTCGGTTCGGGCCGTGGGCCCGGGTGGGGACGGGCCGATCAGTGTCGTCGAGCTCGTCGGGCTGCGACCGGGCGCACCGGAGGACCTCACGGCAACCGTCATCGACGACGACACCGTCGAGCTCTCCTGGTCACCGCCAGCGCATCTCGGCACGGGGACGATCCGGGGGTACTCGGTGTGGTCTGACGACGTGCGGCTGCTCGCGTCGACGTCGGTCGACGACCGCCGGGTCCGGCTGTCGGCACCCCCCGGGGCCGAGCGCACCGTGCGGGTCGTCTTGGACTCGTCGTTCGGTGCCGGTGCTGCGGCCGCGATCTCGTTCACCATCCCTCGCGGCGCGGGCTACTGGATGGTGGAGCAGGACGGCGCCGTCTACGAGTTCGGTTCGGCGCAGGAGATCCGCTCGGTCGCGGAGACCGACGTCGTCTCGGTCGCGACCGATCGAACGGGCACCGGGTTATGGCTGCTCCGTGCGGACGGCGCCGTCGTCACCCGGGACGGCGCCGAGCACTTCGGTGATGCGGACCTGGCGATCCTCGATCCGGAGGAGGCGGTGACGTCGATCGCCGTCCGTCCGGCCGGGGATGGGTACTGGGTGTTCACCGATCGCGGTCGGGTGCAGGCGTTCGGAGCGGCGGCGTCGTTCGGCGACATGACCGACGTCGTGCTCAACGGGTCGATCGTGGCGTCGACGTCGACCGCCTCGGGTGGGGGCTACTGGATGGTGGGTTCCGACGGCGGGATCTTCTCGTTCGGCGACGCGGAGTTCCACGGCTCGACCGGAGGCCTCACGCTCAACGAGCCGGTGGTGGGGATCGCGCCCGATCCGGACGGGGTGGGGTACTGGTTGGTCGCTGCCGACGGGGGGATCTTCGCGTTCGAAGCGGAGTTCCGGGGCAGCGTGCCCGGGGCGCTGGCCGAGGGGACGGTCCTGAACGCGCCGGTGATCGGGGCGTTGGCCTTCGGTGACGGCTACCTGATGGTCGCCAGCGACGGTGGGATCTTCAACTTCTCCGGTGAGGAGTTCTTCGGTTCGCTCGGCGGGCAGGCGCTGCTGAGCCCCGTGATCGGGGTCGCCGCCTTCTCGTGATCCCGTCGTCTCAGCGTCGGGGGAGGCGTCCGAGCAGGCCGGGGCGCTCACCAGCCCCGACCTGACCGAGCAGCCGGAGGAGTTCCGCGTCGAGCTTCGCAGCGGTCCGCCTGGCCGCCATGGTCGATGCTCCGGCGAGCACGAGTCCGGGCACCGCGACAGCGGCGAGGGGTGGCACGACGACGGCAGCCGCGGCACCTCCGGCGAGCGACGCGGCACCGAGACCGCCGGCGGCGCCGACGGTGGCTCGCCTGGACGAGCTGCGGTCGGCCTCGATGCGCACCAGCGAGAGCTCCTCGCCGATCGGGGCGACGCGGGCCTCGACGATCCGCACGGCTCCCAGTGCCGCTCCTCCGGCGAGCGACTTCACGGCCCGCTGGGCGTTGGCGGCGACGTCGGTGCGCTTCCGCCAGCGTCCTGCGTCGCCGCCACGGTCGAGCCGGCGCAGGTGGTGGCCCGAGGTCAGCCAGTCATCGAGCAGGTCGAGGACGTCGGCACTCGGCCGGGTGACGGTGCGCTGGACCACGATCCGACCGGGTCCGACCAGCCGATCTCCCATGCGTCGACGCGGCCTCGGCCCGAACCGTTCGATCGCCATCGACTCACGCACGGCCTCGGCGGAGATGCCGACCTCGCCTGCGGCAGCGACGATCGCCTCGTCGTCGAGACCGTCGTCGACGCGATCGGCGTCGAGCTCCTGGGCCCGCCGGATGATCCGGTCGAGCGAGCTCGACTCGCGCTCGTCAGCCACGCGATCGAGTCTAGGAACGGGGTCGCTCCGGGTGCTGCTCGTCCTCGACCGGCGCCGGGGTCGCCGCGCCGGTGACGGGGCCGGGACGCCACGTCGGTGCCGCGAGCGCCATGCCGCCGACGATCATCGCCACCATCCCGACCGCCGTGAGGGAGTAGGCGGCGGTCCGGCCGAAGGCGTCGTAGGTGGCGCCGATCGCGATCGCGGTGATGCCCGCCGTCAGGGCCTGCGCGCCACCCATGAGGCCCTGCGCTCCGGCCTGGCGGTGCTCGGGCACCACGATGCTGATCGCCACCCCGGCCGCAGCGATCGTCAGTCCGTCCGACACGGCGTGGAACAGCGAGACGCCGAAGATCCAGGTGCCGGTGGGGACGAGTCCGTAGGTGGTCATGAAGCCGGCGCCGAGGATCAGCCCGAGCGCGGCCATCCGGTACGGCCCGACGCGCTGGGCGAGCGCACCGCCGGTCGGACCCAGGATGATCAACGGCAGTGCGAACAGCGTGATGCCGAGGTTGGCCATCCACGTCGGCGTGTCGAGGTCCTCGTGGACGACGTCCCACAGCGCATCGAAGCCGCCGATCATGAGAAACGCCCCGGCCCCGAGCACCACCGCACCTGCGACGGCCCGATCACCGAGGAGGTCGAGGGCGAGCTTGCTCGGTGAGGGATCGACGGTCTCGGTGACCTCGACGAGGAACACGGCCACGACCAGGAGGCCGGTGGCCGCCGAGACGACGACGAAGGGGGCGGCGAGACCGAAGGGGCCGACGAGGATCGCCGACACCGCCGGCCCCATCGCGAACCCGAACACGTCGGCCGAGAGGAGCCGTCCGAGGTTCCGGCCGAGGTCGTCGGGGGCGGCGAGGATCACGATCCGGCGGATGGCGGGCAGCGCGGCGCCGATGCCGATGCCGGACACGATCCGGCCGGTGAGGATCGGCGTGAGGCTCGTGCCGAATCCCATCATGAGCAATCCCAGGACGTTGACGAGCACGCCGGCGACGACCACCTGGCGGGCGCGACCGCGGTCGGCGACGGGTGCGATGGTCAGCTGCGAGACGAACGCCGACAGGAACCCGACCCCGACGATCAGGCCGACCGCGGTGTCGGTGAGCCCGTACTCGTCGCGGATGTCGCCGACGATGGTGAACAGCACGCCGTAGCCGGCGGCGAGCGCTGCGGACAGGGCGCTGAAGGCCCAGATCAGGTGGCGGCGGCGCTGCATGCCCGCAGTGTGGTGCCTGTGAGGACCGGGTGCGCGCTCCGTTCTTCGGCTCGCGGCGGCGACCTTCGACAACGCTCGCGAAACTCCCGCTCAGCGTGCGCCCAGATCCATGGACGAGGCCGGTGCTCGGCTGCCTATCGTCGCCCGGTGCCCCCGCTTCGCTCTCTCGTCGCGCTCGCCGCCGTCCCCGTGCTGCTGCTGTCGGTGCTGGTGCTGACGATGGACGACGACGTTCGTTCGGCTCCGGCGAGCAGCGAGCTGGTCTTCGAGCTGCCGGCGGACCGGAACCCGTCGCTGCGTGAGGTCGAGGTCTCGCGTTCGGGGCGATGGGTGGCCGGCTGGTTCGAGGGCTGGTTCGAGAACGATCTCCGGGATGCCCTCGTGACGGTCGATCTCTCGACCGGGGAGCAACGTGCATTCGATCTGCCGTTCGGTGAGATCCGCGCCATCCAGGGTGTGACCGACACCGGGCTGGTCGTGACCGGTCTCGTTCCGAACCTCGCGACCTACGACCTCGTCACGGGCAACCGCGAAGCAGTCGCACCGGGGACGACCATCGACCTCCGCACCGGCGACGTCGTGACGACCGACGCGGCGTCCTACCGCAGCACGACCCGGCCTGGCGTCGTCGAGGCCGACGGGCGCATCCTGATCGACGGTGAGGTCGCGGGCTGGACCAGACCCGGTTCCAGCCCGGAGAGAGCGGTCGTCGGTCAGTACCTCGCCGACGATGGTCGCCGGGCCATGTCCATCGTCTCCGCCTTCCTGATCCAGGGGCCATACGATCTGTTCACCATCGATGTCGAACCGGACGCCTCCTGGATCGAGGTCGGTGAGTTCCCGGTTCGCTCGACGCCCGGGCTCCCGCCACCGACTGCGTCGTTCTCGGCTGCGTCGGGGGATCTCGGCCGGGTGGTCTATGACCTGTTCTCCTCGACCGAGCTCTACGTGCACGACATCACCTCGGACACGGTGCACACCATCGACGGGGCGAGGGCGCCGGCGTTCCTGTCCGCCGATGGCGCGACGCTGGTCCATCAGAGCGCCGACGGGCTGAGGGTCACTGAGCTCGAGGCGCCGACGCCGGTGGCGGAGCAGGTGCCGGGCGCGATCCGCTTCGTGAACGCGACGGGCCGGGACGGCGCCGCGAGCGTGAGCTGGACGGCGCCGGTGGGCATCGTCCCGATCGAGCGCTACGTCGTCACCGTCGAGCCGGGCGGCCGAGTGGTCGAGACGACGGACACGCAGGTCTGGATCGACGACCTCGACAACCTCACGACCTACACCTTCACCGTCGCCGCCGAATCGCCGGCGGGCGCCGGCCCGTCCGCCGAGGCGTCGGCAACGCCGGGAGGGGCCCCGGGTCCGGTCGAGAACCTCGCATGGTCCTACGACGACGACGCCGGCCGACTGCTCTTCACCTGGGATCCGCCCCGTCCGAACGGCGAGAGCGCGACCATCGGCTTCGCCGTCGAGCTGCCCACCGGCGGGTTCTTCGGCTCCGGCCTGAACCTCCGCTCCTTTGGTGTCGACGTCGAGCCGGGTGACTCGTACGAGCTCTCGGTCTTCGCCCAGGGATCCACGCAGCTCCGAGGGCCGACGACCTCGATCGTGGGCTACGCCGGCGCCGCCCCCGCCACACCCCAGGCGCTCGACGTCGAAGCCGATGCCGCTGGTGTCGTGGTCGTGTCGTGGGAGGCGCCGCTCGACGACGGCGGGTTCCCGATCACCCGGTACGAAGTCCGCACTGACGGCGAGCTCGTTCGGGTCGACCCCGACGAGCGCTCGGTCACGCTGACGGGCTTCGAGAACGGGCAGACCCTCGACCTCACGCTGCGCGCTCGGAACGTGGTGGGTCGGAGCGACGCCGCACGAGCGACGGCGACGATCCCGGATGAGCCGGCCCCTGCGCCCGCGCCGGATCCGACGCCGGGACCCGTTCCGACGCCAGCGCCTGACCCGGCCCCCACGCCGTTGCCCGATCCGACGCCGGCTCCCACGCCCGCGCCGGACCCGACGCCGGCCCCGAGCCCGCTGGCAGAGCCCGGCTACTGGATGGCCGAGCGTGGCGGTGAGCTCTACGGGTTCGGTGCAGCCGGCCCGCTCGACGCCGTCGCCTCCGACATCGTCTCGATCGCCACGGACGCCGACGGGGGCGGTCTCTGGCTGCTCGATGTCGCCGGGGTGGTGCACGTCCGCGGCGGTGCCGAGCACTTCGGCGACGTCGATCTGTCGCCGCTCGATGCGGGTGAGCGGGTCTCGTCGATCGCGGTCCGGCCCTCCGGTGACGGGTACTGGGTCTTCACCGATCGAGGTCGCGCGCTGGCGTTCGGGGCGGCGGAGTTCTTCGGTGACATGTCGGCCACGCCGCTCAACGGACCGATCGTGGCGTCGACCTCGACCGCCGATGGTGGCGGGTACTGGCTCGTGGGATCCGACGGCGGGATCTTCTCGTTCGGCAACGCCGCGTTCCACGGTTCGACCGGGAGCCTGACGTTGAACGAGCCGGTCGTCGGGATCGCTCCCGATCCGGACGGCACGGGGTACTGGCTGGTCGCCGCGGACGGGGGGATCTTCGCCTTCGAGGCCGAGTTCCGGGGCAGCGTTCCCGGCGTGCTGACCGAGGGGGCGTCGTTGAACGCACCGGTGATCGGGGCGTTGGCCTTCGGCGACGGCTACCTGATGGTCGCCAGCGACGGTGGCATCTTCAACTTCTCCAGCCAGGCCTTCCTGGGCTCGCTGGGCGGGCAGGCACTCGACTCAGCGATCGTCGGCGTCGCCGCCTTCACGAGCTGAGGCGGAAGAAGGCCGCCACGCCCCGCTCGGCCTGAGCGCGGAGCTCGACCGGTCCGGGCGGAGCCTCGCCCAGGAGCACCCGGATCTGGGTGTCCTGGATGACCAGCCCGTAGAGCAACCGGAACGCCGCTGCCGGATCGTCGATCGACAGCACGCCGTCGGCATCGAGGCGGACGAGGTACTCCTCGACGATCGGCCCGACTCGGTGACGCCCCGACGCGAGCAGCGTCTCGGCCAGTTCCGGTGACGTCATCGCCGCACGGTTGAGCGCGACGGAGCGGGGATCGGTGAGCAACGTGAGCAGCCCGGCGGCGAACCCGACCAGGGTCTCCCTCGGGTCGGCGTCGCCCTCGAGCGCGGCCCGCACCCGGGCTGCTGCGCCGTCGGCGTTCTCCTCGATCATCGCCCGCAGCAGGCCCAGCCGGTTCCCGAACCACGAGTAGAGCGTCTCCTTCGACGCTCCCGCTCGCTCGGCGATGCCGAGCATCGTCACCCGTTCGGCGCCGTGCTCGACCAGCTCGGCGAAGGCGGCGTCGATCACGCGGCGGTGTCGCTCCTCGCGCTCGCCGGCCCGGGGCCGTCCCCGCCGGCGTGGTGGATCGGCGGTCGTCGCCACGGATGGTCCTCCTCGACGTCGTGCTTGACAACGGTACCTGGCCGTACGATATTCATAATCAGACCAACAAGTACGGATAACAGGGAGCCACCCGATGACCACGATCACGACCATCCGCCCCGAGACCGAGCGCGACGCCGCGACGACCGTGCAGCTCGGCTGCGTCCTCGCGCTGGTCCTGCTCCACCTCGTGCAGGTGGCGGCGGCCCTCGCCGGGCTCGAGCCACACCCGCCCGCCGACGTCGTGCCGATGATCGTGGCGATGGCGGCGCTCGGCGTCGCCGCCGTGCCGGCGCTGTTGGCCGGCGAGCGGGTGGGGCAGTACCTCGTCGCCGGCTTCGCCCTCGTCTCGATGGTCGGGATGGGGCCGCACAAGCTCTTCCTCGACAACGGCACGACGATCGCCCCCGTGGCCCTGCTCGGCTTTGCCATGGCCGTCACCGTGGTGGTGGCCGCCCACCGGAACCTGCGCTCCGCCTAGCCTCCGAGTGATGGCCGCCCGCACGATGGAGCTCGACTTCGAGCCCGATCTGCGCCAGGCCACGTTCGGTGACAAGGCGACCCGGCTCGACCGCACGGGATTGTGGTGGGCGACCCACACGCCCGACGGGCTCGGGACCCTCCACGTCGGTGCACCGAGCGGGCGTGCCGTCCGGGCCCGGGCCTGGGGTGACGGGGGTGGATGGATGCTCGATCGGGTCGGTGGCCTCCTCGGCAGCCAGGACGACCCCGACTCGTTCCGGCCGTTGCACGGGCCGCTCGTCGAGATCACCCGGCGGCAGCGGTCGATCCGGTTCGGGCGGACCGAGCGGGTCGTCGAGGCCCTCCTCCCGGCGATCCTCGGCCAGAAGGTGCAGACCACGATGGCCATGCGGAGCCTGCGTGGCATCGTGCGCAAGTGGGGCGACCCGGCGCCGGGGCCGGCTCCCGACGGGTTCCGCGCGTTCCCGTCGGCCCGACAGCTGGCGCGGATCGGTTCGTTCGAGCTCCACCGCCACGGCGTCGAGCGCAAGCGCGCCGACACCATCATCCGAGCAGCGCGGGTCGCTCATCGGCTGGAGGAGGCGGTGTCGATGCCGTCAGGTGAGCTGGAGCGCCGGCTCCGGACGATCCGCGGCATCGGCCCGTGGACCTCGGCCTGGGTGCGCTGGCAGGCGCTGGGCGACGCCGACGCCGTGCCCGTCGGCGACTTCCACATCCCCAACAACGTGGCGTGGGTCCTCGCCGGTGAACCTCGCGCCGACGACGAGCGGATGCTCGAGCTGCTCGCCCCCTACGCCGGGCATCGCGGTCGGGTGATCCGACTCATCAAGGGTTCCGGGCAGAGCGCACCGAAGTACGGCCCACGCCTCGGCCTCGTCGATTTCAGCCGTCGCTGACCCGGCGCCCTAGGGTCACCCCCGGATCGACGAGGGGGAGACTCGATGCGAGGGATCATCGCCTACGGCGCCTACGTCCCGTACTTCCGGCTGCAGCGCTCGGCCATCGGGGCCACGCTCGGCCAACCCGGTGGACGAGGGACGCGGTCGGTGGCCTCCTACGACGAGGACGCCACGACGATGGCGGTCGAGGCCGGTCGCCGGCTCCTGCGCAGCACCGACGTCGAGCCGTCGGCGCTCGCCTTCTCGACCGCGACCCCGCCCTACCTCGACAAGACCAACGCCACGGCGATCCACGCCGCGCTCCGCCTGCCGTCCAACGTCCCGGCGTTCGACATGGTCGGCTCGGCCCGCTCGGGTGTCGGCGCGCTGCTCGGCGCGTGCACCTCGGGGGGCACGTCCCTGGTCACCGCCGCCGACATGCGGACCGGCCTCCCGGGGTCTGCCGACGAACGCGACGGCGGCGACGGCGCCGCGGCGCTCCTCGTCGGTGGCGACCACGACGGACCGGTCATCGCCGAGTTCGTCGGGTCCGGGTCGGCGACCGGGGAGTTCCTCGACCGGTGGCGCACGCCCGGTTCGCCGGCGTCGAAGGTCTGGGAGGAACGCTTCGGCGAGCACGCCTACCTCCCGCTCGTCGAACAGGCCATGAAGTCGGCGTTCGAGTCGAGTGGTGTCGATCCGGCCAGCGTCGACCAGGTGCTCCTCACCGGGCTCTCCGCCCGGGCCGTGCGGGGGAGCGGCCGGGTCGTGGGCCAGCTCGGCGAGGTCGTCGAGGATCTGTCCGCCGTGATCGGCAACACCGGCACCGCCCACCCGGGACTGCTCCTCGCCTCGGTGCTCGACCGGGCCGAGCCGGGTCAGACGATCGCCCTCGTGGTGCTGGCCGACGGCTGCGATGTGCTCGTGTTCCGCACCACCGAGGCGGTGGCGTCCTACACGTCCGCCGATCCCGTCGCCGACCAGATCGCCGCCGGCAACGACGGCCTCGACTACCCGCTCTTCCTCACCTGGCGGGGCATGCTCGATCGCGAGCCGCCCCGTCGCCCCGATCCCGACCGTCCCGCGGCGCCGCCCGCCGCTCGGATGGAGGACTGGAAGTACGCCTTCGTGGGTTCGAAGGACCGTTCCTCTGGCGCCATCCACCTCCCACCCCGACGGGTCTCCTACGAGGGTGGAGCCGTCGACGAGATGGAGCCGATCCCGATGGCCGACGTGCCGGCCACGATCGTGACCTTCACCGTCGACCGGCTGGCCTTCTCGCTGTCACCGCCGGTCGTGGCCGCGGTGATCGACTTCGACGGTGGCGGCCGGTTCCAGTGCGAGGTCACCGACGTCGATCCCGAGACGGTCAAGATCGGCGATCGGGTCGAGATGACCTTCCGCCGCCTCTTCACCGCCGACGGCGTTCACAACTACTTCTGGAAGGCGCGGCCGTCATCCGGCACCGCGCCCGCCGGCTGATCGCAGCGACCGCGCTCGCCGGATCAGACTGCGGCGATGGCATCACCGGATGCGGCCCATCCGGTGACCGACTCGACGTGGAAGACCAGGAGCCGGGCGAACGGGCGGTCGGCGTAGGGCTCGTACCGCTCGGCGAGTCCGGCAGCGAGTGCCTCCTGCACCGCGATCGAGGAACCGTCGACCCACCGGAGGCGCGCACGGACCCACCAGAGGCGAGACCAATCGTGCGCGTCCCAGTGGTCGATCAGCAACGTCGCCCGGGGATCCGCCCCGAGGTTGCGCTCCCGCTGGAGGCTGGTCGACGCCTTCGGCTTCACGAGGTCGACGGGGACGGCGAGGTGCTCGTCGGTGACGGCGAACACGACCGGTACCCCGTCGGCGCCGTGTCGGGGGTGGACGGTCAGCAGGACGCCGTGATCGTTGCGCTCGAGGAGGTGGCGCGCCGTCGTCTCGTCGATTCGCATCGTGCCGTCCGTCGTCCTCCGACCGGATGGACAGCATGCTGCACCCGCGAGGGTCGACACGTCGGCCGTTAGCTGTGCTTAATGCCGTGGCATAGGTTCCGAGGATGCGAGCTCGCTCCGAACGTGGCCCGGTCCTGGCGGGAGTCGAGGTGCTGTCCGCCGGCGCCGCCGCCGATCGGTTCGATCAGCAGCACCACCACCTCGTGTGGTCCCCGACGGCAGCGCTGCAGGTGAGGACGCCGCGGGAAGCGGCCGTGATCGGCGCGCCGTTGGGGCTCTGGGTCCCCGCTGAGCACCCGTATGACGTCGACTCCTCGTCGACGTGGTGGGCGGCACGCTTCGAGTCGGCCTCCTGCCCGGCGTCGTGGCGTCGGTTCTCCCACGTGTCGGTCGGCGAGGTGATCGGACCGATGCTCGTGCACCTGCACCGCGTCCCGCAGAGCTCCCATGCCCTGGCCCTGGCCGGGGCCGTTGCGGAGCAGCTCTCGCTGTCGTTCACCACGCAGCCGCTGCCGGTCCGCTTCCCGACGGATCCGCGGGCCCGCGAGGTCGCCGACGCAGTGGTGTCCGACCCGGCGAGCCGGCGGGAGCTGGCCGACTGGGCACCGCTCGTCGGAGCGAGCGAACGGACGCTGCGACGTCTCTTCGTCCAGCAGACCGGCCTGCCGTTCCGTCGGTGGCGGCTCCGGGTCCGGGCCCAGACGGCGACCCGCCTGCTCCGCGACGGCCTCACGGTCGGCGAGGTGGCCGGCCGGTGCGGGTATGGCTCGGCCGACGCCCTCTCACACGCCTTCCGCGTCGAGTTCGGTCTCGCCCCGAGTCAGCTGGCCGAGCTGCACCTCGAGCGGGGGTTCGAGGGAGGTTGGCCGCTGGCATCGGGACCTTGTCCGCCCGGCTCGGACGACCGTGGCGACGATCTCCGGGACGCAGTCCACGACGTCCTCACAGGAGACCGCATGCTTCGTGTGCACCGGCCCACCACCCTCGCGCTGTGCGCGGTCGCGCTGCTGCTCGCGGCCTGCGCCGACAGCGACCAGGTCGATGGGGCGGCATCGCCCTCCGACTCCGACAGCGCCACAGCCGAGACCACGACCACGTCGGACACCGCCACGGAGGCCGCCGCACCGGAGACGACCGCCCCCGAGGTCGCAGCAGCACCCGGGGATGCGACGACCCGGGTCATCACGGACATGGTCGGCCGCGAGGTCGAGATCCCCGTCGCGCCCCAGCGCATCGCTGCGCTGCAGGATCTGTGGCTCGGCATCCCGTTGGTCGCGACGCTCGGCTACGACCCGCTCGGCATCGCGGGCAGCCAGGAGCTGGCGGCCACCGCCGCGGCGTTCACCGAGGGAGAGGTCGACTTCGACGGGATCGAGTACCTGGGCCTGGACTGGGAGATCAACATCGAGGCCGTCGCCGCCGCCGAGCCGGACCTGATCCTGATCGTCGACTGGCAGCAGGATCTGAACCTCGAGGGACTGTCACAGGTCGCCCCGACCCTGGTCATCTCGACGATGATGGACGACGGTCCGCTCGCGCACGAGGCGTTCCTGGCCGAGCTCGTCGGCGCCGAGGAGCAGTTCGCCGCACAGGTCGCCGACTACGACGCCCGGGTCACCGAGGTGCGAGATGCCCACGGCGAGGAGATCAGTGACCTCAGCTACACCTTCATGAGCTTCTACCCGGGAGACGCGCCCTACATCTACGCCACGGAGGGTCCGGCGTTCGACTGGAACGCCGGGACCGCCGTGCTCACCGATCTCGGTCTCGAGCCATCTGCGACCGTCGACGGCGTCGTGGCACCCGAGGACGCCTTCCGAGCGTTGAGCTTCGAGGAAGCGCCCGACTACGACGCTGACCTCGTGTTCCTGTCGCTCGCGGGGACCAACGACGTGGACGACGGGCTCGCGACGGTCATGTCCAACATGAGCGCGGCCCGAAACGACCAGATCGTGCAGGTCCGCGACGAGGTCTGGAACTTCCCCGGGATCGGGCGTCAGACGTCGATCCTCGAGAACCTGGCCGAGCTCTTCGAGACCCGCGAGTTGGTCGACGGACCCAACTGACGAACGGAAGGCGCACCCGGTCACGTGACGACGTAGTGGCCGAGCTTCTCGGTCAGGTGGGCGCGGTGGCGCCGAAGGCGGGCGATCTCGTCGTCGAGCAGGTCGCGCTGCACCTCGAGGATCCGGCGTCGCTCGGCGACGGTCGCCGGGACGTCGTCGATCTCGATGAAGGCCCGAATGCGGTCGAGCGACATGCCCGTCGACAGCAGGCATCGCACGAACTCGAGGCGGTCGAGGTCGTCGTCGTCGAAGCGGCGATGGCCGGCGTCGTTGCGTGCGACCGGACCGACCAGGCCGACCTCCTCGTAGTAGCGGAGGGTGTGCGACGACAGCCCGCTCCGCTCGGCCGTCTCGCGGATCGACAGCTCGCTCATGACGCCGAGCCTACGAACCCTTGACTTCGAGTCGACTCGAAGCGGTTCCATGGCTCCATGCGCACCAACCAACTCGGTCCGGGAGGACCCTTCGTCAGCGAGCTCGGCCTGGGCACCATGACCTTCGGCGCGGAGACCGGCGAGGCCGACGCCCACCTCCAGCTCGATCGCTTCCTCGAGGTCGGCGGCACGCTCGTCGACACCGCCGACGGCTACGCGGGCGGTGAGTCGGAGCGGATCGTCGGCCGGTGGCTCGCCGATCGTCGTCCCGAGCACGTCATCCTCACCACCAAGGGCCGCTTCAGCCCACCCCCCGGCTCCTCGGGCGCGTCGCGCCGCGGCATCACGAGGGCCATCGACGCCTCGCTCGACCGCCTCGGCGTCGACGTGATCGATCTCTACCTGGTCCACGGCTGGGACGCTGACGCCCCCGTCGAGGACACCCTCGGAGCACTCACCGACGCCGTGCGCGCCGGCAAGATCCACCACGTCGGCTGGAGCAACACCACGGCCTGGCAGTTCCAGCGGATCCTCGATTCGGCCCGTCACGGCGGCTTCGTGCGTCCGGTCGTCCACCAGCCGCAGTACAACCTCGTCGATCGTGGCATCGAGTGGGAGCTGCTGCCGCTCCTGCTCGACGAGGGCGTCGCCGTCACGCCGTGGTCACCGCTCGCCGGTGGGTGGCTCACCGGGAAGTACCGGCGCGACGAGCACCCGACCGGCGAGACGCGACTCGGCGAGGACCCGCAGCGGGGCGTCGAGGCGTGGGACGTCCGCAACGACGATCGGGTCTGGGCGATCATCGACACCGCCGCCGAGATCGCCGAGGAGACCGGGCGCTGGATGGGTGAGGTCGCGCTGCGGTGGCTGCTCCAGCGTCCGGGCACGGCGTCGGTCCTGCTGGGTGCCCGCACGGTCGCTCAACTCGACCAGAGCCTCGCCGCGGTCGACGGGGATCCACTCACGGTCGAGCAGATGGAGCGTCTCACGTCCGTGTCCGCACCCGGGCTGCCGCCCTATCCGTACGGGATGATCCGCGACTTCACGGGGATCGACGTCTGGGACCGGCTCGGCACGGCTGGCCCGATTTCCGGGTGAGTTCGCGCCCCTGCGACCATGGACGGGGGACCAGGGGAGGATCCATGTTCGATCACGTCATCACCGGCGGCACCGTCGTCGACGGCACCGGCGCCGAGCCCCGGACGGCCGACGTCGCGATCAGCGACGGTCGCATCGTCGAGGTCGGCTCGGTCACGGGTGAGGCCCGCAACCGCATCGAGGCCGACGGTGCGCTCGTCACCCCGGGATGGGTCGACGTCCACACCCACTACGACGGCCAGGTGACCTGGGACGACGAGATCGACCCGTCCTTCTCGAACGGGGTCACCACGGTCGTCATGGGCAACTGCGGCGTGGGGTTCGCTCCGGTGAGGCCCGGTACCGAGCAGGAGCTCATCGAGCTGATGGAGGGGGTCGAGGACATCCCCGGCGCCGCCCTCCACGAGGGCATGCCGTGGGGCGAGTGGGAGACCTTCCCCGAGTACCTCGACCACCTCGGCTCCCGTCGCTATGCGCTCGACGTCGGCACGCAGGTCCCGCACGGCTCGGTTCGCTTCTACGTGATGGGCGAGCGGGGCATGTCCGACGAGGACGCCACCGCCGAGGAGCTCGCCGGCATGGCCGACCTCGTCGGTGAGGCCGTCGACGCCGGCGCGCTCGGGTTCTCGACGTCGCGCACCATCGGCCATCGCTCGCTCTGGGGGACGCCGGTGCCGGGTACGTTCGCCGCCGCCGACGAGCTCATCGCGATCGGCGAGGCGATGGGGCGGGTCGGCAAGGGCGTCATCGAGGCGATCCCGGCCGGCACGGTCGGCGAGATGAAGGCTCTCGGCGGCGAGCGGTTCACCCAGCAGCAGGAGCACGAGCTGCTCCGCTCGGTGTCGATGGCGTCGGGTCGACCGGTCACCTTCACGCTGGTGCAGTCGCCTGACTACGACCCCGACACCTGGCGCGAGATCCTCCGGCTCTGCGAGGAGGCCAACGCCGCCGGCGCCCGCCTGCACCCCCAGGTCTCTTCGCGGCCGGTCGGCTTCCTCACCGGGCTCTCCGCCTACCACGCCTTCATGCGCAAGCCCACCTACCTCGAGCGGCTGGCCCACCTCCCGCTCGCCAAGCGGGCGGCCGAGATGGCCAAGCCCGAGGTGCGGCAGGCGCTGATGACCGAGGACACGATCCGGCCCGAGGCCCCCGGTTCGATGGAGAACGTCCACGGGCTCTTCCGCCGGGCCGCCGCGCTCATGTACCCGCTCGCCGACCCGGTCGAGCTCGAGCCGACCCGCGACCAGTCCCTCGGTGCCGAGGCCGAGCGTCTCGGCAAGGACCCGCTCGAGCACCTCTACGACTTCCTCATCAGCGACGGCGGCACCCGCTTCGCCTCGCTCAGCACCGCCGACATCCCCGCCAGGATGGAGGTGCTGCGCGAGATGCTGCGCCACCCCGACACCGTGACCGGCCTCTCCGATGCCGGCGCCCACGTGACGTTGATCTGCGACGGCACCATGCCGAGCACCCAGCTGACCTACTGGGCGCGTGACCGCGTCGGCGAGCAGCTCCCGCTCGAGTTCCTCGTCGAGAAGCAGACCCGCCGCAACGCCCGCCTCTACGGCCTCACCGACCGGGGCACGATCGAGCCGGGCATGCGAGCCGACGTCAACGTCATCGACCACGACCGGCTCGCCGTCTCCGCCCCCGTCGCCCACCACGACCTGCCCGCCGGTGGTACCCGCCTGCTCCAGCCGGTCGAGGGGTACGTGGCGACCTTCTGCCACGGTGTGCAGACGCGATCGGACGACACCGACACGGGAGCCCGCCCCGGGCGTCTGGTCCGTTCGTAGACGTCGCCGGTACGCTCGTCCCCAGGGTCGAGCAGGGGGTCCGTCATGGCCAGCAACGGGATCAAGGATCAGGTCGCGATCGTCGGGATGGGCTGCACGCCCTTCGGTGAGCACTGGGATCGCTCGCTCGACGATCTGATGATCGACGCGACGCAGGAGGCCTTCACCTCAAGCGGCATCTCCCAGGACCAGATCGACGCCTACTGGTTCGGCACGCTCGGCTCGGGTGTCTCGGGGCTCACCCTGAGCCGCCCGCTCAACATCGACTACAAGCCGGTCACCCGAGTCGAGAACATGTGCGCCACCGGCTCGGAGGCGTTCCGCAACGCCTGCTACGCCGTGGCCTCCGGCGCCTACGACATGGTGATGGCCGTCGGCGCCGAGAAGCTCAAGGACTCGGGGTTCTCCGGTCTGACCGGCAACAAGCCGCCGACCGACGGCACCGAGGCGGCGCTCACCGCTCCGGCGATGTTCTCGCTCCTCGCCCCGGCCTACGCCGAGCGCTTCGGCGTCGACGAGACCGAGATGAAGGACGTCCTCACCCGCATCGCGTGGAAGAACCACTACAACGGCGCTCGCAACCCCCGGGCCCAGTTCCGCAAGGAGGTGGGCAAGGACGTCATCTGCAACTCCCCGCTCATCGCCGGCCCGCTGGGCATCTTCGACTGCTCGGGCGTGTCCGACGGTTCCGCGGCAGCGATCATCGTCCGCGCCGAGGACGCCTACGAGTACACCGACTCGCCGCTGTTCGTGAAGGCGTTGGCCTTCTCGGCCGGGCCCGCTGCCGGTCCGATCGACTCGTCCTACGACTACACCTCGTTCCGTGAGGTGGTCAGCTCCGCCGAGGACGCCTACCGCCAGGCCGGCATCACCGATCCCCGCGGCCAGCTCGCCATGGCCGAGGTCCACGACTGCTTCACTCCCACCGAGCTGGTCCTCATGGAGGACCTCGGGTTCGCCGATCGGGGCATGGGTTGGAAGGAGGTCCTGGCGGGCAGCTTCGACCTCGACGGTGACCTGCCGGTCAACCCCGACGGCGGGCTGAAGTCCTTCGGCCACCCGATCGGCGCCTCCGGGCTGCGCATGCTGTTCGAGTGCTGGCTCCAGCTCCGGGAGCAGGCGCCGGAGGAGCGCCAGATCAAGGCCGTGACCGAGCTGGGCAAGACCCTCGGACTCACCCACAACCTCGGCGGCGCACCCGGCGAGTGTGTGAGCTTCGTCGCCGTGGTGGGGTCCGAACTGGGCTGATCCTCCCGGTCAGACGCCGGGTGGTCACTTGACCGTCACACCCCTGGTGCCGACGGGCAACACGTGGGCGCTACGTTCGACGACGTGGGCGATGAGCTGGACCGGGTCAGACACGGCATCCGGCACGTCGAGCACGAGGTGGTCGACGGCGTCCGCCGTGGACTGACGCGAGCCGAACGTGACCTCTCGGACGGCCTCCGACGCTGGCAGCTCCGGGCCATGCACCACCCCGTGCGGGGCTGCATGGACGCCATGGCGGCCATCGCCGCCGTGATCGGTGCGATCTGGTTGCTGCACCGGACGGCCGGACCGTGGTCGCGGCAGCTGTCGATCGCCGTCTACGCCCTGAGCCTCATCGGCGTGTTCACGGTCAGCGCCCTCTACCACTCGGTCCCGTGGCGGGCGTCGGCGAAGCAGCGCATGCAGAAGCTCGACCACACCATGATCTTCGTCCTCGTGGCGGGGACCTACACGCCGATCGCCCTGATGGCCCTCGACGGCTGGATCCGGACGGCCACGCTCGTCGCGGTGTGGAGCATCGCCGTGGTCGGCGCGGTGCAGAAGTGGGTCCTGCACCACGTCGGTCTGTGGCTGTCGATCACGCTGCAGACCGTGCAGGGGTGGATGGCGCTGGCGCTGCTCGTGCCGCTGCTGCGGCGCCTCCCCACCGCGGCGGTCGGCCTGATCATCGCGGGCGGGGTGCTCTACACGATCGGTCTGGTGACGTTGGTGTCACGACGGCCGTTCCTCTGGCCCCGCTACTTCAGCTACCACGAGGTCATGCACGTCTTCGTGATCGCTGCAGCGGCCTGCCACTTCGCGATGATCGCCCGCTACGTGGCGCCCGCTGTGGCCTGAGCGGCCCGTCGAGCGAGCGGATGCGGAGCGCCACGCTGGTGGTGCGGAGCATCGAGGAAGCGAGACCGGAGCGGGGGAGCGCTGTGGCCTGAGCGGCCCGTCGAGCGAGCGGATGCGGAGCGCCACGCTGGTGGTGCGGAGCATCGAGGAAGCGAGACCGGAGCGGGGGAGCGCTGTGGCCTGAGCGGCCCGTCGAGCGAGCGGATGCGGAGCGC
>JBCCTY010000054.1:0-17963 GCA_039197885.1 Actinomycetota bacterium | reverse complement strand
TCCTGAGGCGATCCGGCACGTGGCGCTCCACGTCGGCCGGGACCGCTCCTGTGCGAGGCTTCCTCCGTGGAGGAGGCGCCGGAGGTGCGGATCCCGGCCGGCGCGCTCGTCGTGCTGGCCGGACCCTCCGGCGGTGGGAAGTCCACCTGGGCGCAGCGATGGTTCCCGCCCGACCAGATCGTGTCGACCGACGCGCTCCGGGCGCTCGTCGGCAGCGGCGAGCACGACCAGCGGGCGGGCGGAGATGCGTTCGACGTCTGCGATCTCGTCGTCGAGCGCCGGATGAAGCGTGGCCTCACGACGGTCGTCGACAGCCTCGGACTCGATGCGGGTCGGCGGGCTGGTTGGATCGCCACGGCGCGCCGCCGGAAGCGACCGGTGCACGCCGTGACGTTCGGCCTGACCGACGCCGAGCACCGCCGTCGCAATCGAGGGCGGCCCGGTGAGGTGCCCTCGAAGGTGTTGACGTCGCAGCTCCGTCGCTGGCCCGACGAGCGGAGCGCGCTCGTCGAGGAGGTCGATGTCGTGCACGCTCCCGGGCCGGCCCGCGTGGTCGCCCCGAACCTGTTCGATGCCGAGGCGCCCCGACGCCGTCAGGAGGAAGCTCCCGTGTCCCTGCGCTTCGGCCTCCAACTCCCGGCGTTCGACTGGCCCGGAGGGAGCGAGGAGCTCCCGGCCCAGCTGTCGCGGATCGCCACCGAGGCCGAGGAGGCCGGCTTCTCGAGCCTGTGGCTGATGGATCACCTCGTGCAGATCCCGTTCGTCGGACGGGAGTGGGAACCGATCCTCGAGAGCTGGACGACGCTCGGCTTCCTCGCCGCCGCCACCGAGCGGATCCGGCTCGGCACGATGGTGACCGGCATCACCTATCGGAACGTCGCACACCTGGGGAAGATCGCCGCGACCCTCGACGTGCTCTCCGGCGGCAGGGCGGCGTGCGGGATCGGCGCTGCCTGGTTCGAGCGCGAGCACACCGCCTACGGCTGGCGCTTCCCGCCGCTCGCGGAGCGCTACGAACTGCTCGAGGACGCACTCGAGCTGCTCCCCCTGCTCTGGGGTCCGGGGAGCCCGTCCTACGACGGACGCCGGATCACCGTCACCGAGGCGATCTGCTACCCACGGCCCATCCAGGACCGCATCCCGATCCTCGTCGGCGGATCGGGCGAGCGGCGGACGCTGCGCCTCGTCGCCCGCCATGCCGACGCGTGCAACCTGTTCGGCGAACCCGAGGTCGTGCGGCGCAAGGTCGAGGTGTTGCACGACCACTGCCGCACCGAGGATCGCGATCCCGCCGCGGTCCGTGTGACACAGCTCTCCACGGTGCTGTGCGCGACCGACGGCGGAGACCTCGCGACACGCGTCGATGCGCTGCGCTCCGGCGGGACCCGCGACGAGGCGCTCGCTCGGTGGAACGCCGGGACCGTCGACGAGCACATCGGACGATTCCGGCGACTGGCCGAGGCCGGGGTGGACGAGGCCATCGTCAGCCTGCCCGACGTCGGTCTCCCGGGCGCCGTGGAACGGTTCGCACCGGTGGTCGCCGCCTTCGCTCCCTAGCCGTCGCGAGCGAGGTGCCCGACCTTGTCGGGATTGAGCATCGACCGGATCGTCCGGATACGGCCGTCGTCGACCTCGAAGGCCATCACCACCGGGCTCTCCCCCGGGCGGTGGACGACGAGACCCGGCCCACCGTTGACGGCGGTCAGCACGGCCTCGGTGCCGACCGGACGGCGCTTCGAGATGTTCACGAGGAAGCGGACGACGCGCTCCACCCCCTCGATGGGACGGCGCGCCGCCCGCTGCTCCGGACCCCCGTCGCTGACCACGACGACGTCGGCGGCGAGGAGCTCCACGAGCCGATCCTCCTCACCCGCCACCGCGGCGGCGAGGAACGCCTCGACCAACCCGTCGACGTCGGTGCGGTCGGACCGGCCGCGCCGGTCGTCGTCACGGACCCGCCGCCGCGCCCGGCTCGCGATCTGCCGGGCGTTGGCCTCACTGAGCTCGAGGGTCTCGGCCACCTCGGCGAACGGGTGACCGAAGACGTCGTGGAGCAGGAACGCGGCCCGCTCGCGCGGGTCGAGCCGATCGAGCACGCAGAGGAACCCGAGGGTGAGGGTCTCGGCGTGCTCGACGACGTCCGCGGGTTGGTCGTCGGTGAGCAACGGCTCGGGGAGCCACGGGCCGACGTAGCGCTCCCGCCTCACCTGCGCCGACCGGAGGCGATCGAGCGCGAGCCTGGACGTGACCGTCGTCAGCCACGCGGCCGGGGTGTGGATCGTGGAGCGGTCGGCGGCGTCCCACCGGATCCACGCCTCCTGCACCACGTCCTCGGCGTCGGCGACGCTCCCGGTCATCCGGTAGGCGAGGCCGAACAGCCGGTCGCGCTCGGCCGCGAACGGGTCGTCGGCCCGGCGCGAGGTCGAGCGGGTCACGGCGCAGAGGTTCCCACGGTGGCGGTCGGCGCTGCTCGCCCGATGATGGCCCGTGCGGCCGCTCGACCGGAGGCGAGCGCGGCGTCGGCGAGCACACCGTCGCCCCCGACCCAGTCCCCGGCCACGAACGCCCCGGGGACGCCCGGAACCTCGACGCCGGGCCGACCGGCGAGCCCGCCCCGGGCGGCGAGGGGGAGGCCACCGGCGACGACCACACGGTGGAGGTAGCGCTCCATGACGATCCGCTGCGGCGCGATCCCGGCTCGATCCGCCAGGTCGAGCAGCACCGCCTTCCCCTCCCTCGGGCCGGCCTCGGGTTCGCCGTAGCGCATGGCGCTCACGAGGGACGCTCCCTCGGGGGCCAGCTCGGCGGCCGGCGCGTGCCGAGACAGGTAGTGGGGCCGATCGACCCCGAGCACGAAGCGGCGGCCGGCGACGCGGTCGAGACCGAGATCGAGCACGGAAGCGACCACCTCGGGGCCCGCCGCCTCGACGAGGCCGGTCCCGCCGCCGAGCAGTCGGTCGGCGGCCGCCGGAGCGACCGCCAGGACGACGGTGCCGGCCCGCAGCGGGGCGTCGGTCTCGACGACGAAGCCCACGTCGGTGCGCCGCACGTCCTGCACGGCGACACCGGTGCGGACGTCGGCACCGCGATGCAGGGCGCGGTCGCGGAGCTGGTCGGCGAGGCCCTGCCAGCCGCCGTGGAGGTAGCGAACGCCGCTCCCCGTGGCCCCCTGGAGCTGCTCGATCAGGGCGCCGGCCGAGGCGATGTCGGGCCGGTTGGAGTAGGTCGTGAGCCGTGCGAGGGCGCGGACGAGGTCGGCGGCTCGGGGCTCGGGGACCTCCGAGGCCAGGAAGTCGTCGACCGTCGTCGACGCCCAGGCCGAGGCGTCCAGCGAGGGCAGACCGCCGAGGAGCCGACCGACGCGCAGCTTGCCCCGCCAGCCCAACCATCGGGTCCGCAGCAGCGACGTCGGGCCGACCGGGAGCAGGGCGAGCCGGTCGTCGACGACCGCCGCGCTGTCATCGAGCGGGACGTTCCACCCAGAGGTCTCGATGTCGAGCTCGCGCAGCACATGCATGCCGTGGCCGTCGCGGTAGAGCGCGTGCGGGCCGAGGTTGAGCCGGAACCCGTCGACGGTGTCGGTCCGCGCCCGGCCCCCGACGTGGGACCGGGTCTCGATGACGGTGACGGCTCGACCGGCGTCGAGCAGGTGGTTGGCGGCGGTCAGGCCGGCGAGGCCGGCACCGACCACCACGACGGGATGGTGTTCCACCACAGGACTCCTCGTGATGACGGTGATCGTTCACCCGTCATGACGAGATGGCGGTCGCTGATGTGACACCAGGCCGGCGAGAGGGCGGGGCCGAGACCGCCCCCGCCCGCTGCTGGCTCGGGTCTCAGTCGCCGACGGCGCCGGTGTCGACGCGGACGCCGGGGCCCATCGTCGACGACAGCGTCAGCTTCTTGAGGTAGCGACCCTTGGACGATGCCGGCTTCACCCGGTTGATCTCGTCCATGATCGTCGTGAAGTTCCGCTCGAGGTCCTCGACGTCGAAGCTGGCCTTGCCGATGCTGACGTGGACGTTGCCGAACCGGTCGGTCCGGTACTCGACCTTGCCGCCCTTGAACTCCTCGACCGCCTTCGCGACGTCGGGCGTGACCGTGCCGGTCTTCGGGTTGGGCATCAGCCCGCGGGGACCGAGCACCCGGCCGAGCTTGCCCACCTTCGGCATGAGCTGCGGGGTCGAGATGGCGATGTCGAAGTCGAGCATCCCGCCCTCCACCTCGGCGAGCAGCTCGTCACCGCCGACGTGATCGGCACCGGCGGCCTCGGCGGCCGCGGCTTCGTCTCCCTCGGCGAACACGGCGACGCGGACGGTCTTGCCCGTCCCGGCGGGCAGGCCGACGGTGCCACGGACCATCTGGTCGGCCTTGCGGGGGTCGACGCCGAGACGCATCGACACGTCGACGCTCTCGTCGAACCCGGCGCCGGCGAGGCTCTTCACCAACTCGAGCGCCTCGCGGGGCGAGTGGAGTCGCTCCCGGTCGTAGCGGCGTGCCGCGTCGCGGTACTTCTTGCCCTGGGCCATGTCTCTCGCTCCTTCAAGCTCCCTCGTGGACACGTGCGGCTGGCACGTCCGCCGGGGCGAGGTCGTCCCCGGCGAGTTGGGTCGGACCGGTCAGTCCGAGACCTCGATGCCCATCGAACGGGCGGTGCCGGCGACCTGTTGCTTGGCACCGTCGAGGTCGATGGCGTTGAGGTCGGGCATCTTGACCTTGGCGATCTCGGCGATCTGCTCGTCGGTCACGGTGCCGACCGACTCACGCCCGGGCGTCTGCGACGCCTTGTCGAGGCCGGCGGCCTCGCGCAGCAGCACCGGCGTGGGCGGCGTCTTGGTGATGAACGTGAACGAGCGGTCCTCGAAGATGGTGATCTCGACGGGGATGATCGTGCCGCGCTGCGACTCGGTCTCGGCGTTGTACGCCTTGCAGAAGTCCATGATGGCCACGCCGTGCGGGCCGAGCGCCGTACCCACCGGCGGGGCCGGGGAGGCCTGACCCGCCGGGATCTGGATCTTGACGACGGCGGCGACCTTCTTCTTCGCCATGATGTTCGTTGCTCCGTGGTGTTCGTGTGCTGGCGTGCGCGGAGTGCGGCGGGGCCGCGCCTCCGGTGCGGGGTCCGCCGGAGGGCGGACCGGTTCGGGACTAGAGCTTCGCCACCTGGGCGAAGTCGAGCTCGACCGGGGTCTCCCGGCCGAAGATGTTCACGAGGACCTTCAGCTTCAGCTGGTCCTCGTTGATGTCCTCGATCTGGCCCTGGAAGTCGGCGAACGGACCGTCCTTGACGCGGACGGTCTCACCCACCTCGTAGGCGGTCTTGGGCCGGGTCTTGCGCGTCGGCGCAGCCTGCTCCTCGCTGACCATGAGGAAGCGCTCGACGTCGCGCCGGGTGAGGGGGGACGGCTTGCCACCCTGGCCGACGAACCCGGTGATGCCCGGGGTGTTGCGGATCATCGGCCACGACTCGCGATCGAGCTTGCAGCGAACCAGGAGGTAGCCCGGGAACATCTTCTTCGGGACGACGACCTTCTGACCGTTGCGGAACTCGACGACGTCCTCCATCGGGATGACGCAGTCGTGGATCTTGTCCTCCATGTTGAAGGACTGGGTCCGCGCCTCGAGGTTCTGCTTGACCTTCTTCTCGTAGCCCGACTGGGTGTGGACCACATACCAGCGACCCGGCAGGTCGTAGGGGTTGACGGGACCCTCGTCCTCGTCGTCGTCGACCGCGTCCTCGAGGAGCTCGTCCTCGTCGACGGCCTCGGGCTGGGGGGCCGCCTCGGGCTCGTCGGTCACCGGCTCGGGATCGGAGCCCTCGGGCAGGTCGGTCTCGACGGTGGTGGCCTCGGCGGCGGGCTCGTCGGTCGACGGGGCGCCGAGGACGGCCTCGACCTCGGCGGCGTCGACCTCGGGCAGCGGCGCAGGCGCCGTCGCGCCGAGGACCTCGCCGGTCGCCGGGTCGATGCCGGCCGGGGCCTCGGCGGCATCGCTCTCGGGTCGTCCGTCGGCGGTCGCCACGGCCTGGGTGTCGGGGTCGAGGTCGCTCATACGTCGAACAGCTGGAGGATGCCCTCGCCCAGCACGAAGTCGAGCCCGGCGATCATGGCGGTGAGGACGATGATCGTGATGAGCACCACGACCGAGTAGTGCATCGTCTCCGAGCGGGACGGCCACATGACCTTCTTGAGCTCGGCGCGCACCTCGCGGGCGTACTGGGCCGGACCGGTCCGTTCCTGCTGGGCCGGCTTGGTGTTCGAGCGCGGCTGACGCCCCTGCGGCTTCTGGGAGCCATCAGGCCCCAGCTCCCCCTGCTTCTGCAGGAGTCGCCGGGTCTCTCGGTTCATCGCCATGAGCGGACCTCGGGTGGGCGTCGTCGTTCGGATCTGGGTGGTGCGGAGGATGGACTCCACCGCGTCGCAGGGCAGGAGGGACTCGAACCCCCGACCGTCGGTTTTGGAGACCGATGCTCTACCAACTGAGCTACTGCCCTGAGCCGGGTCAACATCGTAGCAGCGAGCACAGCGGATCCCATGGGCGGCCCCGACCCCGGTGGGCGCGTTAGGACGCCACGTGGCGAAGGCGACGGCCGAGGACCAACGCCCCCGCCGCAGCCCCGGCGGCCGCCAGCGCGGCCAGCTCGGCCCGCGCCCGGGCTCGGCGGCGACGGGCCTGCTCACCGGAGCGCAGCAACCGGAGGGTGTCGGGCAGCAGGTCGGGCGGCGGCTCGTAGCGCTCGTCCTCGAGCGACTCGAGCGCTCGGCCGAGTCGCCGCAACCGGACTGCCGTGGCCTGGCAGCGCAGGCACTGCCGGAGGTGGTCGAGGTCGTCACCCGGTGGCGGCTCGACGCCACCGGTGGCGGTGAGCACCTCGGAGAGTCGGCGGCAGGCCGAGTCAGACCGCACGACGCTCGTCCCCCTCGTCCCCCTCGTCCCCGGCCTCGGGGGCCCGTTCGGTGACCAGGTCGGCCTGGAGCTGCTTGCGGGCACGGTGCAGCCGCACCTTGGCGGCCGACTCGGTGATGCCGAGCTCGTTGGCGATGTCACGGTGTGACAGGCCGTGGAGGTCGCGCAGGACCACCACCGACCGGAGCTTGGGCGGCAGGAGCCGGATGGCCGACTCGAGCCGGTCGCGCAGACCGACGGTCGCGACCTGCGCCTCGGGGTCGTGATGGACGTCGTGGTCGACCTGGGCGTGATCGTCGGCCAGCTCGACGTGGTGGTGACGGCCCCGGCGGCGGCGGTGGGTCGAGGCGCAGTTGGCGGTGATCCGGTAGAGCCACGTGCTGAACTGCGCGTCGCCGCGGAACTTGGTGATGGCCCGGTAGGCCCGCAGGTAGGTCTCCTGGACGACGTCGCGGGCGTCGTCGGGATCGCCGGTCAGGCGACGAGCGAGCGAGTAGACGTCGACGTGGGTGAGCCGCACGAGCTGCTCGAACGCCTCGCGGTCACCGGTGCGGGCGCGCTCGACCAGCTCCTCGGTGGCGGTCACGTCGGCTCTCGACCCTGGTACGGACACCCCTGGTTCCCCCCGTTCGAGGCGGCCCCCCGCACGTGGCCGGGGGCTGACCCGAGTAGCGGCGCCCGGACTTGAACCGGGGACCTTTCGATTATGAGCCGAACGCTCTAACCAACTGAGCTACGCCGCCGCGATCCGTCCCGGGAGACGGAGAGAGCCCCGTGTGGGAATCGAACCCACGACACCAGCCTTACCATGGCTGTGCTCTACCGACTGAGCTAACGGGGCCGGCCGGACGAGGCAGTGTACGCCGTCGGACCCCGGAGAGGAACTGGATCGTTGGCCGATCTGCGGATCCGCCTGGCGCGGCCCGAGGACGCAGCCGCCGTGGCGGAGATCTACAACACCGAGGTGCTGCAGTCGACGGTCACCTTCGACCTCGAGCCCCGATCCGTCGCGCAGCAGCGCGCCTGGCTCGACGAGCGCTCCGGGTCCTACGCCGTGCTCGTCGGCGAGGACGCCGACGGCCTGGCCGGCTTCGCCTCGCTGTCGCCCTACCGCGACCGCCCCGCGTACCGGACGACCGTCGAGAACTCGATCTACGTGGCACGGACCCATCGGGGCCGGGGCGTCGGCCGGGCGTTGCTGGCCGAGCTGCTCGTCGTGGCCGAGGATCGGGGCTTCCACGCCGTCATGGCCCGGATCGTCGACGGCCACGAGGCGTCGATCGCCCTCCACGCAGGTGTCGGGTTCGAGCACGTCGGTGTCGAGCGCGAGATCGGTCGCAAGTTCGGTCGCTGGCTCGATGTCGTGGTGATGCAGCGCCGCTTCGGGTCGGATCGACCGTCGCGAGCGCCGATGGGCGTCTGACGCGCGGACGGCGCGAACATCGAGCCATGAGCGAACGACCGTTCCGAGTCCTCGGCATCCAGCAGGTCGCCATCGGCGGCCTCGACAAGACCGCGTTGTCGGGCCTCTGGTCCGGCCTGCTCGGGGTCGAGAAGGTCGGTGACTACGTCAGCGAGGCCGAGAACGTCGACGAGGACATCCTCCGCCTCGGCGACGGCCCGCACGCGGTGGAGATCGACCTCATGCAGCCGCTCGACCCGAACCGGTCCCCGAAGGTCCACGCCCCGACGCTCAACCACCTGGGCCTGTGGATCGACGACCTGTCGGCGGCGGTCGAGTGGTTGACCGAGCAGGGGATGCGCTTCACCCCGGGAGGGATCCGCACGGGCGCGTCGGGCCACGACGTGTGCTTCCTGCACCCGAAGGGCAACGACGATGCTCCCCGCAGCGGTGAGGGCGTGCTCATCGAGCTGGTGCAGGCCCCCGCCGAGGTCGTCGCCGCCCTGGGCTGAGCCGTCGGGGAACGACGAGCGCATCCGGGGACCGGGGCGGCTGACGAGCGTCAGCCGGGATCACACGTGGGCCGGGGAGGATTCGAACCTCCGTAGGCAATGCCGGCGGATTTACAGTCCGCTCCCTTTGGCCGCTCGGGCACCGACCCTCGAAGCGGAGCATGGTAGCGGCGAGTCACCCACTTCGGAACACCGTTGCGGTGGGCTCGGGGCCGTGGGGCCGCGGTCCTGGGCGACCGCGGCGGGCCCGCTTACGCTGGGGCCATGCCCAGCTTCGACGTGCTGTCCGAGCTCGACCGCCAGGAGGTCCGCAACGCCGTGGACCAGGCGGCTCGCGAGATCGCCAACCGCTACGACTTCAAGGGCACCGACACCTCCATCGACCTCAGCGACGAGGCGATCACCCTCGTGTCGGTGTCCGACGACCGCCTCGCGGCGGTCCGGCAGGTGCTCGAGGAGAAGCTGGTGAAGCGGAAGGTCTCGCTGAAGGGCCTCGACTACGGCGACGCCGAGGACGCCGCCGGTGGTGCCCGCCGCCAGGTCGCCACGCTCGCCTCCGGCATCAGCCAGGACAAGGCCAAGGAGCTCAACAAGTTCATCAAGGGCCTCGGGATCAAGGGCGTGCAGTCCCAGGCCCAGGGCGAGCAGCTCCGAGTCACGTCCAAGAAGCGCGACCACCTCCAGGAGGTCATCGCCGCGCTCAAGGAGGGCGACTTCGGGATCCCGCTCGCCTACCAGAACTTCCGCGACTGACCCGGCGGCGGCCGGTCACGCCCAGGGGTCGAGGACCAGCTTCCCGACGGTGCTTCGCGCCTCGAGCCGGCGATGGACCTCGGCGGCCGAGGCCAACGGGAGCACCTCGCCGATCCGGGCCGTCACACGACCCGACGCGACCAGGCCGATGAGCTCGGTCAACGCCTCGACCGCGACCTGCGGGCGCAGCCCGAAGTAGACCCCCAGGTTGAAGACCGCGATGGTCTGGTTCGGCGCCGGCGAGTACAGCAGCCGATGCTGAGCGTCGCCGTCCAGGTGCCCGCCCTCACCGGAGGCCCTGCCGAGCACCACGAACCGGCCGAACGGGGCGAGCACCGAGAGGCCATCCGCGAACGTCGGACCGCCGGCCACCTCCAGCACCACGTCGATGCCGTCCCCACCGGCCAGCTCGTTCGCCTCGCTCGCCCAGCCCTCGGCCGTCGGATCGACGACGTGGTCGGCGCCGGCCTCGAGCGCTGCCGTCCGTCGTCGCTCGGTGCTCGCTGCGCCGATCACGACCCCCGCACCGAGCACCGTGGCGATCTGGATGGCGAAGGTCCCGACCCCGCCACCGGCACCGCCCACGAGCACCGACTCGCCGGGAGCCAGCCGGGCCCGGTCGCTGAGCACCAGCATCGCCGTCGTGCCGGCGACGGTGACGGCGGCGGCCTCGGCGGCCGAGAGCCCGTCGGGGATCGGGATCACCTGCGGTGCCGCTGCCACGGCGAACTGGGCGTAGCCGGTCGAGCCGTCGCCGCCCACCGCGGCGAAGACCGGTGTCCCGACAGGTGGTCCCTCGACCCCGGCACCGAGCCGCTCGACGCGCCCCGCCACCTCGCTGCCCGGACGGAACGGGAGCTCCGTCGGGAACGGGTAGGCGTCGTCACGACGGCGCATGACGTCGGCGAAGTTGACCGCAGCAGCTTCCACTCGGATGAGGATCTCCCCCGGACCGGGCTCGGGCGTCGGGATCTCCACCACCTCGAGGACCTCGGGCCCTCCGAACGACTCGATCTGCACTGCCTGCACGACGTTCCTCCTCCTCGATCGGGCGACCACCCGGCCGCCCGACCAGCTCGACGCGACCGGCAGCCCCCGGAGGACACCGAGCGGGGAGGATTTCTCCGCCGCCGGTGTCCTCTCGCCGGCCTCCCACGCGTCGTCCTCGTGACGGGCGTGGTCACGCTCGTCACCGACGAGGAGGAACGATGCAGTACCTGCTGATCCTGGCCGCCGAGCCGGCCGCATGGGAGCACGACGCACCGGCCGACGACGGCGTCATCGACGACTGGGCGGTGTACACGCGGGCGCTCCACGACGCCGGCGTGCTGATCTCGGGCCACGGGCTCGAGGGGGTCGACACCTCGACGACGGTCCGGGTCCGTTCCGGGGAGCGACTCCTCACCGACGGGCCCTTCGTCGAGAGCAAGGAGCACCTCATCGGCTACTACGTGATCGAGACGTCCGATCTCGATCGGGCCGTGGAGTGGGCGGCCAGGGCGCCGAACGCCCGAGTCGGCAGCGTCGAGGTCCGACCGCTGCTCGCGGACTCGTCGACCGAGACGGTCCTGGCCGGGCCATGAGGAGCCGAACGACGGGCGACGTCGACGCCGCGTGGCGCGACGAGCGGGCGAAGCTCGTGGCGTCGCTCGCCCGTCGTTTCCGCGATCTCTCGCTGGCGGAGGACGCCGTCCAGGACGCGTTCGCCGAGGCCGTGCGTCGCTGGCCGCGCGACGGCCCGCCCGATCGCCCCGGCGCGTGGCTGACCACCACGGCGCACCGCAAGGCCATCGGCATCCTCCGCAGACGACGACCGACGAGCTCGCTCGCCGAGGAACACCTCACCCAGGAACACCTCGCTGACGAGGACGTCGCGACCGCGGGGTGGCGCGGCGATCTCGACCGCGACCTGTTCGGCCTGATCTTCGCCTGCTGCCACCCTGCCCTCGACGCCGATGCCCGGGTCGCCCTGACGCTCCGCCACGTCTGCGGTCTCACGACCGCCCAGATCTCGGCAGCGCTGGTGACGAGCGAGGCGGCGATGGCGAAGCGTCTCGTCCGGGCCCGCCGCAAGATCCGCGACGCCGGCATCTCCTTCGCCGTCCCGACGACCGACGAGGTCGCTGCTCGGCTCGACGACGTCCGCCTCGTCATCTACCTGGTCTTCAACGAGGGCTACCTCGGCAGCGACCACGGGCCGGCCGTGCGCACCGAGCTGTGCGACGAGGCGATCTGGCTCGCTCGGCAGCTCCGACGACTCCAGCCCGACGACGAGACCAGCGGTCTCCTGGCGCTGATGCTGCTGCACCACGCCCGACGTGACGCCCGCCAGGACCCCACCGGTCGGCTGGTCCGGTTGCCCGAGCAGCGGCGGACCGAGTGGCACCGCGACGAGATCGACGAGGCCCGGGCGGTGCTCGAGACGACGGGACGGGCGCTCGGTCCCTTCCAGGTCGAGGCGGCCATCGCCCTGTGCCACGTGGTCGGACCGGAGCCCGACTGGGCGCGCATCGCCGATCTGCACGGCGTCCTCGGGCGCCTCGCCCCGTCGGCCGTCGTCGAGGTCAACCGCGCCCTGGCCGTCGGGAGGGCGGACGGACCGAGGGCGGGGCTCGCGGTGCTCGGGCCCGTGCTCACCGGTGATCGGCTCGGCGGCTACCCCCACCTCCACGCCGTCCATGCGGACCTGCTCGAGCGGGCCGGCGACGACCTCGGAGCGGCAGCGGCGTGGCGGCGAGCGGCCGAGGCGACCTCGGCTCCGGACCAACGGGCAGAGCTGCTCCGACGCGCGCACGCGAACGATCGCGAGAGATGACTGCCCGGACGCGCCGGGGCCGGTGGGGCGGACGCCGCAGCGCCTGCCCCACCGACCCCGGCGGGAGCGGAGTGACCGATGCTCAGCCGACCGAGACCAGCTCGCGCTCGTCGTCGACCGGGGCGCCGTCGCGGTCGGACGGACCCGACTCCTCGATCCCGAACCGCTCGTGGAGGCGACGGGCCCAGGCGGGCGCCCACCAGTTGGCGTCGCCGGCCAGCTTCATCAGGGCGGGCACCAGCGTCGCCCGGACGATGAAGGCGTCGACGAGGACGGCGATGCCGAGGCCGAGGCCGAACAGCTTCATGAAGGTGATGCCCGAGGTGGCGAAGGCGAAGAAGGTCACCGACAACACGAGGGCCGCTGCGGTCACGATGCTGCCGGTCTTGGCGAGCCCGGCCACGATGGCGGCGTCGTTGTCACCGGTGCGGTCGTACTCCTCCTTCATCCGGGAGAGCAGGAACACCTCGTAATCCATCGAGAGGCCGAAGGCGATGGCGAGCATCAGGATCGGCATCGACACGTCGGTCAGCCCGGTGGCGGTGAAGTCGAGCAGCCCCGAGAGGTTGCCGTCCTGGAAGATCCAGACCATCGCCCCGAAGGTCGCCGTCAGGCTGAGCGTGTTGAGCACGATGGCCTTGACCGGCACCAGCACCGAGCCGAACATCAGGAACAGCAGGACGAAGGTGGCCAGGACGATCCAGACCGCTGCGACCGGGGCCATCGAGAAGATCGCCGAGCGGGTGTCGATCAGCTGGGCGGTGGCACCGCCGACCACGGTCTCGAACGGTGCGTCGAGGTTCCGGATGTCGTCGATGCGATCCTCACCCAGCGACGACATCGGCGTGAACTCCGGGACGACGCTCAACCAGGCCGCGCCCGGCTCCGGGGCGTACTGCGCCGACGCCGGACCGGGCTCGGCGACCAGCACACCGTCGACGTAGCTCCCCGTGACGGTGTCCACCCGGCCGATGTCGTCGATGGTCGACACCGTCAGCGCGTAGTCCTCGAGCGCATCGAGCTCGGCGCCCTCGGGCACGACGATCGCGAAGGCGTCCGCCTCGTTGGAGGAGAACTCCGTCGTCAGGCGCTCGGTCGCGACCCGTGCCTCGTTGCCCTCCGGCAGGCTGCGGGCATCGGGGTTGCCGAACTGGACCGACAGGAACGGCAGACCGGCGAACACCAGCACCGCGATCGTGACGGCGGCGACCATGCCCGGACGGGCGAGCACCCGCCGTCCGAGCCGGGCCCAGATGTTGGAGGCCGCTCCGGTGACCGTCGCCGGGCGCCGACCGACCGACCACCGGTTCACCCCGTGACCGAGCACGGCGAGGATCGCCGGCAACATGACGACCGAGGCCGCCATGGCGACGAGGATGACCCCGACCCCGGCGTAGGCGAACGACCGCAGGAAGTACAGCGGGAACACCAGGAGCGAGGCGAGCGACACGCCGACGGTCAGGGCGCTGAAGGTGACCGTGCGGCCGGCCGTCTCGACGGTGCGCACCACGGCCTCGTCCGGGTCGTGCCCGGCAGCCAGCTCCTCCCGGAACCGCGAGACGATGAACAGGCTGTAGTCGATCGCGAGGCCCAGCCCGAGCGCCGTGACGAGGTTGATCGAGAACACCGACACGTCGGTGAGGCCGGCGACCAACCAGAGCACGAAGAACGCCCCGAAGATCGAGGTGACGCCGACGGCGAGCGGGAGCAGCGCCGCCACGACGCCGCGGAAGATGATCACCAGCAGCAGCAGGGTCAGCGGGATGGCGATCATCTCGGCGAGCACGAGGTCCTCCTCGAGCGTCGCGCCGATGGCCTCGAAGACCGCCGCCTCGCCTCCGGCCGTGACCTCGATCGACTCACCCGTGCCCACCACCTCCTCGATCACGAGGGCGGTGCGCTCCTCCTGCTCGGTCTCGGTCCCGGTCACGCGGGCCACGACGATGGCGGCGGCGCCGTCGTCGGAGCGCAAGGAGGCCGGCTGGCCGAGGCTCCAGTAGGACGCCACGCCCTCGACGCCCTCGAAGGACGTGAGGGCCGACTCGAGGTCGGCGGCCGCGGTGACGACCTCGGCGGCGTCGACGTCACCGCCGATGGCGTCGACGAGCAGGACCAGGTCGGGGCTGCCGACGCCGTACTCGGTGAGGAGCTCCTGGGCGCGGGTCGACTCGGCGCCGGGGTCATCGAAACCGCCGCCGGCGAGGCGTGAGAACACGCCGGTCCCGAGCACCGCGGCCAGCACGAGCGCGGTCACGGAGGCGACCAGGACCAGTCGCCGACGTCGGACGATCTGGTGTCCGAGGGTGGTGAACATGGGACGTTCCTTCCGTTGCGGACCGGCGCTCCCGGCCTCTGGGGGCAACGTACGGACGGGCTCTGACCAGGGCATCGGCGCCTGGTACTCGCGTCATGGTCCCCCGGGACGGTCCCACCCGACCCGGCTCCTCCCGTGGGAGGAGGTGCCGCGGACCCGCAGTGGCGAGCACACGCGGGGCTGCCGGGCCCTCAGCCCGCGGCGCCCCCGCGCTGCGGTGCGACGATGCCGGCATCGAAGGCGAACACGATGGCAGCGGCGCGGTCTCGCACCCCCAGCTTCGAGAAGATCGCTCCGACGTGGGTCTTGACCGTGGTGGTGGCGAGGATGAGCTCCTCCGCGATCTCGTGGTTCGAGGCACCCCGCGCCATCAGCCGGAGCACGTCGAGCTCGCGATCGGTGAGACCCTCGGCGCCCGAGCCTGCGCTTCGGTGGGGCAGCACCGATGACCGGAACACCTCGAGCAGGTCGCCGAGCAACGAGCCGTCGATCCAGCTCCCACCGGCTCCGACCGTCCTGATCGCCTCGATGAGGTTGTCGGGCGTCGCCGACTTCAGCTCGAACCCCGCTGCACCGGCCTCGACGGCGGCCCACAGCACGTCCTGCTCACCGAAGGTCGTGAGGATGCACACCGGCGGGCCGTCGGCCTCCACGAGGCGCCGGGTCGCCTCGATGCCGTCGGTGCCGGGCATGCGCACGTCCATGCAGACCACGTCGGGGCGGAACCGACCTGCGTGGTCGACGATCCGATCGCCGTCGTCGAGCTCACCCACGACCTCGAGGTCGTCGGTGGCCGACAGCACCATCTTCAACCCCGCCCGGATCATCGGCTGGTCGTCCACGAGCAGGACGCGGGTCACGCACGCACACCGGCACGGTCGTCGGTGTCGACCGCGCTGACGGGGAGTCGGGCGTGCACTCGCCACCGATCGCCGTCGGCCCGAGCCGAGAAGCGTCCACCGATCGACAGCACGCGGTCGCGCATCCCGTCGAGCCCGGCGCCGGGCTGCGTCCCGGCGACGACCTCGGGGAGCGGGTTGACGACGCTCACCTCGAGCTCGTCCCCGGAAACCGCGAGCTCGACCCCGACGGCCTGGTGGGGAGCGTGCTTGGCGACGTTGGTGAGCGACTCCCGGACGACCTCGTACGCGACGATGCCGACACCGGTCGCCACCTCGCCGACCGGGCCGGTCCGCTCGAGGCTGACATCGAGCCCGGCCCGGCGGTACTGCTCGACCAGCGGCTCGAGCCCGTCGAGGCTCTCGACCGGTCGACGCCGACCCTCGTCGGCACGCACCAGCGCAAGTGCTTCGCGCAGGTCGTTCATCCCCTTGCGCCCGACCTCCTCGGCGTCGGCCAGGGCGGCAGCGGCCTGCTCGGGATCGCGGGAGAGGGTCGTGCGAGCGCCGGCGAGGTGGAGGAGCACGACGCTGAAGCTGTGGCCGACGACATCGTGCAACTCGCGTGCGATCCGCTGGCGCTCCTCACGCGCGGTCGACTCCGCGAGCAGGGCCCGGCTCTCCTCGAGCTCACCGATGGCCCGATTGAGGAGACCGATGACGAGACCGAAGATCACACCGAGGGCGAGGCCGGCGAGCCAGGTCCACGGTCCGAGCTCGACGTAGTCCTCGACCCGTGCCGCCCAGAGCACCAGCGGTGACAGGACGGTCACCGCCATGACCATCTTCGTGACGGAGCGGATCGGATCGGCCGAGGCGACGACCGCCAGGACCAACACCGCCACGAACCATCCCACGTTGCCCTTGTCCTGGGACTCGGCGACCGCCGTCGGCACCGTGACGAGCGTCAGGAGGAGGGGATCGGGCACTCGGTCGGTCACGAGCTCGACGAGCAACACGAGGAGCACGAACGACGCCGGGATCCACCCCCAGTCGACCGAGACCGCGAGGCTCCAGATCGCGAATCCGAGCGCCACGATCAGCACGGCCGTGCGGAAGTCGCGCCGATCCGTGAGCAGCTCGAACATCACCTCACCGTAGGCGAGCCGCATGCGGCGGTCGTCCTCCCGGGGTCGTCGGCGTCTCCTCCCGTGGGAGGAGGTGCGAGGTCGCAACGATCGGTGGACGTCTCCTACCGTCAGGCCGTGCACGACCTCGATCCCGACCGCTTGGGCGGGCCGGGCTGGCTCGACCGCAGCGGTGGTCGGCTGACCTCCGCCGAGCGGCGGCGGCTCGTCGCCACGGTCCTCGGGGCACAGGCGCGCGGTCTCCTCGGCCGACTCCGACTGGCGACGGGGCACCGGGGTCGCGCCGACCTCGACCCAGGGGATCCGCCCACCTCGCGGCTCACCCGGACCGCCGAGGAAGCCGCCGCGGTCCAGTCGGCTGCTCTGCTCGGCCACGCCCGGCGGACCTGGGTGTTCGGCCGGGCGCTCGCCGGCCACGACGGCGTCGCACTCGACGACGAGCTGTTCTACGTCGGCTGCCTGCTCCACGACGTGGGGCTCATGGAGGTCGTCGCGGGCGAGGACTTCACTCGGCGCAGCGCGGAAGCAGCGACCACGGCGGCGATGGCCTCCGATCGCCCCGAGGTCGGTGACCGGCTCGGTGACGTGATCGTCGCCCACACCACGCCCGGCCTCACGATCGAGCGCGACGGTGCCGAGGCGGTCTACCTCCAGGCCGGGGCGACCTGCGACCTGGGCGGATTGCGGCTCGAGACGTTCGCGGCCGACGACGTCGGGCGACTGCTCGACCGGCACCCGAGAGGGGGTCTCGTGGCCGACATCGTGCCCCGGATCAGGGCCGAGGCCGACGCCGTGCCCGACGGCAGGTTCGCGCTGCTGTGTCGGCTCGGCTTCCCGCAGGCGATCCGGCTGGCACCCGGCTTCGGCGAGCAGCGCTGACCGGCGGAGACCGGCGGAGACCGGATCGGACGACCCTAGAAGGTCGAGCGCCACTCCCCCTCGCGGAGGCGGCGGACCCGCTCCTCCATCGGGGGATGGGTCGTGAACCACCGACCGGCGACCTGGCGGGCGCTGATCGGGTTGGCGATGTACATCTGCTCCTGCGCCGGGTTGACCTTCATCGGGACCCGCTGCACGGAGGCGTGGATCTTCTCGAGCGCACGGGCCAGCGGCTCGCCGTCGTTGATGAGCTGGGCGGCGGTGCGGTCGGCCTCGTACTCGCGGCTGCGGCTGATCGACATCTGGATCAGACCGGCGGCCAGCGGGGCCAGGATGATCATGGCCAGGTCGGCGAGGGGGTTGCGGTCGCTGTCACGCCCGCCACCGAAGATCAG
>JBCCTY010000053.1:0-17981 GCA_039197885.1 Actinomycetota bacterium | reverse complement strand
TGCCGGGCCAACCGCTGCCCTCGGCGGGCTGATCGAGCGGCACTGCGCCCGACGCCCGGCTCAGAGCGAGCGGTCCCGGAGCGTCAGGGCGTGCTCGCGGAAGCGAGCCACGACACGTTCCTCGTCGATGCCGACGACCTCACCACCGTCGAGCACGGGCGTGCCGCCGACCAACGTGTGGGTCACGTCGTCGGCTCTCGCGCCGTAGACGAGCGCGGCCTCGATGTCGTAGACGGGCGCCACGTGCGCACCACCGAGGTCCACCACGACGAGATCGGCAGGCGCTCCGACGGCGAGCGAGCCGAGCTCGGGGCGGTGCATCGCGGCCGCCGATCCCCCGGTCGCCAGGTGCAGTACCTCGCCGGTGGTCAGGAACGTGGGATCACCGGTGTGCTGCTTGTGGATGATGGAGGCGAACTTCATCTCCTGGAACGTGTCGAGCGTGTTGTGGCTGGCCGGTCCGTCGGTGGCGAGACCGACCGTGACACCGGCCGCCCACAGCCCGCGGAGGTCCATCGTCCCCGAGACGAGCTTGGCGTTGCAGACGGGGCAGTGGGCGACCTTCACGTCGTGGTCGGCGAGCACGTCGATGTCGCGCCGTGAGAGCCGGCTGCAGTGCGCTGCGGTCACGTCGGAGGCGAGGAAGTCGATCGAGTCGAGCCACTCGACCGTCGTCATGCCGTGCTCGGCCGCCATGAACGCCTGCTCGCGGTCGCCTTCGGCGACGTGGGTGTGGATGGGCAGGCCACGGTCGTCGGCCAGCTCCCGGACCGCCCGCCACATCGGTTCGCTGCACGAGTACGGCGCATGGGGCGAGAGCGCGAGCCGGACCCGGTCGCCGTCGATCGATGCGGCGCCGGCGGTCGCTGCGTCGAAGTCGGCGAGCGCGGCCCATGACCAGTCGGCGACGTCGGCGTAGACACCGCCGTCGGCGAACCCGTAGCCGAGCGTCGCCCGGAGGCCGATCTCGTCGAGCGCGCGGACCTGCGGCGTGACCGCGTAGGCGTCGAAGTGCTCGTTGAAGCAGGTGATCCCGGATCGAGCCATCTCGACGAGGCCGCAGAGGCTGGCCCAGTAGAGCGTCTCGTGGTCGAAGTTCTGCTTGAGCTTCCACATGGTGTCGAGCCAGGCGAAGAGCTCGGTGTCCTCGAGCAGGCCGCGGAGCAGCAGGTTCGAGGCGACGTGGGTGTGGGAGTCGACGAAGCCGGGGAGGACGGCAGATCCCGAGGCGTCGATGGTCCGGCGGGCATCGACTCGCTCGCCCGGTGGGGCGAGGCGGGAGACGGTGTCGCCGTCGATGACGACGGTCAGCTCGGCGGGCGCTGATCCGTCGCAGGGCACGACGGTACCGCCGACGATGGCGAGATCGGCGACCTCCGGCATCGGGCGAAGCTACACCCGAGTCTCACCGCCGACCGGCGAGGCCCTCGTCGACCCACTGGACGTGCTGGCGCTCGTGGTAGGCGTTGGTCCGCAGGACGCTGCCGATCGAGCCGTCGCCCCACGGCGCACCGGGGATGGGGACGTCGAGCTGCTCGTCGTTCAGTCCGGCGATGAAGACCAGGGTGTCGCGCCGTGCCAGCTCGAGTCGGTCGAGGAGCTCGTCGAGCGGCAGCCCGCCGAGCTCGTCGACGTGTTCCTCGTTGGCGCGATGCACGGCGACGAGCCGCTGCTCCCACGACGAGCCCGGGATCTTGAGCGGGTCGCGATCACCGTCGAGCGTGGCCCGCGCCATGCCCAGGAACGCCACCTCGATGCGCAGGAGGTGGGCGAGGTGGTCTCTCGGCGTCCAGTCGCGGCCATCCGGATCCTCGCTCCGGGTGCACGGCGTGTCGAGCACGTCCGGGTCGAACGCTCGGTAGCGGGCGACGAGCGCCGTCCGCTCCCGTTCGAGTGACGTCAGGATCCTGGAGCGGTCCGCCATCGGGGGAGCATGCCGCGTCGTCGTCGGGCCGGCCACCGCCGCAGCGGGCGTCGGGCTTCGCTGCCATGCTCTGGTCATGCAGATCAAGCGGATCCACCACACGGCGGTCAGCGTCGCCGACATGGAGCGATCGCTGGAGTTCTACGTCGACGTGCTCGGGCTCGACCTGGTCTTCGACAGCGCCATCTCGCCCAACCCGTCGCTCGACGCGGTCGTCGGCATGGACGACGCCGCCGGGCGCGTCTGCTGGGTCGAGGCCGGTGACACCATGCTCGAGCTGTGGCAGTGGGATCACCCGCAGGGCCGACCGGTGCCCGACGACTACCGACCCGCCGACCGGGGCGTCACCCACTTCGCCTTCGTCGTCGACGACGTCGAGGAGCTGCACCGCCGGATCCTCGACCACGGCCTCACCTCGAACACCCCGCCGACCGACCTGCGCATGCACCTGACGACCTACGTGCGCGGGCCCGACGACGAGATCATCGAGATCCTCGAGGACCGGGTCGATGACGCGTGGGGGGCGAAGCTGCGTGACCGTGCGCAGGCCGCACGACGGGAGCGCGGGCCCGGCGCTCAGTAGCGCATCGTGATCGTGCGGTGATGCTCGCCGAACGAGTCGGCGTCGGGTCCGAGCACCGCCTCCGACCAGAGCCGGTAGTCGAGCGCCGGCGCCGCGACCGGGTTGCCCCGCTCGCGGAGCGCAGAGCGCAGGAGCGCTCCGGCGTGGATGGTGGCCCACCGGATGCCGTGCTCGGCCCCACTCCCCGCAGGGATGATCGTCCGCCCGTCGACCCGCTCGGCCAGCTCGGGTGAGTAGCGCAGCACGCCGACGTGACGCAGGACCCGGGGGAGCATGTAGTCGGGATAGACGGGGAAGTCGTCGAACCCGGCGAAGCCGGCCGACCCCCAACCGGTGCCGGCGGCCATGATGGCGGCCGCGAGGTGGGCGAGCTTGTCGAAGCGCAGCTCACCGACCGGGGTCTCGGGCCGGTCGAGGTAGCCCGGCACCGTCTCGACGAGCAACCGAGCGACCTCGGTGACGTCGCGTCCCGCCTCGTCGACGAGGTTCCGGGCCGAGCCGTCCCATCGCTCGAGCAGGCACGTCGCGACCAGTCGGAGCACCTCGGTGCGTTCGGGCACGAGCTGCAGCGTGCCCCGGCCGCGGAACCACTCCCGGCCGTCGTCGTCGGAGAGCGCTGCGACGGCCGGCAGGTCGAGGCCGTCTGATCCGAGTCGACGGGTGAGGGTCGCGAAGATGCCGGGTGCGTCGTCGAGCCACACGCCGTCGAGCTCCGCGTGCCACACCTCGTCGCCTTCCGGCGGCCACAGGCACGCGAGGACCGACACGGCCAACGTGACGTAGTCGAACCACCAGCGCTCGGGACGGTCGGTCGGCGTGCCCGGGTAGTCGAACGCCGGGAGCGGGAACGGGTCGTCCGCCCACCGATCGGCGAGCGCCCCGACCGCTGCGGCGTCGACGCGCACGCCCCAATCCGACGGCGGAGCGACCGCCTGCAGATCCACGACGTCCATCGCCTCATCCTCGCAGCGGTCGACGCAGGTCGGTGACCTTCGCCCGTGGTGTCGACCGTCCGCTGCATCGCAGCATGAGGGCATGGACGTGGACGTGCGCGAGCCGTCGGGTGAGGACTGGCACTCGCAGCTCGACACATCGATCGCCTGGCTCCGGCGACGAGCGGACCCCGTCGTCGACCTCGAGCTCGCCCGGCGCCTCGACCACGCCGACGGGTCGGTGATCGAGGCGCTTCGCTCGCGGGTCCACGACACCGCCCTGGTGCGTGCCGCAGCGGCCGATCAGCGGTCCGACGCCAGCTGGGGTGCGGCGGACGAACCGCGGAAGCGCATCCTCTCCACCCTGCGCATGACGCAGGTGCTCGTCGCCGTGGGTGCCGAGGAGCACCCGTCGGTCGCCGGCGCGGTCGACTTCCTGGCCGCCCACGCCCTCACCGCGGACGGCACCTTCACGATCGACGGCACCCGACGAGGAGTGCTCAGCTGCTACGTGGGCATCGCGATGGCTTGTCAGGAGGCGGTCGGCCGTGTCGACCTGGCGGAGCGCCAACTCGAGTGGATCCGGGCCCACCAGGAGGTCCGCGTCGGTGGCGACGAGCTCCGCGACGACCGGCCGTGCGCGCCCGACGAGGTGATGCGCAGCCGCTACGGGGGGTGCATGGCCGACACGACCTGCCTCCTCGGTCTGGTCAAGGTCGGCCAGGCGATCCGGGCCCACGTGGATCGCGGGGGCGGGACCGAACGTGATCGGTCGGTCCTCGAAGCCGTGCGGGAGGTGTTCCTCCGTCGCCGCCTCCACCTCACCTCGACCGGCACGAACGTGCCCCTGGGCGTGCCGGCCCACCGCGCCGAGGAGTGGCTCGACCCGACGTTCCCGCTCGATCACCGGACCGACCTCGTCGAGGTGCTCGACCTGGTCGGTCGCACCGGCGGGCCCGACCCGCGCCTGCGACCGGCGATCGACCAGCTGATGGCGCGCCGCCTCGAGGACGGCTCCTGGCCGCTGCGGCGGGCCCTCTGGCCGGGCGATCTCCGCATCCGGACCCGTCGCGACCGTCGGCGAGGCGATCCCATGGCGACGCTGCGGACGACGCTCGCGCTGCACGCCGCCACTCGCGGGTCGGGTGAGGCGCGGCCGCGTAGCGTCGGCGATCGTGCCCACCGCTCCCGCGTTGTTCGAACCGTTGAGGTTACGGGGCGTGACGATCCCCAACCGGGTGATGGTCTCGCCGATGAGCCAGTACGCGGCCGTCGACGGCGTCGCCTCCGACTGGCAGCTGGTGCACCTCGGCCGGTTCGCCCTCGGTGGCGCAGGCCTGGTGTTCGTCGAGGCCACGGCGGTGACGCCCGAGGGTCGACGGACCCCGGGCGACCTCGGCCTCTGGGACGACCAGCAGGTCGAGCCGCTGGCGCGCATCGCCGACTTCCTCGAGCGCAACGGTTCGGTGCCAGGGATCCAACTCGGCCACGCCGGCCGCAAGGCCAGCGAGCGGCGCCCATGGCACGTCGAGGCCCCCCTCGACGACGAGGACGTCCGTCTCCGGGGTGAGCACCCGTGGGAGTCGCTCGCCCCGAGCGCCCTGCCCTACGACGACGCTTGGCCCGTCCCCCGGGAGATGACCGTCGCCGAGATCGGCGAGATGACCGCCGCCTTCGGCGCGGCGGCTGCCCGGGCCCGCGAGGCCGGTCTCCGCGTGATCGACGTCTACGCCGGGCACGGCTTCCTCCTCCACCAGTTCGTCTCGCCGATCGCGAACCAGCGGACCGACCAGTACGGGGGGTCGTTCGAGGGTCGGGTCCGAGCGGTGATCGAGACCGCCGAGGCGATCCGCCGCGAATGGCCGGACGAGCTACCGCTGATCTTCCGGCTCTCGGTGACCGACTGGCTCGACGACGAGGGCGGTTGGACCGTCGACGAGACGATCGAGCTGGCGCGGCTGCTGCGGGAGGTGGGCGTGGACGCCATCGACTGCACGTCCGGAGGGATCGGTGGCGGTCACCGGGTGCGCTTCCCGTTGGGCCAGGGCTACCAGGTACCGCTCGCCGAGCGGGTCCGACGCGAGGCCGGCATCGCGACGGCGACCGTCGGGATGATCTGGGATCCGGCGTTCGCCGAGGCGATCGTCGCGGACGGGCGAGCCGACCTGGTGGCGCTCGCCCGTGAGGTGCTCGACGACCCCAACTGGGCGCTCCACGCGGCAGCCGACCTGGGCGACGCCGGTGACTTCTCGGCGTGGCCGGTGGAGGCCGGCTGGTGGCTCGACAAGCGCCATCGCGCGGTCACCAGGCTCGGCCTCCGGAGCTGAGCCCGCCCGATCAGTCCAGTCCGATGCGTTCGGTCAAGGTGTCGGTGAGCACCGGCGGCGTCGTGCCGTCCGAGGGAACGCCGAATCCGCCCGACGCCGGGACGCGGTCGGGGGCGGTGCCGTCGCCGAAGGGGCGACCGCCGAGGTCCGCTCGGTGGTGCGGTGTCAGCAGGCCGCGGAGATCCGGCCCGACCGGCACGATCCGGGTCGGGTTGATGGTCGTGTGGACGCCGTAGTAGTGCTCCTTGATCTGGTCGAAGTGGACCTGATCGCCGAACCCGGGGGTCTGGTAGAGGTCCCGCAGGTAGCCCCACAGCGCCGGCATCTCCGAGATCTTGTTGCGGTTGCACTTGAAGTGGCCGTGGTAGACGGCGTCGAATCGGACCAGCGTGGTGAACAGCCGAACGTCGACCTCGGTGATCGTCCCGCCGACCAGGAAGCGTCGGGTCGTGAGTCGTTCCTCGAGCTCGGCGAGTCGGGCGAAGAGCGTGGTGACGGCATCCTCGTGGGCAGCCTGCGACGACGAGAAGCCGGCGCGGTACACGCCGTTGTTGACGTCGGTGTAGATCACCTCGATCAGCTCGTCGATCTCGTCGCGATGGGCATCGGGGTACAGGTCGGGTGCGCCGGGCCGGTGGTGCGCGGTCCACTCCGAGGAGAAGTCGAGGGTCATCTGCGCGAAGTCGTTCGTGGCGACCCACCCGGTCGGGACGTCGACGATCGCCGGGACCGTGATGCCCTTCGGGTAGTCCGGGAAGCGGGCGAGGTAGGCATCGCGCAACCGGGGGATGCCCAGCACCGGATCGACGCGGCCCTCGTCGAGATCGAACTGCCAGCTCGTCCAATCGTGCGTCGGGCCGGCGAAGGCGAGCGAGATCGCGTCCTCCAGGCCCAGGAGCCGACGCACGATGGTGGTGCGGTTGGCCCACGGGCACGCGGCCGCAGCGGCGAGGCGGTACCGGCCGGCCTCGACCGGCCAGGTCGCGTCGGGATCGTCGAGGATCCGGTCGGTGATGTAGTCGGTGTCGCGCTCGAAGGCGCCGTCGGCGTCGGCCATGGTGGCTCCAACACGGCGGAGCTGCGAAGCCATCCCCGGCCGGCGGGCCGGTGAGCATCAGCGCGTTGCGTGGGCGGTCCGGTCGGTCCCGGTTCGTCAGGCGAGGAACTCGGCGGTGAGCGTCGTCCACCGGGCGAGGTCGTCGGCGGTCGAGGCCACGTGGAGCTGGGTGTCGGGGAGCAGGTCGTGGAGCGCCTCGGCCGTCGCCACCGGGTGCCCGCTGTCGCCCGTCCAGGCCAGCAGCACTGCCGGGGTGGCGATCGTGCGGAGGTCGTCGGGTGTCGGGAGGTCGGTGAGCGCCGCACCCCGGAACACCAGTGCCAGCCGGTCGTGATCGGCAGCGAGGAGGCGCTCGCGGCTGCGCTCCTTCCAGCGGTCGTCGGCACCGAAGGGGTCGGGGACGGGTGCGTCGTCGATCCCGGCGAGGAGGGCGTCGAGCTCGCCGGCTTCGAGGAGCCCCGCCATCGTCTCGTACACGGAGGTCTGGGCCGCTCGTGTCTCCCAGGCCGTCGGCGGGATGGCGAGCACGAGCCGCTCGATCCGCTCGGGCGCGGCGAGGGCGGCGAAGAGCGCGGTCGCACACCCCATGGAGGCGCCACCTGCCACGTAGCGGTCGATGCCGAGCCGGTCGGCGAGGGCGAGTTGATCGTCGGCCAGCCGGTCCCAGGTGTGGTCGGAGGGCGCGGCCGAGCGCTCGGAGGCGCCGTGGCTCCTCGCGTCGTAGCGCACGACCGTGCGGTCGGCCGCGGCGACGGCCCAATCGAGGAGCCCGAGCTCGTCCTCGGACTCCATCGAACTGGAGAGCCCGTGGCCCCAGATCACCGGCGTTGCCGTGCCGGCGCCGATCCGCTGCACGGCGAGCGTGACGTCGTCGAGCCGGACGCGTTCCACGCCGCCCACGACAGCCCGACCGGTGATGGGGCGTCAACCCGACGCCGAGACGGTGCGCGCGGTGAGCGTCCACGTCGGGACCGGTCCGACGGCGCTCGGGCATACTCACGGCGATGCGACGGGTGGGTGTGATCCTGACCCTCGCCGCCTGCGGGTGGGCCGTGGCGGTGGGCGGAGCGACCGCGGGTGCCGACGAGACGCCGGGCGGCGAGGCGCTCGCCGACGAGGAGGTCGTCGACGGGTACCTCCTCCTCGACGCCACGGGGATCGTCCACGCCGTGGGCGAGGCGAGGTCGTTCGCGCCCGGTGACCGGGTCCGTGACGCCGGCGACGTCGCCGTCTCGCTGTCGGCTCGACCCGACGGCGAGGGCTACACCGTCGCCTTCGGAGGTGGGTCCACCGGCGCTGGTGGCGCAGCGCACGTCCCCGATCTGCTCGGACGGCTCCGGCCCGGTGAGCGGGTGGCCGCGACGAGGCTCACCCCGGACCTGTTCGGTTCGTGGACCGCGACGGTCGCGGGCCGGGTGATCGTCGAGGGCACGGCGACCCACCACGGCGACCTCGAGGGCGTGCCCCTGCAAGGCGGCGTGATCGATCTCGTGCCGAGCGCGTCCGGCAACGGCTACTGGCTGGTCGCCGGTGACGGAGGGGTGTTCGCCTTCGGCGATGCCTCGTTCCACGGCTCGATGGGAGGGCAGCCCCTCAACGCTCCGGTGGTCGACCTCGTCCCCGATCCCGACGGCGTCGGGTACTGGCTGATCGCCTCCGACGGTGGCGTGTTCGCCTTCGAGGCCCCGTTCGTGGGCAGCCTCCCCGGCGTGCTCGGCGATCGGCCCCTCAACGCTCCCGTGGTCGCCGGGATCGACGCCCCGGGCGGCTACGTCCTCGTGGGCGCCGACGGCGGGGTGTTCGACTTCGCCGAGGGTGCCCCGTTCCTCGGGAGCCTCGCCGATCAACCGCTCGCCGGTCCGATCGTCGATCTCGCCGCGACGTCAGCGGTTGACCGTTGGGTCATCGACGGCACCTTCATCGACGAGGGTGACGGCCCGCTGCTGTGCTGGTCGACGATGGACAGCTTCCCGCCGCAGTGCGGCGGCGGACCTCGCGTCGTCGATCTCGACTGGGAGGAGCTCGAGACCTCGGAGTCGGCCGCCGGGACCACCTGGGGTGAGGGCCGCGTGTTGGTCACGACGGTCGACGACGCGACGCCGCTCCACGAGGCCATCCGCGTGATCGGGCCTGCCGAGCCCCCGGCGTTCGTCCGCCGCGAGGCGCCCGTGCTCGAACCGATGTGCGAGGCGCCGCCCGGCGGATGGGCCCACGACGACCCGGCACGCGTGACCGAGGACCGGTTCAGGCAGGCGATCGTGGCGGCGCGCGAGCTGCCCGGGCACGCCGACGCCGGAGTCGGTCGGATCGTCCCGCTCGGCGACTTCCCGGACGATCCGGCCGGGCAGGAGGCGTGGCTCGAGCTGGCCGGCGACCCGTTCAACGACATCGTCACGATCCGCACGGCGGGTGACGCGCAGCAGGTCGTGGCGGCGGTGCGGGAGCACTGGGGCGGGCCGCTGTGCGTCCTCCCGGCCCGGTTCACCGAGATCGAGGAGCGGGCCGCGCAGTCCTCGTTGCCTCACGGACCGAACGTCCTCGGCTCGGCCAGCCGGTGGGGTGACGGGATCGAGGTCGTCCTCGCCGTCGCCGACGGCGCGCTCGTCGAGTCGCTCGACCGGGAGCTCGGTCCCGGCATGCTCTCGGCCGTCATCGCCTTCCAGCCGGTGCCCTGACCCTCAGGCGAGTCGGAGCTGCTGGGGTGACCCCGCTCGCGTGAGGAGGCCTTTCGCCTCGAGGTCGAGCTTGACGGTGGTCGTGTACCAACCGAGCGAGGCGTCGTCCCACAGCTCGGCCGGCGTCCGGGCCTCGACCTCGGCGGGGAGATCGGCGAAGGCCAGGGTGCCCGCCTCGCGGATCGCGTCGAGGATCGCGGCACGGACGGGGTCGTACATGCGCTTCGCGATCGTCCCGTCGTCGCGACCGGTGTTGGGGTTCTGCATGGTGACGCGCTCGGCGTCGCGGTCGGTCCCGGCCATGGCTCCCTCTCGGGCTTACTTATGACAAAAAGATATAGTTCGAGACATGGACAGCGTCAAGCTCACGGCGACCGCCCACACGGTCCTCGGCCTCCTGTCGTTCGGGCAGGCGCTCTCGGGCTACGAGATCCGGCAGTGGGCCCGGCGCTCGATCGGGCACCTCTACACGACTCCTGCGCAGAGCCAGGTGTACGGCGAGCTGAGGCGGCTCGAGTCGGCCGGGCTCGTGGCCGGCACCCCGGTGACCCAGGACGATCGGCCCGACAAGGTCGTCTACGAGCTGACCGATGCCGGGGCCGACGCGCTCCATGACTGGGTCGCCGACCCCGAGGTGCCCGAGACGGCGCTCAAGCACCATGTGGCGCTCCGCGTGTTCCTCGGCCACGTCGTCGATCCGGTCCGCCTGGTGCCGATGCTCGAAGCCCATCGCGATCGGCTCCTCGTCTCGCTCGACGAGCTCGAGACCTACAGCGTGGCGATGAGCGGCGACCCGACCGGCGGGTTCTCCGCCCTCGTCGCAGACTGGATCGCCGATCTCCAGCGGGGTGACCTGGCCGGGGTCGAGCGCGCCCTGAAGGCACTCACGCAGACGGACGGATCGGGCTGACGGCGTCTCGCCGTCCCGCCCGCGGGCCGAGGCGGGGAGCGTGGCGTCGAGCCCCGCCGGTCAGCGATCGCCGAGCGCTCGCAGCGCATCGGCGGTCGCCCGGTCGAGCGGCAGCAGCGTCTCGAGGCGGAGCTCGTCGAGGGTGACGTCGGACGCCGAGGCCAGGGAGGCGATCGTGGTGACCAGGCGGAGCTCGCCGTCGTCGGTCGCGATCCGAAGGGGGGTGACGAGGTGGCTCACCGTCGAGCGCGGTCCCCGCCGGAGCGCCTCGCCCACGCCCGGGTACTCGGTCACCTCGGCGTAGAGCGCGGCGAGCTCGGTGTCGGTCGGGTCGGCCCCGCACTCGGCGGCGAGGCGCTCGACCAGCGCGACGGCGGCCTGCTCCCACTCGATGATCCGCGCTCGGGCACCCTCGGGGTGCAGGACGAGGCGGAGGAGGTTGCCGGCGTGAGCGAGGGCCGATGCCGCGGGCAAGAGCAGCTCGGTGAGCCGGGCCGCCGCCGCGTTGGCGATCAGCAGGTTCCAGCATCGGTCGACGACGTATGCCGGGTAGGGGTCGTGCGCCTCGACGAGCGTCTCCAGGCCCTCCCTGATCTGCCCCAACGCCGGACCGTCGAGCGATTCCTCGGTGTAGCGGTCGGCGAACCCGGCCGCGTTGAGCAGGGCGTTGCGGGCCCGGAGCGGCACGTCGAGGGTGATCGCCAGGTGCTCGACCATCTCCGGACTGGGTCGCGACCGGCCGTTCTCGAGGAAGCTCAGGTGGCGCTGCGACACCTCGGCGACGGTCGACAGCTCGAGTTGGCTGAGCCGGCGGTGGTGGCGCCAGCGGCGCAACTCCACGCCGAAGGCGCCCGGCTCGGTTCGGATCGGCATGCGTGCTCCTCGCGGACGCCCCGAACGTACGACGCACCGAGGTCGGCGACCATGACGTCGGAGGTCATCGCCCCGCTTCCCCGTCGGGAGGACGCTGGTGCCATGGTCACCTCCACCGAACACCACGACGCCCGAGCTCGCCCCCATGCCGAGCTGATCGCTCGGCGGGCCGCCGACCGCCTGCGCCGCGCGCTCCGGCTCAACGCCGCCTTCTCGACGATCAGCGGGACGGTCCTCCTCGTCGCCGCGGAACCGGTCGCTGAGGTGCTCGGTGTCGGCGACGTGGCGGTGGTGCGTGCGACCGGTGCGCTGCTGATCGGCTTCGCCGGAGCGGTCCTGGTGGTCGCGTCCCTGCGGCCCTCGCTCCTCGAACGGTTCGGTCTCCTCGTGTCGATCGCCGACGTCGGTTGGGTCGTGGCGACGGTCGGGACCGTCGCGCTCGGGTGGTTCTCGGCGACCGGCGCTGCGCTTGCCGGCGGGGTCGGCCTCGTCGTCGGCGGGCTGGCCGTCGTCCAGCTCCGGGCCCGACACGGGCTCCGAAGGGCGGCCGGACCGACGAACGCAGGTCCCGACGGGTCCCTGCCCGTCGCACGGTCGGAGCCCGGTGGCGCTCGCTAGCATCGCCGCCGATGCTGGTCCGCTTCGGTGAGCATGCCGTCGACACCGACGCCCGCCACGTCGAAGGGCCCGACGGCCTCGTGCCGATCGAGCCGCAGGTCTTCGACGTGCTGGTCCACCTGATCGAGCACCGCGATCGAGTCGTCCCCAAGCACGAGCTGCTCGACGAGGTGTGGGGCAGTCGGTTCGTGTCGGAGTCGGCGCTGACCTCGCGCATCAAGTCCGCCCGCCGCGTGGTGGGTGACGACGGTCGCGCGCAGCACACGATCAGGACCTCACACGGCACCGGATACCGGTTCGTCGCCGAGGTCACGGTCGAGCAGCGCTCGTCGGCGACCGACGGGACCGACATCGACGCGCGGTCGATCCGGCGGCTGCCCCGGACCGTCGACCGGTTCCACGGTCGCGAGCGCGAGCTCGGCGAGCTGCGCGAGCTCCTCGTCGCCGAGCGGCTCGTCACCCTGGTGGGGACCGGCGGCACCGGCAAGACCCGGCTCGCCGTCGAGGCCGCCGGATCGCTCGACGCCGCGACCGTCGTGTTCGTCGACCTGGTGCCGGTGCGCGACGAACGTGCGCTCGATCTGGCGCTGGTGGCGGCGCTCGGCCTCGACATCGGTGCCGCCGAGCACCCGCTCGACGCGGCGTGTGCCTACCTGCGCGCCCGTCCCGTGGTGCTGGTGGTCGACAACTGCGAGCACGTCGTGGGTGGGGCCCGTGCCACCATCGGGCGCCTGGTCGACGAGACCGAGGCGGTGGTGCTCGCGACGAGCAGGGTGCCGCTCGGGATCAGGGCCGAGCGCATCGTCCGACTCGGACCCTTGCCCGTGCTCATCGGTTCCGATGCCCTGTCGGTCGAGGCGGCGACCGGCAACGACGCGATCGCGCTCTTCCTCGATCGTGCCCGCCGGGTCGACTCGGACTTCGCCCTCGACGAGGGGACGTTGCCCGCGATCGTGTCATTGTGCGCGTCGCTCGACGGCCTGCCGCTCGCGGTCGAGCTCGCCGCGGCCCGCATGTCGACCTTCGGTCCCGCCGATCTCGTGGAGCGGCTCGACCGGCGCCTCGATCTCCTGGGCGAGGACCGCCACGATGAGCGCCATCGAAGCCTGCGGACGACGCTGGAGTGGTCCCACGAGCTGCTCGGGCCGGAGGAGCAGCGGCTCTTCCGCTTCCTGGCCGCGTTCCCGGCCGGGCTCTCGCTCGACGCCGTCGAGTGGTTGACGGCCGAGCTCGCGCTCGGCGGCGACGCCTTCGGGGTGCTCGACGCGCTCGTCGCCGCCTCACTCGTCCAGCGGGTGTCCCAGCCGTCGGGCACGAGATACGTCCAGCTGGAGACGATGCGGGCGTACGGGCTCGACCTGCTCGACGGGTCCGACGATCGCAGCCGTTCCCGCGACCTCGTCGTCGCCCATGTCCTGCGCTTGCTCGACCGCCTCGAGGCCGAGCGCCGCTCACCGGCCGAGATCCGCTGGAACGACCTGCTCCGCCGGGAGCTGCCCAACCTCCGTGCCGCCCGCGCCCACCTCGCCGCCACGGGTCGGATCGAGGAGCTGGTGGGGATCTCGGTCGCCGTCCACGAGTGGGCCAAGCTGCGCGACGTCGGCGAGATCTGGGTCTGGGCCGACGAGCTCGCCGCTCGCGACGACCTCCCGGTCGGGCTCGAGAGCCGCGTCGCCGCCGTCTGCGCACAGGCCGAGTGGCGACGGGGACGGTTCGCCGACGCGGCTGCTCGATCCCGCGAGGCGATCGATCGTGACGACGACCCGTGGGCGGTGTTGCAGGGCCTCAGCTCCCTCGGTGTCGCGTCGCTGTTCACCGGCGACCTGCCCGTGGCCATCTCCGCCTGGGATCGCGCCGGTGCGTCCCCCCTGCGCTTCGACGATCGGGCGAACGCAGCCCTCTGCCACGCCTATGCCGGTGACGCCGACGAGGCTGCCCGCCGACTCGCCGTCGTCCGAGCCGAGGTCGAGGTCGAGGGTGGCCCGTCCGACCTCGCCTGGGTCGACTACGTCACCGGCGAGATCCGTGCCGTCACCGACCCCCGTGCGGCCGTGCCCTGGCTCGAAGCCGCCGTCGACCGCGCCGAGGAGACCGGCGGCGCCTTCATCGGGGGGGTGGCGGGCGTGACCCTCTGCACGGCGATGGTCGCGAGCGGACGGACCGACGCGGCGGCCGGGCGCTACCGCGACCTCATCACCCACTGGCTCAGGTCGGGCACCTGGACCCAGCTCTGGACCACCCTGCGCAACGCCGCCGTGCTCGTCGCCGAGCGGGAGCCCGGTGTGGCGCTGCAGGTCCTCGAGGCCGCCGACGCCGACGCGCTCGCGCCGGGCGTCGACGACTCGACGGCGGCCGAGCTCGCCGCACTCCGCGCCGGGCTCGTCGCCCGCCTGGCTGACGACGAGGTCGAGCGACGCCGGGCCGAGATCGGGTTCGTCGATCGCGGGGTGTTGGCCGAGCGGCTCCGGTCGGCGCTGGCCGATGTCGCCGGAGGCGACGAGGTGACGTCAGACGGTTGAGAGCGCAAGGGTCTGCTCGTCCTCGGCCTTCATCGCCTTCGACAACCGGAAGTGCAGGCCCTGCAGCGTCTCGAGGTCCCAGTCGTAGGAGGCGATGCGGTCGAGGATCTCGAAGAGGGGCAGCGACAGCTCGTCTCGGCGGGCCTCGTAGGTCGCGAGGTCGTCGTCCAGCACGGCCGCGGTGAGCAGCTCGGCGTCGCGGAAGGCGTCCGTGATGCCGTGCGCCGCATACGGGTCCTTGAAGTAGCCGGCGTCGCCGACGAGCGCCCAACCCGGTCCATGCGCCGAGCGGAACTGCCCGACGATCCCCGGGAAGCTCCGCATCGGGCCGACCGGTGTCGCCCGCCCGACGGCGTCGGCGAGGGAGGCGTCGATGCGGCGGATCGTGTCGTGGTGTGCGGCCCCGACATCGCCCCTGACGAGCCGGAAGCGCTCGGGCTCCATCGCGGCGAACACACAGACGGCGTCGCCGCTCGTGGGGATCAGGCCGCCGCCGAGGCTCGGCCGGTACATCCACCGGAACTCGTCACGGGGCACGTCGAGGTCGCGGTAGTAGCGGAGCGTCGCGGCCGAGGCGTGCCGTCCGCGGCGGGTGATCGTCGCACCGACCTCGCGGGCCACCGCGGACCGCACGCCGTCGGCCCCGACGACGAGCCCGGCGCTCACCGTGCGCTCGGCGCCGTCTGCGGTGAGGAGTCGGATGCCCGTGACCCGACCCCGTCGGTCGGAGGTGACACCGAGGAAGCGGGTCTCGTGGAGCACCTCGGCACCTGCCTCGACGGCGGCGTCGACGAGCACGGGGTCGAGCAGGGTCCGACGGGGTGCGGCGAGCCCCGGCATGCCCGGCTCGGGACGGATGTCGAGGCTCATCGCGTCGTCGCCGTAGCGGAACGAGGTCCGGGTGATGGTGGGCGTCCCGGCGTCGAGGAGCCGGTCGAGGAGGCCCCAGTCGGCCAGGCGACGGACGGCGCCTCGCATGAGGGCATGACTCGAGAGGGTGTCGCTGCCGTAGGCCTGGCGATCGATCGTGAGGACGCGCCGGCCCGAGCGGGCGAGGAGCAGGGCGGTCGAGGCGCCGGCGGCGCGGGCGCCGACGACGATCACGTCGTAGTGGTCGTGGCGGGGTTCGTTCGTCATGACCGTCACGGTGCGACGAACCCGGCCGGCCGGTCTTGGAGGCCAGGAGGAGATCAGGGCCCCGGTGTCTCCAGAACCTCTCCAGATGGTCTCCAAGCTCGGGACGGGCTCCTGACGCAACGTGGTCGACGTCAACGAACGCCACCGTCCGCACCGGGCGGATCGGGGCGGCACCAACCAGGAGACATCCACCATGACCATCACCGACACCCCCGCCGACAACGGTGTGAACGTCGAGGCGCTGCTCGGCGCCCGGGAGGCCATGACCGGCGCCCCCGAGGCGGCCGCCTTCACGTGGCGGGCCGCCAACGAGTGGGTCTCGGGTACCCACAGCCGCACGTCCATCGACACCTTCTTCGGTGTCGGTGGCGAGCAGGCCCACAACGAACCCTTCGTGGTCGACACCGATCACCCGGCGATCTTCGCCGCAGAGGACCACGGTCCGACCCCGGTCGAGATGGTGCTCACCGGTCTCGCCGGCTGCCTCACGGCCGGTGTCGCCTCGGTCGCCCAGCACCGCGGCATCCAGCTGCGCTCGGTCACCGCCACCATCGAGGGCGACATGGATCTGCAGGGCATCCTCGGGATCGATCCCGACGTCCGCAACGGCTTCGGCGCCATCAAGGTGCGCTACGAGATCGACGCCGACGCGACCGCCGAGGAGGTTCGTGCCGTCGTGGCGCAGAGCCAGAAGCGCTCGGCCGTCTTCGACGTCGTCACCAACCCGACGAACGTGACCGTCGAGGTCGCCTGATCATGTCCGCCTCGATCCCCGTGACGATCGTCGGCGCCGGGCAGGCCGGGCTCGCGATGAGCCGCTGTCTGACCGACCGGTCCATCGACCACGTCGTCCTCGAACGGGGCGAGGTGGCCAACTCCTGGCGGAGCGAGCGGTGGGACTCGCTCCGCCTCCTCACCCCGAACTGGATGACGCGCCTGCCGCACCACCGCTACCGGGGCGACGATCCGGACGGCTACCTGACCGCCGGTGAGGTCGTCGGGTTCCTCGACGACTACGCCGCGGGCTGCTCTCCGCCGATCCGGACCCACACGACCGTCGAGTCGGTCCGCACCTCGACGGATGGGTTCGCGGTGACCACCGACCAGGGCGTGTGGACGACCCAGTCGGTCGTCGTGGCGACCGGGGCGTGCTCCACCCCTCGGCGGCCGGCGGTCGCGGCGGCGGTGCCGGCCGGCGTCCGCCAGCTCGACGCCATCCGCTACCGGCGTCCCGATCAGCTCGACGAGGGCCGCGTGCTCGTGGTCGGCGCCTCGGCATCGGGAGCCCAGATCGCCGACGAGCTCGCCGCCAGCGGTCGCGAGGTGGTGCTCGCCGTGGGCGACCACACCCGCCTCCCCCGCACCTACCGGGGCATGGACATCCACTGGTGGATGCACCGCCTCGGCCTGCTCGACGAGCGCCACGACGAGGTGGACGACCTCGACCGGGCCCGCCGGGTCCCGTCGTTGCAGCTCATCGGGACGCCCGAGCGCCGCTCGATCGGCCTCGATGCGCTCCATGCCTCGGGTGTCAGGATCGTCGGCCGGCTGGTCGGCGTGGCGGGCTCGACGGCGCAGTTCTCGGGCTCACTCGCGAACCACTGCACCTCGGCCGACCTGAAGCTCGGCCGGCTGCTCGACTCGATCGACGACCACGTCGCCGAGACGGGCCTCGACGCCGAGCTCCTCGCCCCCGACCGCCCCGCCCCGACGACGCTGCCGCCGGGGGAGAACGCGCTCGACCTGTCGACGTGCTCGACCATCGTCTGGGCGACGGGCTACCGGCCGAGCTACCCGTGGCTCGAGCCCGACCTGCTCGACCGGAAGGGCGCCGTCCGCCACGACGGTGGCGTGATGGAACGGCCCGGCATGTACGTGCTGGGCCTCCCGTTCCTCCGCCGCCGCAAGTCGAGCTTCATCGACGGGGTCGGCCCCGACGCCATCGAGCTCGCCGAGCACCTGAGCGGCCACCTCGACGCAGTGGCCGCGGTCACTCGGTGACGATCGGGAGGCCCGCCTCGTCCCAGGCGAGGATGCCACCGTCGACGTCGGCGACGTCGGTGAAACCGAGCTCGCGCATCAGCTCGACGGTCTGACCGCTGCGGTTCCCCGAGCGGCAGTAGAGGAGGTACGGGGCGTCGGGGTCGAGCTCGGCGAGTTGGGCTGCGAAGTCCTCCTCGTAGAAGTCGAGCATCACGGCGTCCTCGAGGTGGCCCTCGGCGAACTCCTCGGGCGTCCGCACGTCGAGCACGACGAGACCCTCGGGCGGGTCGGCGCGGATCACCTCGCCCTCGTCGGGACTGACGAGGCGGAGGCCGGGCGCATCGGCCGGCGCGGCGTCGTCGGAGGACGAATCGCCTCCGCACGCGACGAGGACGAGGGTCAGACCGAGCAGGACCAGCAGCGTGCGGCGCATGATCAGCAGG
>JBCCTY010000052.1:0-18051 GCA_039197885.1 Actinomycetota bacterium | reverse complement strand
TCGGGGCGATCCTCCTCGCGGTCGCGAACCTCGTCGACCGGATCCCGCCCCGCAGACTCGTGCTGCTCGGCGCGCTCGGTGCGGCGGCGGCCAACCTCGGACTGCTCGCGGTGGAGTCGTTCGCACCGGCGGTCACGCTGCGCCTCGTCACCGGCGCCTTCCTCGCCGCGGTGTACGGGCCCGCCATCGCGGCCATCTCCACCTGGTACGTGCGCAACCGTGGGACCGCGATCGGGATCATGGTCGGCGCGCTCACCCTCGGCTCCGCGCTCCCCCACCTCGTCAACGGCATCGGCGGCGCCGACCACCGTGTCGTCCTGGTGACCACGTCGGCGCTGACCGCCCTCGGCGGGCTCCTCGCCGAGCGGGGCACGACCGATGGCCCCTACCGCCCGCGACGGGCCCCCTTCGACCCGACCGCCGTCGGAGCGCTGCTCCGCGACCGCCGCTATCGCCTCGCGGTGACCGGCTACCTCGGTCACATGTGGGAGCTCTACGCGATGTGGACCTGGTTCGTGGTGTTCATCCGGGAGGTGGTCGACAGCGACCGCCAGGCGTCCCTGGTCACCTTCGCCGTGATCGGCATCGGCGCCGTCGGCAGCTGGCACGCCGGCCGCCTCGGCGACCACCGCGGCCGGATCCACGCCACGTCGATCTCGCTCATCGCCTCCGGCTCGGTCGCCGCGGTGATCGGCTTCCTCGTCGATGCCCGACCGTTCGTCGTGATCGTGCTGGGGCTGTTCTGGGGGTTCTGGGTCGTCGCCGACTCGGCCCAGTTCTCCACCATCTGCACCGAGGTGGTGCCGGCCGAACGGCTCGGCACCGCCGTGACCCTCCAGCTCGCGTCCGGCTTCGTCCTGAGCGTCACGACCATCTGGCTCGTGCCCGAGCTGGAGGAGGCGTTCGGGTGGGGCGTGGCCTTCCTGGCGCTCGCACCGGGCCCGATCATCGGCACGTGGGCGATGCAGCGCCTGAGGACGTGCGGCGAGACCGCCGCGTGAGCCGTCGCCGAGGCCGTCGCTCTGCTGCGCTGTGGCTCAGCCGCCCGGCTCCAGCACCACCCTGATCGAACCGGCCTCGCGGTCGGCGGCGACGTCGAAGGCATGGCGCGCCTCGCCCAGCGGGAAGCGGTGGGTGATCAGCGTCTCGGCGAGCTCGGGCAGCTCGGCGAGGACCTGCGCCGCCTCGTCGAACTCGCGGACGCCGTCGTGGTGGCCGTAGTAGATCGACGGCAGCAGGTCGATCTCGCCCAGCTGCAGCGCGAAGCCGGGCAGCTCGACCGGGTCCCAGTAGCTGCCGCTGAACACCACCGTCCCGCCCGGGCGGACGAGGCCCACGGCATCGGCCAGCGCCGAGCCGCTGCCGGCGGCCTCGATGGCGAGGTCGTATCCCCGGCCCGGATCGGTCCCGACACCCAGCCGCTCGGCGGCGGACGACTGGAACCGGTGCCGCGCCACGATGTCGACGTCGGCACCTGCCCGCCGGGCCACGGCCGCCGCCACCAGACCGACCATGCCGGCTCCGACCACCGCGACACGCATCCCCGGCTCGATGGCCGCCCGGTGCACGGCGTGGAGGCCGACGGCGATCGGCTCGGCCAGGCAGGCATCGGCGACGTCGAGGCCCTCGGGCAGCTCGACGAGGCAGGAGGGATCGACGACGACGGCGTCGGCCATGCCCCCGTCGCGGTGGATGCCGTGGAGTGCCTGCGTGCCCGGCCGACACAGCGCGGTGCGCCCCGCGAGGCAGGGCTCGCAGCGCAGGCAGTGCACGAAGGGTTGCACCGCGACCGGGCGCCCGTCGACGTACCCGGCGAACTCGTGACCGAGGGTGACCCCGCCGCCCAGGCCCATGATGTGGAGGTCGCTCCCGCAGATCCCCGCCGAGGCCACCTCGACGAGGACACCGTCGCCGACGGGGTCGGGGACCTCCACCGCCTCGACGCTGCCGTCGGCAGGACGGACACCGATCACGACGGCCGCGCCGGTCCGAGCACGCCGTCGGCGCGGAGCCCGGCGATCGTCGACTCGGCGTAGCCCAGCTCCGCGAGGACCGCCTCGGAGTGCTCGCCGTAACGGGGCGGTGCGCCGTCGGCGGGGAGCGGGTCGTCGCCGAAGCGTGCGGCCGGCACGGGCTGGCGGACCGGCCCCGACCCGGGCCACTCGGTCTCGACCAGCGAGCCGTTGTGCACCACCTGCGCCTCGGTGTGGATCTCGTCGAGCGGTCGCAGCGCACCCGCCGGCACGTCGTTGACCCGCAGGCGCTCCATGGCCTCGTCGGTCGACATCGTCGACAGCGCCGCATCGATCTCGGCGGCCAGCTCGTGGACGTGGGCCGCTCGATCGTCGAAGGACGCGAACCGGGGGTCGTCGAGCCACTGCGGGCCGAGCGCCGCGCAGAGCCGGGGCCAGGTGCGGTTGCCGTTGGCCATGAGCGCGAGGTGGCCGTCGGTGGTGGACCGGACCTCGTAGGTGTCGGCGAGGTGGGCCGTGGTCTCGACGTCGTCGTCGAGGAACGTGTGGTTGACCATGCCGTCGGGCCAGAAGAACGCCAGCCCGACCTCGAGCATGTTGACCCGCACGTGGCAGCCACCCGAGCCGCCGGCGCGGGCCAGCAGGGCAGCGGTGATCGCCTGGGCGACGGTGTAGGCCGTGGCCTTGTCGACGGCGATGTTCTTGACCAGGTCGGGACGGCCCTCGCGGTCGGTCTGGAGCGAGGCCATCCCGGTCAGCGCCTGGATCACGAAGTCGTAGACCATCTGGTCGGCCGACGGGCCATCGGGGCCGAAGCCGCTGATCGAGACGTAGACCAGGTCGGGCGCGAGGGCGCGCAGCTCGGCCTCACCGAGGCCGATGCGCTCCGCGGCGCCGGGACGGAAGTTCTGCACGAACACGTCGGCCTCGGCGACGAGGCGATGGGCGGCCTCGCGACCCCGCTCGTCCTTGAGGTCGAGCACCAGGGAGCGCTTGCCGCGATTGGAGCTCCCGAACGCCGAACCCATCCCTCGGTGTCGGGTGCCGACCCAGCGGAATCGGTCGCCCACGCCGTCGGCGGTCTCGAGCTTGACGACCTCGGCGCCCTGGTCGGCCAACAGCATGGTGGCCAGCGGGCCGCTGACCATCTGGCAGGCCTCGACGACCCGGATGCCGTGGAGTGGTCCCCTCATGGGCCTCATCGTCGCACGACGGGCGCAGCCAAGCTCACCAACCGGCGAGGAGCGCCCGGAGCGAGTCGTCGGCGATCGCCTCGCCCTCGTCCGGATCGCTCAGCCCCGCACGCTCGAGCACGACCACCCCGTGGTTCAGCGACCACATCGCCCGGGCGAGACGGACGGCCTCTGCCGGCCAGGTCCGGGGCGCAGCCGGGTCGAGGTCACCCTCGACGAGTCGGCCGGAGCGAACGAGCCAGGCAGCAGCAGCCCCGACGATCGACCCGAACGACGCCCGCCCCGCCGCCAGCGCGGCGGAACCGACGGCGTGGTCGACCACCGGACGCTCGAAGACGAGCTGGTAGGGGCCCGGGTGCGCCCGGGCCATCGAGCGATAGGCGCGACCGGCGACGACGAGGTGCTCCTCCGAACCACGATCGGCGTCCACCCCGTCGACGGCCTCGCCCAGGCGAGCGGTGAACCGCCGGTGGATGGCGTCGAGCAGGCCGTCCATCCCGTCGAAGTGGGTGTACACGACCTGCCGGGACGCACCGACCGCCTCGGCGACGTGACGCACCGAGAGGCCCTCGAAGCCCCGCTCGGCGAGGAGCTCCTCGGCTGCGTCGGTCACGGAGTCGGCGGTGACCGCACGGCGGGGACCGGATGTGGCGGCTGACACCTTGACGAGTATGACACCGTCATGGACGATGGACCGAAGCCATGACACCGTCATGCATCCGCCTCGAACCTCATCCCCCCGGAGGACCGCGATGTTGCCGACCACCGACGCCCCGACCGGACCGCCGCCCAGCAGACGGCTGCTGTCGGAGACGACCACCTGGTTGCAGCCGCTCCGACTCGCCGCACGGGCCCCCGGCCTCCGTCGTGCAGCCCGCGGCGATGGCCGGCTCACCATCGACCTCCCCGGCTGGCTGGCCGGCGAGGCGTCGACCGCTCCCCTGCGTCGCTACCTCCGCTCGCTCGGCCACGACGCCAGGCCCTGGGGCCTCGGTCGCAACGGGACCGACGTCGAGGCCACCGTGGACCGGTTCGAGGAGCGCCTCGAGGACGTGATCGGCACTGGCGACGGCCGACCGGCGCAACTGGTCGGTTGGTCGCTCGGCGGGGTGGTCGCGCGAGAGCTCGCCCGTCGGCGACCCGACCTGGTGTGCCGGCTCGTCACGTTCGGCACACCGGCGCAGGGCGGACCGACCTTCACCATCGGCGCCTCGCACGTCGGTGCGGCCGAGTGCGAGCGCATCGCCGCCCTGCAGCTCAGCGCCAACCGCGACGATCCGCTCCGCATGCCCCTGACGGCCATCTTCACGAGAGCCGACGCGGTCGTCGACTGGCGGGCCTGCGTCGATCCGTGGGCCGTCGACGCCCGCCACGTCGAGGTGCGGTCGAGCCACTCGGGACTCGGGTTCGATCCCGATGTGTGGGCGATCGTCGCCGCCGCGCTCGCCGACGAGCTCCCACCGGACAGCGGGGCGACGACGGCTGCGTAAGCTCGGGAGATCGTGCTGCTCGCTGCCTCAGCTCCACCGTTGCTCGAGGACCTGGCGATCCTGGTGGTCGCCGGCTCGATCATCGCCTACGTCTCCCAGCGGGTCGGCACCGTCCCGATCGTCGGGTTCCTCATCGCCGGGGCAGCCATCGGGCCCAACGGCTTCCAGCTCGTGGAGGACCTCGAGCTGGTCGACCAGGCTGCCGAGCTGGGCGTGATCCTGCTGCTGTTCACGATCGGGATCGAGTTCAGCCTCGACCGCCTCCGTGCGCTCGCCGCGCTGATCCTCGGGGGCGGCGCGATCCAGGTCGGTCTCACGACCGCCATCGTCACCGGCCTTCTGCTGCTGGCCGACACCGACTGGGAGACGTCGGTCTACACGGGCCTGCTCGTGGCGCTCAGCTCGACCGCGATCGTGCTGAAGCTGCTCGCCGACCGCCGCACCACGACCACGCCCACGGGCCGCGTGGCCGTCTCCTTCCTCATCTTCCAGGACCTCGCCGTCGTGGCGATGGTGCTCGTCGTCCCGATGCTCGGCGGTGAGGGTGGCGGCGCCGGCGACCTGCTCTGGGCCCTCGGCAAGGCGGTGCTCATCGTCGTGGCGGTGCTGGTGGCGGCCCGCACGATCGCACCGTGGCTGTTGGAGACCGTCGCCAAGGCCTGCTCGTCGGAGATCTTCCTCCTCACGATCATCGCCGTCTGCTTCGGCACCGCCTACCTCACCAGCCTCCTCGACGTGTCGGTCTCGCTCGGGGCGTTCCTGGCCGGGCTGATGGTGAGCGAGAGCCGACTCTCCGAGCAGGCGCTGGGCGACATCCTCCCGCTCCAGATCCTCTTCTCGGCCACCTTCTTCGTCTCGGTCGGGATGCTCCTCGACATGGGGTACGTCGTCGACAACCTGGCGCTGGTCCTCGGACTCTCGGCAGCGGTCGTCGTGATCAAGCTCTTCGGCACCGCCGTCGCCGCCGCTGCGCTCCGCCGTCCCAGGTCGGTGTCGCTCTCCTCCGCCATCGTCCTCGCCCAGGTCGGTGAGTTCTCGTTCGTGCTCGAGCGCGCCGGCGCGGAGGTCGGGCTCGTCCCGGCCGGCCTCGACAACGGTGCCGACGCCTTCATCGCCGTCACCGTCTTCCTCATGATCCTGACCCCCTTCGGGGTCCGACTCGCCGATGTCGTGGCCGACCGACTGCGGGACACCGATGCACCCGATGCGCAGCTCCTCGACGTCGATGCGCCGGTGCACGGCCAAACCGATCTCCGCGACCACGTCGTGCTCGCCGGCTACGGGCGGCAGGCCCAGACGATCGCCCGGTCACTCGACCTGGTCGAGATCCCCTACGTGATCGTCACGCTCGACCCGATCGCGGGGCGAACCGCCGAGGACGAGGGCCGCCACGTCATCCAGGGCGACATCGTCCGGCGCTTCATCGGCGAGCAGGCCGGCGTCAGCGCCGCCAGGCTCGTCGTGATCGCCGACGACGACGCTGCCCGGGTCCACCAGGTGGCGGCCGTCTGCAAGGCGCTGGGGCAGCAGGTCCCCGTGCTCGCCCGGGTCTCCACCACCGAGGAGGCGGCCGAGCTCCAGTCGTCGGGCTTCTGCGATCACGTGGTCGCCGACGACTTCGCGTCCTCGGACGCGCTGGTGACCCACACCCTGGGCAACTTCGCGCTTCCCGAGCGCCTCGTCGACGTGGTCGTCGAGGGCGCCGTCGGCACGATGGCGGTGATCCCGAGCGAGTCGATGCTCGATCCTGACGCTGTGATCACGACGCACCTCCGCGACGACGAGGCGTGTGAGCACGCCGGCCAGATCCGGGCCGTCCGCCCCTCGGCGACGGGGTGCGAGGAGTGCCTCCGCGAGGGCACCCGGTGGGTTCACCTCCGCATCTGCACGACCTGCGGCCACGTGGGGTGCTGCGACAGCTCACCCGGACGCCACGCCCGGGCCCACCACCACTCCACCGGTCACCCGATCATGCGGTCGGCCGAGCCCGGTGAGGACTGGGCCTGGTGCTTCGAGGACCAGCGCACGATGGCCGTGCGCACCACCGAACCCGCCGCCGACGACTGAGCGCTCGGGGCGTGCTCCTACCTGCCCTTGTGGAGGTTGAAGAACGTGAACTCCTCGTCGCGGGGGAGCTCGTCGAGGGCGGCGGACACCAGGCGGAGGCCGCGAACGGCGGCATGGTCGCTGCTGTTGCGACGGACCCGGCGTTGGAGGCCGACTCGGGCGGCCTCCAGCTCGGCGCGGTCACCCGCCTCACGAGCGAGCTGCGCGGCGGCGTCGTCCGCGCCGGACGCCACCAACTCGTCGATGCGCTGGATCACCGGTCCTCCTCGTCGGGCTCGTCGATGCCGCTCACGGGTGCATCGGCGCCCGGACGTCGGCCCATCGGACCTCGGCCTCCAGCTGGGCGGCGACGCGGAGCAGCAGGTCCTCGCGAGCGTACGCCGCGACCAGCTGCACCCCGATCGGGAGACCCGAGGCGCTCCGTGCGAGCGGGAGCGAGATGCCCGGCTGCCCGGTCACGTTGAACGGTGAGGTGAACGCGGCGTAGGGCGCCGAGTGGCGCAGGGCCCGGGTCGGGTCGTCCTCGGTCGCCACCAGGTCGCCGAGCTCGGCGGGCAACGCCGCCATCGTGGGGGTCAGGAGCAGGTCGAAGCCGTCGGCCCACCACTGGAGCATCTCCCGCCGGAACCCCGCCATCGCGCTCTGGGCCGCCATGTAGTCCTGGCCGCTCACGCCCAGCGCCATCTGCGCCATGATCCAGGTGGCCGGCTCGACGTCGTCCTCGACGAGCTCGCGCCCGAGCACGGACTCGATCCAGCTCAGGTTCTTGCGGCAGTTGGAGAACCAGTTGGTCATGAACGCGTCACCCAGCTCCTCGGTGCGGTCGAGGGCGGCGGGATGGGCCTCCACCACGTCGTGGCCGAGGCGCTCCAGGAGCGACGCGGCGTCGCGAGCGGCACCGGCGCACTCGTCGTCGGTCGTCGTGTCGTCCCGTGGGCTGACGGGGAGGAGGCCGATCCGGAGCCGTCCCGCGTCGGCGCCGACCTCCGCGGCGAAGGGCCGGGACGGCGGTGGTGCGATCACCCCGTCGCCGGGGAACGGTCGTGCGGTCGCATCCAGGATCCCGGCGCAGTCCCGGACGGTGTGGCACACGACGTGCTGGACCGAGACGCTCCACTCCTCCTGCATCGGCCCCATCGGCACCCGTCCGCGCGACGGCTTGAGCCCGACGAGGCCGCAATGGGCAGCGGGGATCCGGATCGAACCGCCACCGTCGGAGGCGTTGGCGGCCGGCACCATGCCCGCCGCGACCGCAGCCGCCGCACCGCCGCTCGACCCGCCCGGGCTCCGGGCGAGGTCCCACGGGTTCCTCGACGGCCCGTGGGACTCGGGTTCGGTCGTGGCGACGAGACCGAGCTCCGGGGTGTTGGTGCGACCGACCATCACGAAGCCGGCCTCGCGGTACCGGACGGTCAGGTCGGCGTCGGTCGGGTGCACGTAGCCCGCTGCGGCGAGCGCCTTGTTGCCGAGGTGGAGGGGCTCGCCGGCCGTCGACGGCCACAGGTCCTTCATCAGCATGGGCACGCCGCGGAAGGGCCCGTCGGCCAGGTCGGGCGAGGCCGCCTCGGCCATCCCCCGCTCGAACGCCGGGTGGATGACGGCGTTGACGTCGCCGTCGAGCGCCTCGATGCGGGCGATGGTGGCCTCGGTCACCTCGGTCGGCGTGAGCTCGCCGTCCCGGATCAGCGCGGCCAGCGCCGTGGCGTCGTGGCGGGCGAGCACGTCGTCGGACATCGGTTCCCCTCCCGGTCGGGAGGAACCTAGCTGGTCAACCGGCGACGAGGTCGGGCCGGTTGACGTAGTCGCGGAGACCCTTCTCGGCCTTGCCCCCGACGATGCGGAACAGCAGGCCGATCACGGGATCGAAGAACCGTCCGACGCCCTTCATCGTGATGATGGCGTCGTAGGTGACATCACATCCGGACGAGGTCGGGGTGATCGTCACGGTGTCGTTGGAGTCGAACGACGAGGTCTTCGCCTCGACGACGAACTCGTTCGGACGGTCGTAGGCGAGCATCTCGTAGACGAGCTTCTGCTTGCGACCGAAGAAGTCGTTGAGGACCTTGAACTTCGAGCCGACGGCGAGCTCGCCCTCCTCCATGCGGGTGGCGCTCTCGACGTTGGGGTCCCATTGGGCGACGGTCGAGAAGTCGGCGAGCGAGTCGAAGACCGCCTCCGCCGGGTGGGGGCTCGAGACGGTGGTGGTGTAGCGGGCCATGGGGAGAGGCTAGGCGGCGCCGTGGCCGTCGCGGATCACGACGACGGTGCCCGCGTTCACGCCACGGTGACCGGTTGTGGATCGACCTGGAGCGGTCCGTGGTCGAGCTGGGGCAGGACGTAGCGGGCGAAGAGGTCGCACTCGGTCACGTGGGGGTAGCCCGAGAGGATGAAGGCCCCGATGCCGGCATCACTGAGCGAGCGGATGTGGGCTGCGACCTGGTCGGGGTCGCCGACGATCGCCGCACCCGCCCCGCTCCGGGCGCGGCCGACGCCGGTCCAGAGGTGTCGCTCGGCGTAGCCCTCGTCGTCGGCGCCCTCGCGGAGCTCGGCCTGCTTGGCGACACCCGCCGAGGCGCTGTCGAGGCTGCGCTCGCGGATCCTGCGGCCCTCCTCGTCGTCGAGGCGCGACAGCAGGCGGCGAGCGGCGGCGCGGGCCTCGTCCTCGGTCTCGCGGACGATCACGTGTGACCGCCAGCCGTACCGCAGGCTCCGACCGAAGGAGGCGGCCCGGGCGTCCATGTCGGCGACCACCTCGCGAACGCCGTCGACCTTGTCGGGCCACATGAGGAACACGTCGGCGCCGCGGGCGGCGCACTCGCGGGCCGCGTCGGACAGGCCACCGAAGTAGTAGGGCGGGCAACTGCCGCTGACCGTCGAGATCCGCGGCGGGTCGATCTTCAGCCGGATGAAGTCGCCGTCGAAGTCGACGCCCTCGCCGTTCAGCAACAACCGCAGCACGTGCATGATCTCGGTGCTGCGTCGGTAGCGGGGAGCGCTGTCGAGCTCCTCACCGGGGACGTCGGACGAGATGATGTTGATCGTCAGTCGGCCACCGAGCATCCGATCGACCGTGGCGAGCTGGCGGGCGAGCTGGGGCACCACCAGCTCGCCGCAGCGGATCGCCAGCAGCACGCGCATGCGCTCGGTGACCTGGGAGATCGCCGCGGCGAACGCGGTGTTGTCGATCCCCAGCGCGTATCCCGACGGCAGGAGGAGGTTGTCGAAGCCGGCCTCCTCGGCTCGCAGCGCGATGCCGCGACAGTGCTCCCACGAGCTTCGGAGGAGGGGGTCGGGGACCCCCAGGAACTCGTAGTCGTCGTCGCAGAGCGCCGAGAACCAGGAGAGCTCGGGAACGGACGTCATGGCAGGGGGACCCCTTCTGATGCCTCGATGATGTCGTAGCAGTCGTTGCGGTCGAGGTGGACGCCGAGGGCGACGGTGGCGCCGGCCAGGCGCTCGGCGCGCTGGCTGCCCACGATGACCACCGGCGCGCTCGGGTGGGCCAGGACGAACGCCATCGCGACGGCGGCCCGGTCGACGCCTTCGCGCTCGGCGAGACGGTCGAGCACGGCGACGAGCTCCGGTCGCAGGCCCTCGCCCGAGACGACCCGCCCGCCGCCGAGTGGGCTCCAGGCCAGCGGCACGCGATCGTGCTGCATCGCCCGGTCAAACGTGCCGTCGCGCATCGGATCGAGGTGGACCACGGAGTACTCCGGCTGGTCGGTGGCGATCGGGAACGGCAGCAGCGCAGCCAGCGCATCGGTCTGGGCCACGGTGAAGTTCGAGACGCCGACCTCGCGGATCTTGCCCTCGTCGCGCAGCGCCACGAGCGTGGCGGCGACGTCGGCCGGATGGGCGAACAGATCGGGCCGGTGGATCTGGTAGAGGTCGATCGTCTCGACCTGCAGCCGCCGCAGCGAGTCCTCGCAGGCCTGGCGGAGGTAGGCGGCGCTCTGGTCGTAGGGCACCGGCGGGAGGATCCCGCCCTTGGTGGCGAGGACCATCCGGTCGCGCAGCCCCGGGGCCGCCGAGAGGACCGAGCCGAGGATCTCCTCGTTGGTCCCGAAGCCGGTGCCACCCCAGTCGAGGCCGTAGACGTCGGCGGTGTCGATGAGGTTCATGCCGTGGTCGAGGGCCGCCTCGATCAGCGCCTGCGACTCGGCGACGTCGGCGTTGGTGAACCGCCAGCACCCGAAGGCGAGCGGGCCCACCTCGATGCCGTCGGCCAGGGTGCGTGGGCCCGAACGGACCAGTCCGTCGCTCTCGTTGGTCGTGATCACGGACGCCTACGCTACTGCTCCTGCCACGGGGAGGTCCGGGGTCGGAGGCGAGCACGTGGAGGGCACGATGGACGAGGTCCGGTACGGGGTCATCGGCACCGGGATGATGGGCGTGGAGCACATCGAGAACCTCAAGGTGGTCGACGGCGCGACCATCACCGCCATCGCCGATCCGAGCGAGCACTCCCGCCAGCAGGCTCGCTGGGCCATGCGGGGCACCGTGGCGGAGTACACCGACCACCGGGCGCTCCTCGAGAGCGGCTCGGTCGACGCCGTCGTCGTCGCCTCACCCAACATGACCCACGTCGACGTGCTCCTCGACGTGATCGAGTCCGGCACGCCGGTGCTCACCGAGAAGCCGCTGTGCACGACGATCGCGGACTGCCGTCGGGTGATGGCGGCGGCCGACGCTGCCGACGCCGTGGTGTGGGTCGGCCTCGAGTACCGCTACATGCCGGCGATCACCCGACTCGTGACCGACGTCGCCGCCGGTGAGATCGGACGGCTGCGCATGCTGGCGATCCGCGAGCATCGATTCCCCTTCCTCGACAAGGTCGACCACTGGAACCGGTTCAACCGCAACACCGGCGGCACGCTGGTCGAGAAGTGCTGCCACTTCTTCGACCTGATGAACCTGATCAGCGCGGCCCGACCGGTCCGGGTGCTGGCGTCGGGGTCCCAGGACGTGAACCACCTCGACGAGTCCTACGACGGCGAGGTGCCCGACATCCTCGACAACGCCTACGTCGTCGTCGAATACGAGAACGGCGTGCGGGCGATGCTCGACCTCTGCATGTTCGCCGAGGCCTCGAAGGAGCAGGGCGAGGTCGTCGCGGTCGGCGACGCCGGCAAGGTCGAGGCCTTCACCCCGTCGATGGAGTACCGCCTCGGTCGACGAGAGGGAGGGCGCCCCGGCGTGGTCGTCGAGCACGTCCACGACGACCGCATCCGCTACGAGGGCCACCACCACGGCTCGTCGTACCTCGAGCACCTCGACTTCCTCGAGGTCGTGCGGGCCGGTGCCAAGCCGGCGGTGTCGCTCGACGACGGCCTCCTCGCCGTGGCGGTCGGCGTCGCCGCCCACCGAGCGATCGACGAGGGTCGTGCCGTGACGATCGACGAGGTGCTCGCCGACTGAGCGACCCGGGGTGCGGTGACCGGTCGACCAGCCACCGCACCCCGAGCCATCCGATCAGCCCTTGACCGAACCGGCCAGCAGCCCTCGGACGAAGTGCTTCTGGAGGGCGAGGAAGACGATCAACGGGATGAGGATCGTCACGAACGCCGACGGGAACCGTAGGTGGGCGTTCTGTCCTCGCTCACCGACGATGTTGACCAACGCCACGGTCATCGGTTCGTTGTCGTTGAGGAACACCGACGCCACCAGGAAGTCGTTCCAGGTCCACAGGAACTGGAAGATCGCGAAGGCGGCGATGGCGGGCATCGACAGCGGGATGATGAGCTTCGTGAAGATGGTGTAGTGGTCGGCGCCGTCGATCCGAGCGGCCTCGAAGATGTCCCTCGGGAGCTGCGAGATGTAGTTGTGCAGCAGGTAGATCGCCAGCGGCAGCCCGAACGCCGTGTGGGTGAGCCACACCGCAGCGGCCGTGTTCGCGATCCCGAGCTCGGGGAACAGTCGGATCGTCTGCTCGGTGAACGGCAACGTCCAGGTCGCGCCGCCCTGGAACAGCTGCAGGAGCGGGACGAACGTCATCTGGTTCGGCAGCGCCAACATCGAGATCAACCCGACGAACAGCCAGTTGCGGCCCCGGAACTCCATCCACGAGAAGGCGTACGCCGCGAACGTGGCCACCGCGATCGGCACGACGGTGGCCGGGAGCACGATCGCGATGGTGTTCAGCATGAACACGAACATCGAGTCGGTGCCGCCCGGCGGGTCGAACAGGATCTCCCGGTAGTTCTCGATCGTGAAGGCCGGGTTGGTGACGATGGTCCACCAACCCGACTCGTTGATCTCCTCGACCGGTCGGAACGACGACACGAGCAACCCGATGCTCGGCACCGTCCAGACGATGACGACGATCCACAGCACCCAGGTGGGTACCGCACCCAGGATCCGCCGGAGGCGACCCCCGACCGAGTCTTCGAGCGCCGCTTCCGCGGAGAAGAGGCCTGACTCACGAGTGGCTGCATCGGTCATGAGCTGACCTCCTTCAGGTTGCGACGGACGTTGGAGACCATGACCGGCAAGGTCAGCGCGAAGATCAGCACCGCGAAGGCGCTGCTCAGTCCGAAGTTGCGATCCCGCAGCTGATCGAACATCTCGTTGGCGAGCACGTTCGTGCGGTTGGCACCTCCGGTCGTCGCTTTCACGAGGTCGAAGACCTTCATGACGACGATGATCAGGGTCGTGGTCACCACGACGATCGTGGTGCGGATCTGCGGGATGATGACCCGCCAGAACACGTCGACCTCGGTGGCGCCGTCGACCCGAGCCGCTTCGATCAGCTCGGTCGGGACGCCCTTGATGGCCGACGACAGGATCACCATCGCGAACCCGGTCTGGATCCAGACGAGGATGAGCATGATCCAGAAGTTGTTCCACGGGATCATCGAACCGTTGATGAAGAAGCCGCGGGCTTCCCAGCCCATTCCCTGGAGGATGGCGTTGACCAGGCCCGTCTGGTCGCCGGTCGGCTGGAGCTCGTACATGAAGTCCCAGATGACCGCGGCGCCGACCATGGAGATGGCCATCGGCAGGAAGATCAGGGTCCGGGCAACCACCTCACCCCGTGCCCGGTCGGCGAGCACCGCCAGGAGGAGCCCCAGGGTCACCGACAGCCCCGTCACCACGACGACCCACCAGAGGTTGTTCCAGATCACCGACTGCAGCGTCGAGAACACCGCGAAGAGGATCAGGATGGCGGCGATCACGAGGGTGGTGCTGGCCCTCGGGGAGCCCCAGTCGAGCTGGTCACGCTCTCCCGTCTCGCTGCGCGAGGAGAGCCACAGCGCCGCTCCTCCGGCGATGAGCAGCACCACCACGGCGAGCGTGATCGGACTCGACACCAGGGGTGTGAGGACGTTGTCGAAGATCGCCGACCGGTTCGGATCGCGGACCACGGCCTCGACCAGGCCGACGGCCACGAGCACACCGACCGCGGCGAGGAGCCCGAGGGCGACCCGCTCGACGGTGACCACCGAGTCGACGGCGGTGCGGCTCCGACCCGGGCCGCGCTGCAGTCGTCGCGTGCTGGCCCAGGCCCCCGAGGCCGCCAACAACACGGCGAAGAGCCCGACGATCGTGAGGCGGCTCGTGAAGATGCCGCCGAAGTTGTCGAAGTTCAGGTTGGCGTCGTCCTCGAAGATGGCCTGGTACTGCTCGAGGCTCCACGACCCGTCGCCGCGTCGGCCGTCGTTGAGCGACAGGAGCATCGTCCGCAACGACGGGATCACGAGACCCATCCCGACGAAGAAGACGGCAGGGACGACGAACGGCAGCACCCGCCAGTTCCGCTCGAGCACCGTCTTGCGCTCGAGTGACGGCTCCGTCCGCTGTCCGACGAGGTAGCCGAGTCCGGCGAACACCGCACCGCCGAGCACGATCGTGAGCCAGCCGTTCCCGAACACGTACAGCGGCGGGTCGCCGCCGATCTTGAGGATGTCGTTGTGCTGGAGGACGGCGCCGACGAGCAGGCCGACGAGGCCCCCCAGGCCGGCGATCGCCGCCGCGTACTTCGATTGGATCTGGTCGATGAGGCGGTTCGACCCGACGAAGATCGCCGCCGCCAGCGCCAGAGAGATCACGACCGTGACGGCCGTGTTGATCAGCGTGCCCAAAGTTCTCCCCCTCGTCCCCCACCGATCGGTGGGACAGCGTCTCACACTTCCGGTGAAGCACGACGGGCCGGTGGCGTTCGCCACCGGCCCGTCGCATCACTTCACTGGTTCAGCAGCTCGCATGGCGTGCTGGTGAACCGGGCCCACGGCCGATCAGGACGGCCAGGCGTCCTGGGTGTTGTCCAGGAACTCCTGCAGCTCGATCGCACCCGACACGAAGTCGGTGCCCGAACGCCAGAACTCGCCAGCACCGACCTCACCCGGCATCAGGTCCGAGGCGTCGAAGCGGAACGGATCGGCGCTCACGAGGATCTCGGCCAGCGAGCGGTCGAGGTCCGACGAGTACAGCCCGGTGTCATGGGCGGTGTTCGGCGACAGGAACCCGCCACGATCCGACGAGATGCGGTCGTTGGCGTACTGCGCCGTGCCGATGTGCTCGAGGGCGGCCATCACCTCGGGGCGATCCGAGAAGGCGACCGCGTGGGTGCCGGCGCCGAGGACGACGGTGCCGAACTCGTCGGTGATCGTCGGCAGGTAGAAGATGTCGACGTCTTCACCGATGGTGGCACCGGCCTCGACGAACTGCGCCGCGTAGAAGTTGGCCTGGCGGTGCATGCCGCAGTCGCCATCGAGCAGCGGGAGGCCGGCCTCCTGGAAGCCCGTCGAGGCGATGATGTCGCGACCGCCGAGCACGTTGTCCTCGCCGAACCAGATGTCGGCGACGAACTCGGCCACCTCGGCGACCTCGGGGCTGTTGAACGGCAGCTCGTTGCTGACCCACTGGTCATAGACCTCGGGGCCCTGCAGACGGAGCATCACGTCCTCCATCCAGTCGGTGAAGACCCAGCCGGTGGCGTCGCCGGAGCCGATGCCGATGCACCACGGGGCGATGCCGTCGGCCTTCATCTGATCGGCGAGGGCGGTCAGCTCGTCCCACGTCTCGGGGATGGTGTAGCCGTTGGCCTCGAAGGTCGCCGGGCTGTACCAGACGAGGCTCTTCACGTCGCCCTTGTTGGGCATGCCGTAGGCCTCACCCTCGAAGGTGCCGAGCTCGAACCAGAACGGGTTGAAGTTCCCGGCGACGTTGTCGAGGACCGACTGCGGGATCGCCACGGCGTCGCCGCTCTCGGCGAACTGCAGGATCCGACCCGGCTGCGGGATCACCGCCAGGTCCGGCGGGCTGCCGGCTTCGACGGCGAGGTTCAGCTCGGTCGTGGCGTCGCGGGAGCCGGTGTACTCGATCGTCACACCCTGGGCCTCGAGCGCCGCGAAGCCGGCGATGAAGCCCTCGGCCTCTTCACCGGTCTCCGGACCGAGGATGGACACGGTGGTCCCGGACAGGTCGGCGTCACCGGCAGGAGCGTCATCGGTCGACGCCTCGGTGTCGTCGGTCGCCTCGTCCTCGGCCGGGGCCTCGGTGTCGTCGGATTCCTCGTCGCCGCCCTCGGCGCCGGCGTCGGCCTCGGTGGACTCGCCACCGTCGTCCGCGTCGTCGTCGGAGTCACCGCAGGCTGCGGCGATCATGCCCAGGGCCAGCAGGACCCCGAGCAGCTTCAACCATCGCTTGGACATGTGTTCCCTCCCGGAGGTCGATCGACCTCCACGCTTGCTTCCCGCACGTCCCCTGGCGGGTACCGCCCGGGGCGGGCGGTGGCCATCGGCGTCATGTCACAACGCCTGAAAGCGCTTACAACGTAGTCAGGGGCCACGTCGGGGCGCAATCGAGACGCACACGGCCCTGCTGGGCCGCCGCCAGAGACTACCCGCGAGACGCCCGTCACGTCGGGCACACCCGGGGACCTTCGCCCCTGTCGAACGGTCCGGCCCGGCGGGACGCTGGCCCCATGACCGGAACCCGAATCGCCGACCTGATGCAACCGGCACCGACGACCATCCGGTGCACGAGCACCCTCCGCGAGGCCGCCGAGGTCCTGACCCGCGGCGAGATCGGCTCGGTCGTCGTGGAGCGCAACGCCGCGATGGCCGGCTTCCTCTCCGAGCGCGACATCGTCCGTGCCCTCGCCGACGGCGAGGACCCCGACGAGGCCCGCGTCGAGGACGTTATGAGCATGGACGTCGCCACCCTCGGCCCCGACGATCGTGCCGACGAGGCCGCCGAGCAGATGCTGGCCGGCGCCATCCGGCACCTGCCGGTGGTCGACGGCGACCGGGTGGTCGGGATCGTGTCGATCCGCGACGTGCTCGCCCACGATCACGCCGGCTGACCGGTCCCTCACCTCGCGCCGGCGCACCCGCCGTCGAGCGCGAGACTCCTGCCCATGCGCGACGCGGGCGACACGCCGACCGTCCGGCTCCAGGTGTGCGTCAACGGCGCCCGGGCCGCCGACGATCATCCGGCGCTGCCGGTCCGCCCCCGAGCGGTCGCCGACGACCTGCTGCGCTGCCTTCGCGTCGGCGCCGACGCCATCCACGTCCATCCCCGTGGTGAGGACGGCACCGAGAGCCTCGACGCCGCCGACGTGGCCCGCACGCTGCTCGCCATCCGACGGGTCGCGCCCGACGTGGAGATCTCGGTGTCGACCGGGGCCTGGATCGAGCCCGACCCGGTCCGTCGACTCGGCCAGATCCGCCGCTGGGAGCACCTGCCCGACGTCGCGTCCGTGAACCTGAGCGAGGTGGGCGCGGTCGAGACCGCCGAGGTCCTCCTCGATCGGGGCATCGGCGTCGAGGCGGGGCTGTGGAGCGTGGCCGACGTCGACCGCCTCGCCGTGTCGGGTCTCGCCGGCCGATGCCGACGCCTCCTCGTCGAGGCCGTCGGGGGCGAGTCACCCGAGGACGCCGCCGCGCTCGTCACCACCGTGCTCGAGGCGCTCGACGGCGTCGGGGCGACGGGCGACCGCCTCGTCCACGGCGCGGGGCGATCGACGTGGGCGGTCCTCTCGCTCGCCGGCCGACTCGGCCTCGCCACCCGCATCGGACTCGAGGACACGCGCCGACTCCCCGACGGGCGGCGGGCCGACTCGAACGCCGCCCTCGTCGCAGCCGCCTGCCGACTCCTCTGAGTCGACGGCGAGCGTCTGAGGAATCCTCAGCTGCGTTCGTGAGTTGGCACGGACATGAGCAGCAGGGGACGGGTCCGGGTCGAGCGGGGAGCCAAGCGGGTCCGGGCGACCCTCGGCGGGCAGGAGGTGGTCGACACGACGACACCCGTCCTGGTCTGGGAGGTGCCCTACTACCCGGCCTACTACCTCCCGCTCGACGACCTCGCCGCCGAGCTCCGCCCGAC
>JBCCTY010000051.1:0-18251 GCA_039197885.1 Actinomycetota bacterium | reverse complement strand
TCGATCGAGGGCGTGGTTGTTGGATCAGGCCTGGTCGATGTCGATGCCGAACAGCACGATCGAGTCGTGGTCGACGAGTTGGCCGGTCACCACGACGGCTCGCACGAGTCGTCCGGTGGCGACGAGGTACCGGTAGTCGCTGCGGTCCGGGTAGAGCGATGGGAGCTCGTCGAAGCGCTCGGCGAAGCCCTCCGCGATCGTGGGGAGGTCGATGAGCAGGAAGTCGGTGGCTGACGGCTCACCGTTCGGCCCGCGGGTCTCATCGAGTTGAGCGTCGAGCTCGGCGAAGAACTGGCTGTCGATGCGGACGGTGCGCCGCGTCACCTCGGCAGTGGGCGCGATTCGGTGGCTGCGATGCGAGCGTCGGCCTTGCGGCGGGCGCGTTCGATCAACTCGGTGGGAACCTGCTCGGGGTCGGTGACGAAGCCGTCCCGGATGACGGCGTCACGTTCGTCGGGTGACATCGCCTCGAGCTCGGCGGCGGTCCAGACCCGGTCGCTGTCCATGACCACAACCTACCGCGGGGGTGGTGCGGTGATCCGGCCCGAGTCACTCGACAACGCGCGCTCAGAACACAGACCGTCCGCCCGGGAACACCGCCCAGTTCGGCCCGTCCCGAGCAGTCGAGAACGACGGTCGGGTCGCGTCCGCACGCCCAGTGCGAGCCGCTCGGATCCGGCAAGCCCGGGCGGTCTCCGCCTCGTGCCCGGCCTGGTCCCGAGTCGGTCAGCCTGCGTCGGTGGCCATCCACGTCGCCAGGGTCGTGCGGATCACCGAGGCGAACGCGATGGGCTGATCCAGCATCAGGTGGTGATGTGCGTGGGGCACCGCGACGATCGGCACGGTGGCGCCGACGAGGCCCCGCACGTACTCGGCCGCGTCGGCGTTGAACAGCAGGCTCCGCTCGCCGTGCACCACCGAGCGGCGGACGTCGAGGGCGGCGAAGCGAGGACCGAGCTGCTCCCACCAGTCGGGCTCGCGCCGGTCACCGCTGGCAACCCCGGGGTCGAACTTCCAGATGTAGCCCCCCTCGACCGCTCGCAGGGAGTGGATGCCGACGTGGCGCACCGCCCACGGGTTCTCGCACGGCTGCGGGGGAGCGAGCCGGTAGCGGGCGAGGGCGGTCTCGAGGTCGGGTCGCACGGCGTGGGGGCGGGTCGGACGCTGCGAGATCCGGTTGCCCGACTCCTCCATGTGGGCCCGGAGCTGGACCGGCGGCAGGAACATGAGGTCGCACAGCACGAAGCCGGCCGCCGCCCCCGGATGCAGCTCGAAGAGGTCGATGCCCACCGTCGAGCCGTAGCTGTGGGTGACGAGGAACCACGGGTGGACCCCGTCGGTCATGCCGGTCGCCTCGGCCACGGCGAGGATCTCGGCCGCCCGCTGCTCACGCCCGTAGGCGGGCCGGTGCCCCGAGTCGCCCATGCCCGACATGTCCATGGCCACGACGTGGAGGTCGTCGACCAGCAGTGGCGCCACCATGTCGAAGCACCGGGCGTGGGCCAGGAACCCGTGGAGCAGCAGCACGTGGGGTCGGTCGCGGTCGCCCCGCTCGATGTAGGCGATCTCGCAGCCGTCGACCTCGACCCGCCCGAGGGTCTCGGGCACGGCCAGCGCCTCGGTGAACCACGCCGGGGGAGGCGTGGGGTCGAGCGCGAGGGAGACGTCGAGCTCCTCCATCACCGGCCTGCTCCGCCCGAGCCGAACTCGTAGGGCGCCAGGGTCTCCTGCGCGTCACGTCGGTGGTCGTGCCAGCGCCCGCCGCCGTAGTAGGCGAGGCTGCCGGGCTCGGCGGTGCCGTAGCCGTTGTAGTAGCTCACGCAGTCGCGCAACGGCGCCGAGCGCAGGTCGGCCCGGCGGCAGTGGTCGGCCCAGGCCGTCTCGTGCTCCTCGGTGACGTCCACGACGGTGGCATCCCGCTCGGCCATGGTCGTGAGCATCCACACCACGTAGCGCACGTGGGCCTCGATCGAGTCGGTGAAGTTGAACGCCCCACCACCGCCCTGCGGACCCGTGATGACGAAGAGGTTCGGAAAGCCCCGGCTGTGCACCCCGAGGAAGGTGCGGGTGCCCTCCTCGGCCCACTTCTCGGTCAACGACCGGCCATCGGCGCCTCGCACCATGTCGAAGGTGGAGGTGGCCATGAACCGGAACCCGGTGGCGAAGATCAGCACGTCGAGCGGGTACTCCGTGCCCCCGTGCACGACGCCCCGCTCGTTGATCTGACGGACCCCCTCGGGCGCGCAGTCGACGAGGTGCACGTGCGGGAGGTTGAACGACGGCAGGTACTCGTCGTGGAAGGTCGGACGCTTGCACCCGTACGGGTACCAGGGCTTCAACGCCTCCGCGGTCGCCGGGTCCTCCACGATCGCGTCGATGCGGGCCCGGATCTGCTCCATGATCCGGAAGTTCGTCCCCAACAGCTTCTCGACGTGCTCCTCGGGCGTGAGCTCGCCGTCGTGCTGCTTGCGCTCCTTGAAGTCGTCGACCTCGCCGGAGAGGTAGGCGTCGTTGGCCTGCAGCGCCGTCCGCCCCGCCGAGATCTTCGCGAAGCGCTTCCGGCGGGCCACCGCCCAGCCCGGTTCGTTCGCCCATCGCTCGCGCTCGGCGTCGGTCGTCTCGCGCTGGTCGCGCACGTCGACGGTCGACGGGGTGCGTTGGAAGACGAACAGCTCGCGGGCCACCTTCGCCAGCTCCGGCACCGCCTGCACCGCCGTCGCCCCGGTGCCGATGATCCCCACTCGCTTGCCCGTGAGGTCGACGTCGTAGTCCCAGCGCGAGGTGTGGAACGAGTCACCGGCGAAGGTCTCCATGCCGTCGATGCGGGCGAGCTGGGGTGTCGTCAGCAGTCCGTTGGCGAGGACGAGGTGGCGGGCGCTCATCACGTCGCCCCGGTCGGTGCGGACCGTCCACCGGGCGGCGGCGTCGTCCCACTCGGCGCCCTCGACGGTGGTGTGGAACAGGCACTGCTCGTAGAAGCCGAAGCGATCGGCCATCCGACGGCAGTAGTCGAGGATCTCGAAGCCCGAGGCGAACTTCATCGACGGGACGTAGTCCATCTCCTCGAGCAGCGGGAGGTAGCTGTAGCTCTCGACGTCGCACGCCACGCCCGGGTAGCGGTTCCAGTACCAGGTGCCGCCGACGTCACCGCCCTTCTCGCAGAACCGGACGTCGGTGATGCCGGCCTGGGAGAGCCGGTACCAGAGCAGCAGGCCGGCGAACCCGGCGCCGACCACGAGCACGTCGCACTCGTCGTCGAGCGGGTCGCGAGGCACGGGGTCGTCGGAGTAGTGGTCGACGAGGTAGCGGCGGAACTCGCCGTCCATGGCGATGTAGTCGCCGGTGCCCTGGCGCTTCGCCTTGTCCCGCCGGTAGCGCTCCTGCGCCGCATCATCGAAGCGGGCCCCGACCGGTGCGTCGGGCAGCGAGGTGAGCTGGTCGTCGGCGACGACGGAGTAGCCCTTGCCGGTGACGGCGGGGTTGGCGGCGGCCCTGGTGTCGAAGAGCTTCCGACCGGTCGTCGGGTCGATCCGCACCGCGATCCGCTCCGATTGCCCCACGACCCCTCCGCTCCCCGACGACCGGTCGAGTCTGGCCCGACCCACGCGATGGGACCAATGCGGCCGTGTCGGTGAGGTGCGCTCAGGCGTGCGGGGTGCCGAAGGTGTCGTCGAAGACCATCTCCGAGGGCGGCCGCCGGGTGATCGGTCCGTGGCCGCCGCCGACCGGCCACCCGATCGGCACGACCCCGGCCACGGCCCACTCCGGAGGCGCCTCGATGATGTCTCGCACCTCCGCCTCGTGGGCGCAGTGCAGGGTGGTGAGGACGCAGCCCAGCCCTTCGGCACGGCAGGCGAGCAGCAGGTTCTGCACCGCCGGGTAGACCGAGCCACCACCGACGATCGAGGGTCGGTCGAGGTCGGCGTCGGTGATCGTCATGCGGTCGAGGTCGGCGAGGAACACGAGCACGACCGGGACCTCGTGCAGGTGGTCGGCGAGGTGGGTGCCCGCCTCCAACGTCCGCCGGGCCGAGTCACGTCGGCGTCCTTCGGGGATGCGCTCCAGCTTGGTGGCGTACCGCTCGGCGTAGGCGTGCCACATCGGCGCGTACAGCTCCGCGAGCCGACGCTTGCGCTCCGGGGCGCGCACGGCGACCACCCGCCACGGCTGGCCGTTGCCGCCGGTCGGGGCCCAACAGGCCGCCTGGAGCACCCGGTCGACGACGTCGTCGGGGACCGGATCGGCGCGGAGGCGCCGCACCGCCCGTTGGGTGCTCATCAGCTCGTAGAGCGCATCGGCGGCGACCACGGTGCCTCCCCTCCGGCGGTGCGCGGTGACGGTATCGGTCCCGGGGCGGCCGTGAACCGGTCCCGCGCGGTGAATGTGTGGTTTCATAGCGTGAGGCAACCACGGGTCGTGGTCAGGCCCAGGGCGGTCGCGCGGTGCTCGGTGCCCGAACACCACCCCCGGGCCAGATTCGCGACACTGAGAGACCAACGTGGGACAGCGGGCGTTCGACGAGGCAGAACGGGAGAGCAGGTGATCCAGCGCGCGCCGTGGCCGCCGCAGCGGCTGCTCCTGCTCGTCGCGCTGCCGGCGTTCCTCGTGCTCGCCGCCGCCACCGTCGCCCTGACGGTCCCGGGTCTGGAGGACGACCTCCGCCGCCAGGCCGTCCGCGACCTCGAGGCTGCGGGCTTCGACCTCTCGACCCTCCAGGTGAGCTTCGACGGCCGGGACGCGACCGTCCGGGGCACGGTCGAATCGCAGTCCGCTCGTGCCACGATCGACGACGTCGTCAGCGGTGACGGCGTGCGATCGGTCACCGTCCTCGTTCGCAACGTCGCGCTCGAGCGGCCATCGGACCAGGAACCCGAACCGGCGACCGAGGCCACCGAGGCGGTCGACCTGCCGGCCGACCAGCGCATCATCGTCCAGTTGGTCGACGGGGTCGTCGTGCTGCGTGGCCGCATCCGCACCGAGTCGAGCCGTGAGGTGCTCACCCAGCGGCTCGCCGGCGTCGTGGCGCCCACGCCGCTGTCGTTCGAGCTCCTCATCGACGGCACCGTCGAGCGGTCCGACACCTTCGGCGCCGTCGTGGACGCCGTCGCCGCCACGCTGCCCGGTGCCAACGAGCTCGAGATCAACGTCGACGAACGGGTCCTCGCCGTCAGCGTCACCACCTTCGCCGACACCGCCGCCGTGACCGAGCGGCTCGAGGAGATCGCCGCCGAGAGCGGACTCGACGCGGTGCTCGAGGTGAGCTTCGAGGCGCCGAGGCAGACCACCGAGGAGCGGCTGGCGACCGTTGGCACGGAGTTCGCGGCCGACTCGTTCTTCGTGCCCGGCACCAGCGAGCTGTTGCCCGAGACCGAGCTCATCATCGCCGGTCTGGCCGGTGTGCTCGCGATCGGCACCGACCCCGTCGAGGTGCGGGTCCACGTCGACGGGGAGCCGGGTCCCGACGCGACGGCCCTCTCGCAGACCCAGGCCGACGTGGTGGTCGCAGCGTTGATCGAGGCGGGGGCAGCGGTGGACGGGCTCACGGCGGTCGGCCTCGGCGCCGACGTGCCGGTGGCCGACGCGGGCGATCCCGCGAACCGACGGATCGAGATCGTGGTGGTGGCAACCTGATGGGACGACGGAGCGGCGCGAGCGCACGACGGACACGAGGGGAGGGTCGAGATGCTGTACGTGGTCGGTGAGATCGTCGTCTGGCTCGGTCTCGCCGCGGCGCTCGGCGTGGGGATCGGTTGGCTGCTGTTCGCGTGGCGTCGGACGGCGGGAACGGCACCGGCCGTGGAGCGCGTCGTGGTCGGCGACTCCCAGGAGGCCGAGGCGCTCCGCCAGGAAGCCGAGCGCTTCGCGACGATGACCGCGGAGCTCGAGGGCGTGGTCGGCGAGCACAACGAGACGCTCACGATCCTGCGCAGCGAGGCCGACGCGGCGGCGGCACTCGTGGACGAGCGCGAACGAGAGCTCGCCGACGCCGAGCGACGCATCACCGCGCTGAGCTCACAGCTCGATCAGGCCGCTGCCGGTGAGGGCGAGGAGGTCGCTGCGCTCCGCGCCCGCCTCGACGAGCGCGACGCCGAGATCCGCGAGCTCACCGCAGCCGGCGCCGGTGACGCCGAGACCGCCGAAGGTGATGCCGCCGAGTTGCAGCGCCGTCTCGACGAGCAGGTCCTCGAGGCGAGGGAGCTCCGAGTCGAGCTCGAGGCCGTGCGGGCCCGTCTCGATGCCGAGCCGGCCGTCGATGACGAGGTCGTGGAGTTGCGCGAGATGGCCCGTCGGGCCGAGGAGCAGGTGATCGACCTCCGCGACTCGGTCACGGCTCGCGATCGGGAGCTGGCGGGGGTGCGCGAGCAGCTCGATTCGAGTCGGACCCGCATCGGTCAGCTCGAGTCATCGGTCGCCGGTGACGGGCCGGGCCACGGCAGCGACGAGCTCGTCGAGCTGCGCCGGGTGCTCGACGAGCGCGAGGCCTCCATCACCGACCTCGAGGCCGCGGTCGCCGAGCGCGACGAGGCCCTGAGCCGGCTCCACGAGGCGACCGGAGAGCACGACGAACGGACGAAGCGCCTCGAGGCCGCCATCGCCGAGCGCGACGGTGCCCTCGCCAACTGGCAGCGTGCGGAGCAGGAGCAACAAGAGCGCACCCGAGCGCTCGAGGACGAGCTGGCGGGGCGTGATGCGCAGCTGGCGTCGCGGGCCGAGGAGCTGGCGGGGCGTGATGCGCGCCTGGCGTCGCAGGCCGAGGAGCTGGCGGGGCGCGATGCGCGGCTGGCGTCGCAGGCCGAGGAGCTGGCGGGGCTCTGGGGTGAGCTCGAGCGGGCCACCCGTCCGACCGGGGCGGAGGGCGAGGTCCCGACGCCCGAGGTCATCCCCGACGGTGAGCTCGAACGCCTGCGCACCGAGCTGTCCCAGCGTGACCGGGAGCTGTCCGAGCTCCGAGCCGAGCTCGACGCGGCCCGGAGTCACGCCGGCACGAACGGGGCCTCGGGCCGCCCGGAGGTCGACGACCTCCGCGAGATCACCGGGATCGGGCCGAAGATGGCCCGCACTCTCGCCGAGCTCGGCGTCGATTCCTACCGCGAGCTCGCGCTGCTCACCGACGCCCGCGTCGCCCAACTCGTCCAACGAGCACCGCAGATCGCCGGGCGGCTCGAACGCGACGGCTGGATCGACCAGGCCCGGGTGCTGTTCGAGTCGAAGTACGGCGTCCCCGTCGACGCCGCCTGAGCCTGGTTCGGTGCGTTCGACTCAGGCGCCGAGCAGCCGGAACTCGATCCGACGATTGGCCTGCCGGCCCTCGTCGGTCGTGTTGTCGTCGATCGGCCGGCTCTCGCCGAAACCCTCGGCGATGACCGACCCCGGGTCGACCCCTCGTTCGACGAGGGCCTGGAGCACCGCCTCCGCCCGGTCCTCGGACAGGACGAGGTTGGCCTCGGCGTCGCCCTGGCTGTCGGTGTGCCCGGCGATGCTCACCGCTGCACCTTCGACCTCGACCAGGATCTCGGCGGCTCGATCGAGCGTCGACGCCGACTCGTCGCGGATCGTCGCCTGTCCGGTGTCGAACAGGATCGGCTCCAGCGAGAACAGCTCGTTGAGCTGGTCGATCGCCTCCTCCTCGGCGCTCACCACGACGAGCTGATCGCGCACCATCGCATCGGCGACGAGCGCTCGTAGGGCCTCGGCCTCGGCATCACCGAGCTCGCCGATGAGCGTGACCGAGCCGTCGGTCGGCGAGACGGTCGTGATCTCGAGCTCGTTCACCACGCCCCCGAGCCCGAGTTGCTCCAACGCGGCGATCAGCGCTGCGGCGTCGTCGGAGGACGACACCGTGCCGCCGACGACGATCTCGGCGTCGCCGACCTCGATGGTCCGCTCGTAGGCCGCGAGCTCGACCGGCGCCGCGAGGTCGGTGCCCGTGGCGAGGCCGGCGTCGGTCGCCGTCTCGAGCAGGTCGTCGAACACGTCGTCACCGAACCCGGGCGCGAGCGTGCCGGTGAGCGTGAGGCGACGGTCCTGGAGGAGGGCGACCCCCTCGGTGAGTCGGCTGGGCATGCGATCGATGATCGAGACGAAGACCCCGATCCGCTCGTCGGCGTTCACGCCGCCGGAGTCGTCGACGAGCAGCCGGTCGGCCTCGACGTTGTCCTCGCCGAAGGCAGCGCCGCTGGCTGCGACGATCGCCTCGAACTGATCCTCGCTCTGGACCGTGCCGCGGATCTCGGCGCTGCCGTCGTCGGCCCAGACGACCGAGACCCCGATCGGCGCGGGCGGCCGCAGCGACGTCGTGGGCGGAGCCGGGGCCCCGGTGGTCGAGGTGGCCATGGTCGACGAGGTCGCGGTCTGACCGCCGTGGCCGCCCGCGGTCGCCACGACGACGGCCGACACGACCAGTGCGATCGTCACCGCGAGCGTGATCGCGAGGCCGAGGAACGGGTCACCGTCGTCGCTCGCGTCACCTGCGGGAGAGAGCATCCGGGTCGTCCTGGTCGGCGTCGTCGGGCGGGGGCGGGGTCACGGTAGTCATCGTGGCCGGATCACTCGTCGCCACCCACCGTGGCTGGACGGCGACTCAGCCTCGGAAGGCGGAGAGCCCCGTGACGTGCTGACCGAGGACGAGCGCGTGCACCTCGTGGGTGCCCTCGTAGGTGAAGACCGACTCGAGGTTGGTCATGTGTCGGATGACCGGGTACTCGAGGCTCACGCCGTTGGCGCCGAGCATCGACCGGGCCTCGCGTGCGATCTGGAGCGCCATCGCGACGTTGTTCCGCTTGCCCATCGAGACCTGCTCGGTGGTGATCGTCCCCGCGTCCTTGAGGACACCGAGCCGCGACGCCAGGAGCTGGCCGAGGGTGATCTGGGTGATCATGTCGGCGAACTTGGCCTGGTTGAGCTGGAAGCCGGCCAGTGGGCGCCCGAACTGGGGCCGGGCCAGCTGGTAGTCGAGGGCGGACTCGTAGCAGGCGATCGCCGCGCCGACGGCACCCCACGCGATGCCGTAGCGGGCTTCGGCCAGGCAGCCCAGCGGCGCACGCAGACCGTGGGCCTCGGGCAGCCGCTGCGACTCGGGGACCCGGACGTCGGTCAGCACGAGCTCGGAGGTGTGCGACGCTCGGAGCGACAGCTTCTTCTCGATGTCGAAGGCCTCGAAGCCCGGCGTGTCGCGATCGACCAGGAAGCCACGGACGCCCTCGTCCGTGCGGGCCCACACGATCGCCACGTCGGCCAGCGAGCCGTTGGTGATCCAGCGCTTCGTGCCGTTGAGCACCCAGTCGTCGCCGTCGCGCCGGGCGGTCGTGGCCATCGAGCCGGGATCGGAGCCGTGGTCGGGTTCGGTGAGGCCGAAGCAGCCGATGAGCTCGCCGGTCGCCATCGAGGGCAGGTAGCGCTGCTTCTGCTCCTCGGTGCCGTAGGCCCAGATGGGGAACATGCAGAGCGAGCCCTGGACGCTCACGAAGCTCCGGAGCCCGGAGTCGCCCCGCTCGAGCTCGCGGCAGGCGACGCCGTAGGCGGTCGCCGAGGCTCCTGCGCACCCGTAGCCCTCGAGGTGCATCCCGAGCAGGCCCATCTCGCCGATCAACGGCACGAGGTCGTGGGGGAAGGTGCCCGCCTCGAAGTGCTCGGCGACCACCGGGATCCACTTGTCGTCGACGAACCGGCGGACGGTGTCGCGGATCATCAGCTCGTCGTCGGGGAGCTGGTCGTCGAGGTCGAGAAAGTCGGTGCCGCCCATGCGCGTATGCCTCCTGCCGCTGAGCACACGGTCGCAGGTCGGACCGGTCGGTTCCAGTCCGGACCGGGGAGGTCAGACGCGGGCGCCGGCGACCCGCGCCGCCGCCCGGAGCGCCCGCGGTGCCGCTCGGGCGATGGCCAGCGAGAGGCGGTCGGGACGCCGCAGCCTGCGCTCGGCGCCCTGGGCCGCATCGATGTCGGGCCGGCGATCGTCGGGGAGGAGCCGAACGACGTCGACCGGCTCGGGCACGCCCGTCAGCGAGGTGGGCCCCACCGGTTCGAAGCGCAGGGTGCTCCCGGTGCAGAGGTCGGCGACCGTCGACGAGGCCAGCACCTCCGAGGGGCCCGCCATCGACCCGATCCGGGCACCGATGTGCACGCTGAGGCCGGCGAGGCTGCGCACGTCGACCAGACGACACGGCCCGGTGTGGAGCCCGGCGCGGATCTGCAGCCCCAGCGGGCGCACGGCGTGGCTCAGCGCCCGGGCGCACTCGACACCACGGGAGGGGGCGTCGAAGAAGGCGAAGAAGCCGTCGCCGGTGCGGTCGACCTCGACCCCGCGATAGGCAGCCAGGACCCGCCGGACGATCCCGTTGTGAGCGTCGAGCAGGCGGGCCCACTCGCTGTCGCCGAGCTCGGCGGCGAGTGGCGTCGAGCCGACGATGTCGGTGAAGAGCACCGTGCCGAGCACCTGCTCGTCGTGGCCGTCCGAGCTCGTCGACCCGGTCGTGAAGCGCTCGATGTGGTCGATGAGGTCGCTGGAGTCGCCGATCCAGGGGAGGTGGCTGTCGCCCGGCAGCTCGACGAGGGTGGCGCCGTCGATGGCGTCGGCCAGCTCCCGTGCCCAACGTGGCCGAGCGAAGGGATCGTCGATCCGTTGGAGCACCAGCGTCGGGCTCGTGACGGCGGCGAGCGCAGAGCGCACGTCGCACTCGCCGATCGACCGCAGCAACGAACGGGCCAGCCCCGGGGGCAGCGACGCCCGCTCGAACAGCCCGGTCACGTTGCGCACCATCGGGCCGACCTCGTCGGGGGCGACGAAGATGTCGGCGGTCAGCCCGTCGCCCCATCGGCTCACGGCCTCCTCGAAGCGGGCCATGGTGGCCGGAGGGATGACCGCGCCGCGGGCGAAGGTCCCGTAGAGGACGAGGGCCCGGACACGTGCCGGGTGCGTCGCCGCGAAGAGCGCGGCCAGTGGCCCGCCCTCGGAGATGCCGAGCAGCACCGCCCGTTCGCTGCGAGCGGCGTCCATGACGCCGACGATGTCGTCGACGCGACGGTCGAAGCGGTCGGCGTCGGGCGCCGGATCGGACAGGCCGGTCCCGCGCTTGTCGAAGAGGATCACCCGACCGAAGCGGGTCAGGCCGCGCACGAACGCGGCGAAGCCGGGCATCGTCCACTGGAGGTCGAGGTGGGACACGAACCCGGGCGCCACGACGATGTCGAGATCGGTGTCGGCGCTGACCGCGTCGACGACCTGGTAGGCGATGTGCACGTCACCGCTCAGCGCGTAGCGGGTGGCCGGCGAGGCGAGCGCGGTCACGCGGCGATCGCCGATGTCATCGTCCGGATCCGGCTGGCACGTCCCCATTCTCCCTGCCGAGCGCGTGTGGCGCCGTCTGATACCGCCGATTCCCGACGGCTGGGTCTCCGACGTCTCGCCGTTCCTGCCTTCGTCATCGGCGTGCCCGTCGAGCTGGTCTCCGCCGGGGCCTGATGGCCGCCGTGTCGCGGGCGGTCCCGGCCCACGGCTACCGTCGGGCACGGTCACGAGGGGAGCTCAGCGATGAAGGTCGACACCACCACCGGCACGTTCCTGCCCGACGTCCCGGACGCGGCGAAGCGGGCCGAGGAGGCCGGATTCGACGGGCTCTGGACCGCCGAGACGAGCCACGACCCGTTCATGCCCCACGTGCTCGCGGCCGAGCACACCGAGTCGATCACCCTCGGGACCTCGATCGCCGTCGCCTTCGCCCGCAACCCGATGCTCCTCGCGAACATCGGCTACGACCTCAACGCGTACTCCGGCGGTCGGTTCGTCCTCGGGTTGGGCTCGCAGATCAAGCCCCACATCACCAAGCGCTTCTCGATGGAGTGGTCGAAGCCGGCGGCGCGCATGAAGGAGATGATCCAGGCCATCCGAGCCATCTGGGACTGCTGGAACAACGACACCAAGCTCGAGTTCCGCGGCGACTTCTACACCCACACGATCATGACGCCGTTCTTCAACCCGGGCCCCAACCCGCACGGTGACGCCCGCATCATGATCGCCGGCGTCGGGCCGCTCATGACCAAGGTCGCCGGCGAGGTGTGCGACGGGTTCCTGGTCCACGGCTTCACGACCGAGCAGTACCTGCGTGACGTGACGATCCCGAAGCTCCACGAGGGGATGGAGGAGGCCGGTCGTGACCGGGCCGACTTCGAGATCTCCTACCCGGCGTTCGTCGTGACCGGCAAGGACGAGGACGAGATGGCCACCGCCGCCGCCGGGGTCCGCCAGCAGATCTCGTTCTACGGCTCGACGCCCGCCTATCGGGGGGTGCTCGAGCACCACGGCTGGGGTGAGCTGCAGGGAGAGCTCAACACCATGTCGAAGGCCGGCCAGTGGGCCGAGATGGCCGATCTGATCGACGACGACATCCTCGCCACCTTCGCCGTGGTCGAGGAGCCCGACAAGGTGGCCGGCGAGTTGCTGCGACGCTTCGGCGACGCCGTCGACCGGCTGAGCTTCTACGCGCCCTACCGGGTCGACGACGAGTTCTGGACCCCGATCGTCGAGGAGCTCCAGGCGGGCTGACCCGCCGAGGCGACGGACCGCCTCTGCGCCGGCCCCTGGTCCCCCCGACCGACGGTCGGAGTGCCCGCGACGGGCGCCGCGGCCGTACCGTGATCGGCCGTGGAGCCCATCACCACCACCACCCCGCGTCCGGTCGAGCGCCCGGTGATGCTGCAGCGGTGGGACTCCCTGACCTACGTCCACTGGCCCGTCGACGCCGACGAGGTCACGTCGTTGCTCCCCGACGGCGTCGAGGTCGACACCTTCGACGGGACGGCGTGGGTCGGGCTCGTGCCCTTCCACATGCAGGACATCCGGCCCCCGGGTGTGCCCGCCGTGCCCTGGGTGGGGACGTTCCCCGAGACCAACGTCCGGACCTACGTCGTGCTCCCCGACGGCCGGCGGGCCGTGTGGTTCTGGACCCTCGACGTGCCCAGGTCGCCGGCGGTCCTGGTGGCCCGGGCCGCGTTCGGGTTGCCCTACCGGTGGGCCACGGCTTCCGTCGAGCGGCGCGGCGACGTCTGGACGTACCGCTCGAAGCGCCGCCGGCCGCACGACGGCGCGGCCTCCCACCTGGAGGTCCGCGTCGGTGCCGCGGTCGACGACGGCGAGGTCACCGACCTGGAGCACTTCCTCACCGCCCGCTGGGGTCTCGCCACCCGACACCTCGGCCGGATCTGGCACGGCGCCGTCGACCACCCGGCGTGGCCGCTCCGTCGGGCCGCGATCGAGGTGATCGACGACGAGCTGGTCGCCGCCGCCGGGATCCACCTCGATCCGGCGGTGATCGACACGCCGCTCGTCCACGCCACCGAGGGCGTCGACGTGCGGGTCGGCTGGCTGTCCCGGGCCTGACACGACCCGATCGCGGGACCGACCCCGGCCTGCGACGATTGCCCGGCTCGGCGAGCCCGCCACTACGATGAGGGTTTCCCTCGCGGGCCAGCGCCGTCCCGCTCCCCCCAGTGGTGACCCGCCGATCGCCCCGCCGGCTCGGTCGCTGCTCCGGCTCGACGAGGAGTGAGTGATGCGACGTGATCTGCCGCCCGCGCAGGGGCTGTACGACCCCGCGAACGAGCACGACGCGTGCGGTGTGGCCTTCGTCGCCGACATCGAGGGTCGGCGGACCCACCAGATGGTCCGCAACGGTCTCGACTCGCTGTGCCACCTCGAGCATCGCGGCGCGAAGGGCGCCGAGGTCAACACCGGCGACGGCGCCGGCATCCTGCTGCAGGTCCCGCACCGCTTCCTGTCCGAGGTGGTCGACTTCGAGCTCCCGGACGAGGGTCACTACGCCGTCGGCTGCGCGTTCCTGCCGAGGGATGCGGCAGCGGCCGACGACGCCGCCGCTCGCGTCGAATCGATCTTCGAGACCGAGGGTCTGCGGGTCCTCGGCTGGCGCGAGGTCCCGACCGATGCCTCGATGATCGGCTCGATGGCCCTCGACGCCATGCCGACCTTCCGACAGCTGTTCATCGGCTCACCGGTGGGGCGTCGCATCTCCGGCATCGACCTGGAGCGCCGGGTGTTCATGGGTCGCAAGCGGTGCCGCACCGAGGTCGACGTCTACTTCGCGTCGCTGTCGCCCCGCACGATCGTCTACAAGGGCATGCTCGACTCGGCCCAGCTCGAGGAGTTCTACCCCGACCTCTCCGACGACCGGGTCGAGTCGGCCCTCGCGCTGGTCCACAGCCGCTTCTCGACCAACACCTTCCCGTCGTGGCCGCTGGCCCATCCCTACCGCTACGTCGCCCACAACGGCGAGATCAACACCCTCAAGGGCAACCGCAACTGGATGCGGGCCCGCGAGGCGCTGATGCGCTCCGACGTGCTCCCGGGTGACCTCGAGCGCATCTTCCCGGTGCTGACCCCCGATGCCTCCGATACCGCCAGCTTCGACGAGTGCCTCGAACTGCTCCACCTCGCCGGTCGGAGCCTGCCGCACGCGGTGCTGATGATGATCCCGGAGGCGTGGGAGAACCACGAGACCATGGACCCCGCCCGGCGGGCGTTCTACGAGTACCACGCCTCGCTGATGGAGGCCTGGGACGGCCCGGCGCTCATCTCGTTCACCGACGGCGACGTCATCGGTGCGGTCCTCGACCGCAACGGCCTGCGCCCGGCCCGCTACTGGGTGACCTCCGACGGGCTCGTCGTGCTCGGCTCCGAGGCGGGCGTGCTCGACATCGACCAGTCCACGGTCATCCGCAAGGGTCGACTCGAGCCGGGGAAGATGTTCCTCGTCGACACCATCGCCGGTCGCATCGTCGACGACGACGAGGTGAAGTCCGGCCTCGCCGCCGCCAAGCCCTACGGCGACTGGATCCGCGAGCACAAGGTCGGACTCGACCAGCTCCCGCAGCGACCCCACCGCATCGAGAAGCACGCCGACGTCCGGCACCACCAGCGGGTGTTCGGCTACACCCACGAGGAATTGCGGATCCTGCTGGCGCCGATGGCGCGCAACGGCGCCGAGCCGATCGGGTCGATGGGCAGCGACGTCCCGCTCGCCGTGCTCTCGCAGCGCTCCCGCCAGCTCTTCGAGTACTTCAAGCAGCTCTTCGCGCAGGTGACCAACCCGCCGCTCGACGCGATCCGCGAGGAGTTGGTGACGGCGATCGGCTCGACCATCGGACCGGAGGGCAACCTCCTCGACCCGGGCCCGACCGCCGTGCGCCAGATCGAGCTCCCCTATCCGGTCATCACCTCCGACGAGCTGCGCACCATCGTCCGGGTCAACGAGGACGGCGACCTCCCGCAGTTCGAGACCCACATCGTCAACGGCCTCTTCGAGGTCGCCGGTGGGGGCACCGCGCTCGAGGCCGCCCTCGACCGGGCGTGTCGGGAGGCCTCCGAGGCCATCCAGCGTGGCGCGAAGATCCTCGTGCTCTCCGACCGGGGTGCCACCGCCGAGCTGGCGCCCATCCCGTCGCTCCTCCTCACGGGGGCGGTCCATCACCACCTCATCCGCGAGAAGAGCCGCACCAAGGTCGGCCTGATCGTCGAGTCGGGCGACGCCCGCGAGGTCCACCACATCGCCGTGCTGCTCGGCTTCGGTGCCGGGGCCGTGTGCCCGTGGGTGGCGATGGCGTCGATCTCCGACATGATCGGCGCCGACGAGCTCAGCGACGTCGAGGTACCCCGGGCCCACCGCAACCTGGTCAAGGCGTTGTCGAAGGGCGTCGTCAAGGTCATGTCGAAGATGGGCGTCTCGACCGTGGCGTCCTACACCGGTGCCCAGATCTTCGAGGCGATCGGCCTGAACAGCCAGGTGGTCGACCGGTACTTCACCGGCACCACCACCCAGCTCGAGGGCATGGGCCTCGACGAGCTCGCCGCCGAGGTCGCCGAGCGCCACCGCAGCGCGTTCCTCGACAACGAGGCCGAGCTCGCCCACCGCGAGCTCGACATGGGCGGCGACTACCAGTGGCGACGAGAGGGCGAGTTCCACCTCTTCAACCCCGACACCGTCTACAAGCTCCAGCACTCGACCCGCGCTGGTCGCTACGACGTGTTCAAGGAGTACACCGCCTCGGTCGACCGCCACGCTCGCGACACGGCGACGCTGCGGGGTCTGTTCGACCTTCGGCCCTCGCCCGACGGGCCGGTGCCCATCGACGAGGTCGAGCCGGTCTCCGAGATCGTCAAGCGGTTCTCGACCGGGGCGATGAGCTACGGCTCCATCTCGGCCGAGGCCCACGAGACCCTCGCCATCGCGATGAACCGCCTGGGCGGCAAGTCCAACACCGGTGAGGGCGGCGAGGACGCCGAGCGGTGGGTGCCCGACGACAACGGCGATCTCCGCCGGTCGTCGATCAAGCAGGTCGCCTCGGGCCGTTTCGGTGTCACCAGCGAGTACCTGGTCAACTCCGACGACATCCAGATCAAGATGGCCCAGGGCGCCAAGCCCGGCGAGGGTGGCCAGCTGCCGGGCAAGAAGGTCTGGCCGTGGATCGCCAAGACCCGCCACTCCACGCCGGGTGTGGGGCTCATCTCCCCGCCGCCGCACCACGACATCTACTCGATCGAGGATCTCGCCCAGCTCATCCACGACCTCAAGAACGCCAACCCCGAGGCCCGGGTCCACGTGAAGCTGGTCTCCGAGGTCGGCGTCGGCACGGTCGCCGCGGGCGTGTCGAAGGCCCACGCCGACGTCGTGCTCATCTCCGGTCACGACGGCGGAACGGGCGCCTCGCCGCTCAACTCGATCAAGCACGCCGGCACGCCCTGGGAGCTCGGCCTCGCCGAGACCCAGCAGACGTTGCTGATCAACGGTCTGCGCGACCGCATCGTCGTCCAGGCCGACGGTCAGATGAAGACCGGCCGCGACGTGATGGTGGCCGCGCTGCTCGGCGCCGAGGAGTTCGGGTTCGCCACCGCCCCGCTCGTCGTGTCGGGCTGCGTGATGATGCGGGTCTGCCACCTCGACACCTGTCCCGTGGGCATCGCCACCCAGAACCCCGAGCTGCGCAAGCGCTTCAACGGCAAGGCGGAGTTCGTCGTGAACTTCATGACCTACATCGCCGAGGAGGTGCGCGAGTACCTCGCGGAGCTCGGCTACCGGTCGCTCGAGGAGGTCATCGGACGGGTCGACCTGCTCGACACCCGCGGGGCGGTCGACCACTGGAAGGCCCACGGCCTCGACGTGTCGCCGCTGCTCCACCAACCCGAGGTGCCCTTCGGTCAGACGCTGTACTGCTCGAAGGAGCAGGACCACGGCCTCGACCGTGCCCTCGACAACGCCCTCATCGCCGAGGCGCAGCCCGCGCTCGTCGACGGCACGGCGGTGCGCTTCGAGTCGCCGGTCCGCAACGTCAACCGCACCGTCGGCACGATGCTCGGCAACCAGCTCACGAAGCGCTGGGGTGGGGTGGGTCTGCCCGATGACACCATCCACATCGACATGACCGGCTCGGCCGGCCAGAGCTTCGGGGCCTTCGTGCCCCGTGGCATCACGATGCGCCTGGTCGGCGACGCCAACGACTACCTCGGCAAGGGGTTGTCCGGCGGTCGGATCATCGTGCGTCCGCCCGAGGACGCCCCGCTCGTGGCCGAGGAGAACATCATCGCCGGCAACGTGATCCTCTACGGCGCGACCGGTGGCGAGGTCTTCCTCCGCGGTCGGGTCGGCGAGCGGTTCTGCGTGCGGAACTCCGGTGCGCTCGCCGTCGTCGAGGGCGTCGGCGACCACGGGTGCGAGTACATGACCGGCGGTCGTGCGGTGATCCTCGGGCCGACGGGTCGCAACTTCGCCGCGGGGATGTCGGGCGGCATCGCCTACGTCCTCGACGAGACCGGCATGTTCCCGTCGCTCGTCAACCCCGAGATGGTCGACCTCGACCCGCTCTCCGACGACGACGTGAAGTTCCTGAACGAGACCGTCCAACGTCACCTCGAGGAGACCGGCTCCGCCGTCGCCGAGCGCCTGCTCGCCGACTGGGACTCCGCCGTCGGCCTCTTCGTCAAGGTGATGCCCCGCGACTACAAGCGGGTGCTCGATGCCATCGCCCGGGCCGAGCAGGACGGTGCCGACGTCGACGAGGCCGTGATGGCCTCGACGCAGGCCTGAGAGGAGGATCGCCATGGGTGAGACGACCGGATTCCTGCGGTGGGACCGCGAGACCCCGACCCGGCGCCCCGTGCCGGTGCGGATCCTCGACTGGAACGAGGTGTACGAGCCGTTCGACGAGGACCGCCTCAAGCACCAGGCCGGCCGCTGCATGGACTGCGGCAT
>JBCCTY010000050.1:0-18259 GCA_039197885.1 Actinomycetota bacterium | reverse complement strand
GCGCGCTGGATCCTCGGCCTCGGCCTCGTGCTGGCCGGGCTGGCCCACCTCGGTCCGAGCCGCGAGGAGTTCCGGGCGCAGGTGCCGTCGTGGTTCCCGATCGACGCGGACGCCGTCGTCCTCGGCTCGGGCGTGATCGAGATCGTGCTCGGGCTCGCGCTGGTGGTCCCCACCCGGCACGGACACCGCATCGGATGGCTCGTCGCCGGTTTCTTCGTGGCGATCTTCCCGGGCAACGTCGCGCAGTACGTCGAGGGCACCGACGCCTTCGGCCTCGACAGCGACGGTGCTCGGCTGCGACGGCTCTTCTTCCAGCCGGTGCTCGTGGCGTGGGCCCTCTGGTCGACGGGTGCCTGGACCCATCGCCGACGTATTTTCACGGCCGCCACCGGGTAAACTCGGGTCTGCCCCCCTCGACGAAGGAGCCGGAGATGTCCGCCACCACGTTCATGGTCTGGATCGATCAGGATCTCTGCACCGGTGACGGGATCTGCTCGGAGATCTGTCCGGACACGTTCGAGCCCCGCGACGACGGTCTGTGGGTCGTGCGCGAAGACGCCCAGCACTTCGGTCAGACGATCGTGTTCGACGGCGGCGACGGCCCGGGCCACGGACCGGACATGTCGAAGGGCATGGCCCGCGTGCCGGACGCAGTGCTCGACGCCGCCATCGAGGCCGCCGAGGAGTGCCCGGGCGAGTGCATCATGCTCGAGCCCTACGACCAGGCCGCCATCGACGCCCGCGGCGTCTGAGCCTCCGGCGGCCTGTCGCGAGCAGTCGGCTCGGCGCACCGCCGGGGCCGAGACCACCCGCTGGTCCAGGTGGCCGTCACGCCGTCGGGCAGCGGCGAGCTCGACGCCGCGACCAACCGCGGTGAGCTCGACCTCGACGGTGGCTGCTTCCTCCGGGTCCGGGTGCCGGAACGGCTCGTGACCCACGGCCTCGGGCGAGCGCTCCGCACCCTCGTGTCCGACCCGCTGGGTGGTGGCGGCGCCGTCGAGCCGGCGTCGTCGACGTTCTTCGGGCCCTAGGGTCCGGGCATGGACTACGCCGACGTCGTTGCCGCCATGATCGACGTCGAGGCGTCGCCGGCCACGCCGATCCCGACCACGAGCCCAGAGCCGGCCCGCCGCCTGCGCGACGCGATCGAACCGATCGCCATGCACCCCGTCTGGTCGGCGGGGACCAACACCGCCCTGGCCCAGCTCGGGCTCGATTTCATGACCGGCTACGTGTGGGGCCGCTCGGCGGCGTTGGGTGACCCGTCGCCGGGTGTCGTCGCCGCCACCTTCGCCGTCTTCGAGCCCGAGATGATCGGCGCCGTCCACGAACGGGCGCGGGCGACCTGCGGCCGCGAGGAGCTGCTCGGCGCCCGCGACGCCGCCACCACCGCCAGCCTCGCCGAGATCCTCGAGGGTGAGGACGTCGCGGGCACGGCCGAGGTCCTCCGTCGGGCCGTGCTCGAGGCCGACGGCACGGGGCGGGCGCTGTTCTCCGGCCTGCTCGACCGCCCGTGGCCCGACGAGCCGGTGGGTGTCCTGTGGCGGGCCTGCGAGATGCTCCGGGAGCATCGGGGCGACAGCCACGTCGCGGTCTGCACGGCCGAGGGCCTCGGCCCGGTGGAGATGAACCTCCTCACCGAGCTCTGGGTCGGCTTCCCGTTGGGGACCTACTCCGCCTCCCGGGGTTGGTCAGCCGAGGAGATCGCCGCCACGGCCGAGGACCTCCGCGAGATCAGCTTGCTCGACGGTGACGGGCTGAGCGACGAGGGTCGGGTCTTCCGGAACGACATCGAAGCGGCCACCGACGAGCTGGAGCTCCCGATCGTCGAGGCGATCGGCACCGCCGACGAGGTGATCATCGGCCGCCTCGACTCGTGGTCGAGACGATGCGTCGAGGCGAAGGCCTTCCCGCCCGACCCGTTCAAGCGCGCCGCGGGCTGAGCGCCCCCGGTGGCCGGTTGGGTCCGAGGGCGAACAGCAACGACGCGACCGGGATGATGCACAGCGCCAGGAGCGCAGGTGGGTACGAGCCGAGTGCGCCCTCCGCGACCGTCAACACGATGGGGCCGAGCGCCGAGGCGCCGACGCCGAACAGGGTCAGCGCACCCTGGATCGAGCCGACGTGGGAGGTGCCGAACCAGGCGGGCTGGAGGGTGGTCGTCGCGGTGCGGATGGCGCCTCCGGTCGCGCCGAGCACGACGGCGTAGGCGATCGCACCGAGGCCCGGCGTCGCTGCCGCACCGAGGACCTGCGCTGACGCCATCAGGGCCATCCCGACGGCCGGCAGGTATCGCGTGCCGATGCGGTCGCCGAGGTAGCCGATCGACAACCCGGCGATGGAGGAGCCGACCACCTGGGGGATGAAGAGCGCCGCTGCGGCGGTCTCGGAGATCCCGGCGTCGCCGAGGAGATCGATCTGGTGGAAGTTGAGGGCCGTGGCCATCATCCCGACCGTGCCGGACGTCGCCGCGAGCAACCAGAACTGCGGCGTGCGCAGCGCCTCGGCCCGCGTCCGGTCGCCGGTCGGCTCCGTCGTCGCAGCGACGGGTGTCCCGCGGTGACCTCTCGGGAGGTGGCGGAGACCGAGCGCGGCGGTCGGCACCACCACCGCCACGACGGTGGCGGCCGCGATCACCCACGCCCATCGCCAGCCGACCGCCGAGATCGCCACCGCGAGGAGCACCGGCACGAGGGCCATCAGCCCGGCCGACGCCGTGGTGAACACCCCGACGGCGGTGCCGCGAGCGCGCCGGAACGCGAGCTGCACGGCAACGGTCGCGACGAGGGTGAGCGAGCCCTGCCCGAGGAAGCGGATCCCGGCGAAGCCGATGGTGAGCCACACCAGTCCGTTCACGAGCGACATGTTGAGCAACGCCAGGCCGAAGCCGAGTCCCACGAGCACCTGCGCCGTCCGCACGCCCCGGGCGTCGACGAAACGCCCGACCGACGGGAGGAGGGTCGCGCCGAAGAGCGTGCCGAACAGGTAGGCGGTGCCGACCTGTGAGCGGGAGAGGCCGAGATCGTCGACGAGGTGGTCGATGAACACCGACACCCCGATCGTCTGGCCGGGACCGGTCATCCCGACGGTCAGCACCGAGATGGCGAGCACGACGACCGCTGAGCGCCGCGACGGGGACTGCGTGGGCGACGAGCCGGGCTCGGTGGCCGGTGCGGGGAGGTCGGACAGGACGGCGAGGGTAGCGACCTCGATCACCGAACCGAGCGACCGGCCGGGCGTCATCTGGCACGCCAGCGCGTTCGCTCCAGCGCCGCGTCGGCCCGGTGGGTTCCGCACATCCGGGTCCCCGGGATCACCGTGCGCGATCACCGGACCGTGGCACCGCGACGGGCTTCGAACGGTCAGCCGGTGTCCGTTCGACGAACGAACGGAGGCCGAGTAGGTTCGACGAACGAACGGACCGACGAGGGGGACCCATGACCGTCACCGAGCCGACGACGAACGACGCTCCGACCGCGGCGCCGTGGCACCAGACCGCCTGCATCCTCTGCTCCATCAACTGCGGCGTCGAGGTGCGCCTCGGTGACGACGGGCGCGAGATCGTCCGCGTCCGGGGCGACAAGGCCCACCCGGGGTCGAAGGGCTACACCTGCGAGAAGGGCCTCCGGATCGGCAGCTACCAGAACGATCCGCACCGCCTGACGAGCCCGATGCGCCGCCGACCCGACGGGAGCTTCGAGGCGATCGACTGGGACACGGCCATCGCCGAGGTCGCCGCCCGCTTCCGCGACGTCATCGAGCGGCACGGCGGCGAGAAGATCCTGTTCTACGGCGGCGGAGGCCAGGGCAACCACCTCGGCGGTGGCTACGGGAGCGCGACCCGCTCGGCACTCGGCGTGCGGTTCACGTCCAACGCGCTCGCCCAGGAGAAGACCGGCGAGTTCTGGGTCGACGGGCAGCTCTTCGGCAGGTCGCGGTGTCACACGACCGGTGACTACGACGTCGCGCAGGTGTCGGTGTTCTGGGGCAAGAACCCGTGGCAGTCACACGGCTTCCCCCAGGCCCGTCGCCACCTCAAGGCGACGGCGAAGGACGACGACCGCACCCTGATCGTCGTCGACCCCCGGCGAACGGAGTCGGCCGATCTGGCCGACATCTGGCTCCGTCCGGTCCCGGGCGGGGACGCCCACCTCCTCGGTGCCCTCCTGGCGGTGCTCGTCCGCGACGACCTGATCGATCGCGCCTTCCTCGACGAGCACGCCGTCGAGCTCGACGAGGTGCTCGCCGTGGTGGGCGACATCGACATCGAGGTCCACGCCGAGCGCTCCGGCGTGCCGCTGGCCGAGATCGAACACGCCGCCCGGGTCATCGGCGAGGCGACCGGTGGGGTCTCGATCTTCGAGGACCTCGGGATCCAGATGGCCCCCCACAGCACCCTCAACAGCTACCTCGAGAAGCTCGTCGTGCTCCTCACCGGCAACTTCGGCCGGCGGGGTGGGATGAACCTGCACACGCGGTTCGCCTCGCTCGGCGGAGGAGGGTCGAAGGGGAGCGGCGGCGGCGAGCCCACGACCCCGGTCACGGGCCACCGCCTCGTCACCGGTCTCGTGCCGTGCAACGTGCTGGCCGCCGAGCTGGGCGCGGGGGAGCACGCCGATCACCCCGATCGCTTCCGGGCCTTCCTCGTCGAGTCGGGCAACCCGATCCACTCCCTGGCCGACAGCCCGGCGCTGCGCGAGGCGATGCGCGGCCTCGAGCTCTCGGTGGTGATCGATGTCGCGATGACCGAGACCGCCCGGGAGGCCGACTACGTGCTGCCCGCGTCGTCGCAGTTCGAGAAGTGGGAGTGCACGTTCTTCAACCTGGAGTTCCCCCACAACGACTTCCACCTCCGGCGACCGATCATCGAGCCGCTGGAGGGCACGCTGCCCGAGTACGAGATCCACCGGCGGCTGTGTCGAGCACTCGACGCCTACACCGACGACGACCTCGCCCCGCTGCACGCGGCTGCCGCCGAGGGTCGATCGGCCTACGCCGAGGCGTTCCTCGCGTTCTCGGCCGGGCGCCCCGACCTGGCCAAGCTGGTGTCGGTCATCCTCTACGAGACCCTCGGCCCCACCCTCACCACCCCCGACGGCCTCGACGCTGCCGGTGCGGCCGCGATCTGGGGTCTGGCGCAGCGGTGCGCGCTCGAGTTCGGTCCGTCGGTGGAACGGGCGGGCATCACGGCCGACGACGGGCAGCTCCTCGGTGACGCTCTCTTCGACGAGATCCTGGCGAGCCCGTCGGGACTCACGTTCTCGGTCGACCCCTACGAGGCCACCTTCGACCGCCTCCTGCACCCCGACGGGAAGATCCATCTCGCCATCGCTCCGCTGCTCGACGAGCTGCGAGGCATCGCCGACGAGGAGCCGCTCGCCCGCAACGACGCGTTCCCGTTCGTGCTCGCCGCCGGTGAGCGTCGGTCGTCGACGGCGAACACCATCCAGCGCGATCCTGGTTGGCGCAGGCAGGACCAGCAGGGAGCGATGCGCATGAGCCCCGACGACGCCGCTGCGCTGTCCCTCGAGGACGGCGACCGGGCCCGGATCGTCACCAAGCGAGGCGAGGCGGTCGCCGTGGTCGAGCTCACCGACACGCTCCGGCCGGGCCACATCACCCTGCCCAACGGCTTCGGTCTCGGTCCCGGCGGGTCCTCTGACGCGCCCGGCGTTGCGCCCAACGAGCTGACCTCGGCCGAGGATCGCGACTGGTTCGCCGGCACCCCCTTCCACAAGCACGTGCGGGCCCGCGTCGAGGCGGTGGGCTGAGGTGCCGCCCCGGACCCGCACCGACGACTGGCCGTGCCCCATCGCCCGCGCCGCCGACCTCGTCGGTGACTCGTGGACCGTGCTCATCCTGCGCGACGCCTTCGGCGGCATCCGACGCTTCGAGGACTTCCAACGCAACCTCGACGCGCCCCGGTCGGTGCTCACCCGGCGGCTCCGGCAGCTCGTCGACGACGGGTTGCTCGTTCGTGTGCCCTACCAGGACCGTCCGCCTCGCGACGAGTACCGACTCACCGAGAAGGGTCGGGCGTTCTGGGATGTCCTCGCCGCCATGTGGCGCTGGGGTGACACGTGGGCGTTCGAGGACCGCGCCCCGATCGTGCTCACCGACGCCGAGACCGGCGCCGAGATCGAGCCGATGGTCGTCGACGCCAACACGGGTCGCCCCCTCGAGGTGCGAGCGACGAGGATCCGCTCCCGCCGCGACTGAGCCGCAGCGACGTCGATCGGGTCCGACCGCTCAGGACGTCCGGCTCGACACCCACTCCAGGAAGCGCGCCCGGTCCCAGGTGTTGACGACCTGGTCCTTCGGCGCCCAGCCTCGCTGCGCGGTGAGGACGCCATACTCCATCCGACCCAACTCCGACGTGTGGTGGCTGTCGGTGTTGATCACCAGCTTCACGCCTCGGTCGACGGCCTTGCGCACGACGTCGGACGCGGCGTCGAGGCGGTCGAGGGCACCGTTGATCTCGAGCGCGACGTCGAAGTGGTGCAGCGCCTCGATCACGACGTCGATGTCGAGCTCGATGCCGGGCCGACGACCGATGTAGCGACCGGTCAGGTGGCCGATCGAGTTGACCGTCGGATCCGAGATCGCCGCGATGAGCCGCTTCGTCTGGTCGCGCTGGGACTGGTCGAAGTGGGAGTGCACGGAGGCGACCGTGTACTCGAACGACGCTCGGAAGTCGGGGTCGTAGTCGAGCCCGCCCGTCGGACCGATGTTCAGCTCGCAGCCCCAGAGGATCGTCATGTCGGGGTGGTCGTCCTGGACGCGGCGGATCACCTCGCGGTGCTCGAGCATCTCCTCGGCGGTCGACCCGTTGATCGCGAGGTCGACGCCGTGGTCGGTGATGGCGAGGTAGTCGAAGCCTCGGTCGGCCGCGACCCGGACCATGTCGGCGACGCTCGATCGTCCGTCGCCGGAGCGGTCGGTGTGGTAGTGCAGGTCGCCGTTGATGTGCTCGAGGCGCACCAGATCGGGCAGCTCGTCGGTGGCGGCGGCCTGGATCTCGCCGGTCGCCTCTCGCATCGGCGGCGGGACGTAGGCCATGCCGAGCGCGGCGTAGATGTCGGCCTCGGTCCGGCTCGCCACGACCGGTCGGTGCTCGGGCGCCACCTCCTCGTCGCTGGTGTCGACGAGGCCGTACTCGCTCAGCGACATCCCCTGCCGGATGGCTCGCTGGCGGAGCTCGACGTTGTGGGCCTTCGACCCGGTGAAGTAGAGCGTCGCGGCCCCGAACTGCTCGGGGGCGACGACGCGGACGTCGACCTGCAGCTTGGCGCCGGTGAGGAACGACGTCTTCGTTCGCCCGCTGAGGATCACCTCGTCGGCCTCGAGGTGGTGGCGAACCGCCTCCATGACCGCCTCGGGGTCGTCGGAGGCGACCGTGATGTCGATGTCGCCGATCGTCTCCGACATCCGCCGCAGGCTCCCGCAGGCTTCGGCCTCGACGACCTCCGGCAGGGCCCGCAGGTCGTCGACGAGGCGCCGGGCGAGGGGGAGCGCATCGGCGATCGGAGTGCGACGGTCCTTGCCCGTCAGCCCGAGGCGTTCGATGGCGGACCCGATCTTCTTCTCGGTCGTCTCACCGAGACCGGGGACGGACCGGACCTGCTCCTGCTCGATGGCGGCGCGGAGTCCGTCGACGTCGGAGATCCCCAAGTGGGAGCGCAGCGCGACGAGGGTCTTGGGCCCGACGCCGGGGATGCGGCTCAGCTCGACGACCGATGGCGGGAACTCCTCGCGGAGCGAGACGAGCTTCTCGACGGCACCGGTGTCGATCAACTCCCGGATCTTCGCGGCGGTGGCCTTCCCGACGCCCTTGATCTTGGTCATCTCGGCGTTGGTGAGCGTCGTGATGTCGCGGCCGTCGGCCTCGATGCCCAACCGGGCGTTGTCGTAGGCCCGCGCCTTGAACGACTGCGGGCTCCCCTCGGCGAGGGTCGTCAGCGATGCGAGCTCGGAGAGCATGGCGATGACGTCGCGATGCGTGGCCACGGCCCCCGATCGTAGGGTCGATGGGCGTGAGCGGACGCAGCCCGGGTCGCGCGGAACGGCTCGAGCTGATCCTCGAGCGCGACGGGGCCCGGTGCGTGTGGTGCGGGCAGGAGTTCGGACGGCTCGTCCGGCCGACGACGGAGCATCTCGTGCCCCGCATCAAGGGTGGTCCGAGTTGGATCGAGAACGAGCTCGCCGCCTGCCGCCGCTGCAACGCGGCCAGAGGGCACGTCGCCCCCGACCGGTGGCTGGAGGAGTGCGCCGCCCGCGGCTGGCCCGCCGACGGGCAGCGGGTCGTGAGCCAACTCCGGGCGCTCGACGCGGCCATCGCCGAACGCGGTGGGCAGCGCCGAGCTCGGTCCTATCTGGAGGCGCAGCTCCGCCGGTTCGACAAGCGAGGCTGAGGCGCGCCGCGAGCCGATGATGGCGGTCACGTCGTGGTCGGGCCCGGTCCGACCTGGAGGCGCAGCTCCGCCGGTGCGAGCGAGGCCGAGTCGCGCTGCGCTAGCCGATGATGGCGGTCACGTCGTGATCGGGCTCGACGACGACCTGGTGGGAGGCGTCGAACCAACCCCGCTCGAACATCATCTCCGGTGCGAGCGGTCGCGCCTCGGGCGGTTGGAGCCCGATGCCGAGGGGCAGCACCGACCGTCGGACGACAGCGGTCCCGGTCGCCGCGCCGGGTGGATCGAAGCGGACCCGCCACGAGGCCGGCATGCCCCCGGCCCGGGTGACGAGGATGCGGGTCGCGACGCCGGCCGGGCACCGGACCTCCCTCGGTCCGAGGAGCGCCACGTCAGCGACCTCGGTCGAGGGCGTCGAGGCGCTCGAGCACGAAGCCACCGACGATCAAGGCGATGCCGGTGAGCCAGAACAGCAGCGCACCGCTGCTGAAGAAGCTGATGCGCTGAGCGAGGCTCGTCTCGACCTCGGCGACGCCGTCGAGACCGGTGAAGCTGCTCGTGCCGAACTCGTCGGCGAGGGCCCACCCGGCCCACGTCCCGACGACGACGAGGACCGCCCCGACGAGGGCGAGGATCCGGCCGAGCGTGACGACGGGACCTGCCGGATCGCCCGATGGCGCAGCGACGTGTCGTCGGACGGCCTCGCGGACCTCGGCGGCGAACTCGGCCGCCGATGCCGCGGCGTCGGGATCGTCGACGACGATCTCGCTGTCACCGAGGCGCAGGAGCGCGCCCTCGGCGCTCGCCTCCGGACCCGCCTCGGTGACCTCGAGGACCAGCGGACGCCGGCCATCGGACTCGACGAAGCTCACCGTCGCGCCGTCCAGGACGAGCCGCCCCGGTCTGCCCCGCCACGTTCCCGTCAGTTCCACCATCCGCACCGCCTTCTGGTCGTGACCCGACCTCCGACCCTATGGCCGGGCTGGCTCCTGCGCCGCCACCGATGTGGCACCCTCGGGAGGCGTGGCGCTCCTGAACATGACCTTCAACGCGCCCCCGAGCCGGTACGCCGAGCTCAAGGCCGTCGAGGGATACGAGTACGAGGGCGTCGTGGTGGTGCGGGTCGAGACCGCGGGCACGCCCAAGCTGACGAAGGTCCACGTGCGGGCGATCGACGGGCAGATGCGCAGCTGGACCGAGCTCAAGTCTGCGCTCGAGGCCATCCTCGACGGCGGCCACACCCCGGCGCCCTGAGCGGCCTCAGCGCCAGGCGAAGACCGGCTGCTCGTAGTCGTCGACCCGTTCCGTCCGCCCCTCGACGGCGACGGCCCGGAACTGGTGGATCACCGCCCCGGTCGGGGCGTGGATGAGGTCGCGCCCGATGCGGAGCTGGATCACCGGCCGATCGCTCTCGGGGATCGCGACGAAGCGTGGGGAGTCGGGTCGGGTGAGCTCCCGGAGCGAGATCCGGTGGATCGATGCGACCTCGTCCGGGTTGGCGACCGGCTCGGCCTCGGGACCGGCCCAGAAGACGAACGGCGAGATCACGTAGCCCGACCGCGTCGGGTAGTCGTCGAGTCGTCCGAGCAGGTGGTCGGGCGAGAGCGCCAGGCCGATCTCCTCGCCGGTCTCGCGCAACGCCGCCTCGATCGGGGTCTCGCCCTCGTCGACGCGGCCACCGGGCAGGGCCCACTGGCCGGCGTGGGCGCGCATCCGGGGCTGGCGTCGGGTGAGGAGGATCGCTGCGCCGCCGGCAGTGTCGTCGACTCGGCCGTCGAGCCCGTCGATGTCGCCGGGGATCATCGACAGGTCGATGATGGCGTCGGTCGGCGTCGGATCGTCGCCGTGCAGCTCTGCGTCGCTGTCGGCGACGACGATCGCGACGGCGGCGTGGCGGCGCCCGTCGAGCGGGTGCTCGCGGACCTCGTGATCGCTCAGGTGCGCCTGCAACCGGGCTCGGAGGTCATCGTCGTAGGGCACGTCGGGCATCGGACCAGCATGGCCGACCGCCGGGACCTCACCCGTCGCCGAGCAGCGTCGCCAGGGCGTCGGCCAGGCGTCGGCGGGTGCGCCCACCCGGGGCGGATCGCAGCAACGTGGGGTTGTTGATGCCTTGGCAGAACACGACGACGGCGACCGCGTCGTCGAGCGTCCGATCCGGTCCGAGGGATCGGGCGACCGCGTCGACGGTGCGCGCTTCGGCCCCTCGGTAGGCCACCCGGAGCGGCCGGTGCTCGGGGAACCGGGCGATCGCGGATCGGTAGAGCAGCGCCCTGCGGTCGAAGTAGGTGATCAGTTCGTCGATCACGTGCTCCGCAGTGACCGAACGTCGGTCGAAGAGGTGCTCGGCCAGCACGACGAGGTCGTCGAGCGCCGTGACGAAGGCTGCCGTGATCGCGTCGTCCTTCGTGCCGAAGTGGGCCCAGAACGTGGCCGCGGTGCAGCCCACGTCGGCGGCGATGTCGTCGGCCGTGAACGTGCCGTCCGCGGCGAGCCGGTCGTGGACCGCGGCCACGAGCGCCCCTCGGGTCCGCTGGCTCCGCGCGGTCTTGGCGGTGGCGGGCACCGGCGCAGTGTAGGTAGGTTTCCAGAGTCCGACTCAAGAAACGAGGCTCGACGCCATGAGCACCCTCGAGCAGGTCCGCACCGTGGCGGACGCGCGTGCGGTCGACACCGAGCGCCTGGGCCACCTCCACCCCGACGTCGTCGCCGCCCTGATCGACTCGGGCGGCTTCCGGCACTGGATCGCCGCCACCCACGGGGGAACGCAGTCGACGCTCGTCGAGGGGCTGCGGGTCATCGAGGCCATCAGCGAGTCCGACGGGTCGGCCGGCTGGTGCACCATGATCGCCAACTGCACGGCGTTGACCTCGTTCCGGCTGCCCGCCGACTGGGCCGAGAAGATCTTCGCCGACCCGGGCGCCTGCACCGGCGGTTTCGGGATGCCCGCAGGCCTCGCCCGGGTCGTCGACGGTGGTCTCGAGGTGACCGGCGAGTGGGCCTGGGGCTCGGGCACCGACCACTGCACGTGGATCGGTGGCGGGGTGCGGGTCGTCGATGCGGACGGCGAGCCGGCGGCCGCCCCGGATGGCGCCCGGACGCCCTTCGTCTTCTTCGACCTCGACGACGTCGAGCTGCTCGACACCTGGCACGTCGCCGGTCTGCAGGGCACCGGCTCGACCGACTACCGGGTCGAGCGGGCGTTCGTCCCCGACGGGCGGTGGGTCCAGCTCGTCGGGACCGAGCCGCGCATCGACACCCCACTCGGGCACTTCCCCTTCTTCGGCGCGCTCGCCGCCGGCGTCGCCGCCGTCACCATCGGACTCGCCGAGCGGGCCGTCAGCGAGCTCGTCGCGATCGGGGGGAAGCGGTCGGCCGGCTCGTCGAAGTCGCTCGCCGAGCGGGCACCGGTCCAGGCCGACCTCGCCATGGCCAAGGCCGGCATCGGGCAGGCCCGGGACCACCTCCACGCCACGGCCGAACGGCTGTGGGACCTCGTCGCCGCGACCGGCGAGGTCGACGACGAGGCCCGCGTCGAGCTCCGCATGGCGGCGACCGCCGCCGCTCGCCGCTGCGTCGAGGCGGTCGACCGCTGCTTCCACGCCTCGGGCGGGACCGGCGTCTACGAGACCAGCCCGCTCCAGCGGGTGTTCCGCGACGTCCACGTCGCCGCCAGCCACGGGATGATCGCGCCGCGCACCATGGAGCCGCTGGGTCGCTGGTCCTTCGGGCTGCCGACCTCGACGACGCAGTTCTGAGGGGCGCAGCCGTGACCGAGCTGTACGAGGCCATGAGCACCCTGCGGGCGGTTCGACGACTCCGACCCGACCCCATCCCCGACGACGTGCTCGAACGCGTCCTGCAGGCAGCGTGCTGGGCGCCGACGGGCGGCAACCAGCAGCCGTGGCGGGTGGTCGTCGTGACCGACCCGGACCGGAAGGCGGCGCTGCAGGGCATCTACGCCCCCGAGTGGGCGCGCTACGCCGAGGGTTTCCTCGCGAACCTGGCCCACCTGCCAGCGGACGGGCTGGCGAAGTGGCAGCGCGTCGCGGCTGCCGGTGACCACCTGGCCGAGCACCTCCACGACGCTCCCGCGATCCTCGTCTTCTGCGCCGACCCGAAGCGGATGGCGATCACCGACGCGAAGCTCGATCGGGTCAGCATGGTCGGTGGCGGGTCGGTCTACCCCGCGGTCCAGAACGCCATGCTCGCCTGCGTCGCCGAGGGTCTCGGGTGCACGCTGACGACCTTGCACTGCCTTCGGGAGGACGAGGTCAAGGCGGTGCTCGAGGTACCGGAGCGCTGGGCGACGGTCGCGATGGTGCCGATCGGCTACCCGGTCGGCCGGGGTCACGGACCGATCACCCGACAGCCGCCGGGCAAGCTCGCCTACCGCGACCGCTTCGGCGACGCCTGGTAGCGGTCGCTCACCTCCGCTCTGCCCGGAACCGGGCCGGGGTCTCGCTCGTGAGCCGGGCGAAGCGCCGGGTCAGGTCGGCCTGGTCGTAGAAGCCGGCCCGGACGGCGACGTCGGGGAGGGGCAGGTCGGTGTCGGTGAGCAGGGCGGCGGCCCGGTCGACCCGAGCCCGCAGGACGTACTGGGTCGCGGTCACGCCGAACACCCGCTTCATGCGCCGCTCGAGCTGATCGGGGGAGCACGACGCTACGGCGCAGAGGTCGGCGACGCGGATCGTGGCGTCGAGGTGGGCGCCGACGTGGTCGACCACCGATCGGAGCGACTCCATGGCGATCGCCTCGTCGCTGGGCACGGCGAGGTCACGGCTGACGCTGACCAGCCCGGCCAGCTCGTCCGGCGCGTCGACCGCTGCCACCGGCAGCTTGGAGGTGAGGTACCAGCCCAGCGTGCCGTCCTCGCGGGCGATCAACTCGAGCTCGTCGCGGAGTGGTTCGCCGGTGGCGAAGACCCGGGCGTCCTGCTCCTCGTAGCGCTCGGCCAGCTCGGGGACGAACAGATCGGCTGCCGTTCGCCCGATCACGTCGCGCTTGGAACGGCGGCCGGTCCGACGCACGAAGGCCGCATTGACCTCGACGTAGGTCAGATCGGTGCGCTTCATGCAGAACATGACGTTGACGAGCAGCCCGAAGAGCTCGATGAGCTCGTCCTGACAGGCGAAGCGGCCCGGCGTCACGGTGCCATGTTCCCATCGGTTGCACGTTCCGGCGGTGCCGGGCCCGGCGTCCGTACAAGACGGGGCGGCGATGGGTGTCGGACCATGGGGCATGGACCTCGCCCCGTCCGATCCCGACACCCTGCACGTCGACGAGGCGGTCGCGCTGGTGGGCCGGTGGCTCACGGCGGCGACGAGCGCCGAGACCGCCGTCGACCGCCGCACCCAGCGGCGCCTCGCCGGGTTGCTCGACGACGCGGCCGGGACCGCCTTCGCCATGCGGTTCGTCGATCGAGTGGTGCGGCCCGAGTCGAACGCGGTAGCGGCCGCCCAGTTCACGCACCTCGTTCGCGACCACCAGCTGCCCGACTTCCTGAACCCGGTCGATCGTGCCCTGCTCGCCGTCGGCGCCCGCGTGGCGCCGGTGCTCCCGTCGGTCGTCATGCCGCTGGCGCGCCGACGCATGCGCCAACTCGTCGGGCACCTCGTGGTCGACGCCCGCGCCGACCGCCTGGCCTCGCATCTGGGCAGTCGGCGCGACGAGGGCTTCGCCCTCAACGTCAACCTCCTCGGCGAGGCCGTCCTCGGCCGCGACGAGGCGCGTCGCCGCTTCGACGAGACCCTCGGCCTGCTCGCTCGTCCCGAGGTCGACTACGTCTCGGTGAAGGCGTCGGCGCTGGTCGCCCAGTTGCCCCGATGGGACCACGAGACGGCGGTGACGCTGGTCGTCGACCGTCTCCGCCCACTGCTGGAGACGGCGCTCGCCCAGGGGTCGTTCGTGAACCTCGACATGGAGGAGTACCACGACCTCGACGTCACCATCGATGCCTTCACCCGCCTGCTCGACGAACCCGCCCTCCGCGAGGCGGAGGCAGGCATCGTCCTGCAGGCCTACCTCCCCGACTCGTTCGCCGCGCTGAGGTCGCTCGTCGAGTGGGCCGATCGCCGCGAGGGCGGCGACATCAAGATCCGGCTCGTGAAGGGCGCGAACCTCGCCATGGAGCGGGTCGAGGCCGAGCTGCGGGGGTGGGAGCAGGCGCCCTACGCCACGAAGGCCGACGTCGACGCCAACTACAAGCGGTGCCTCGACTGGGTCGCGACGCCCGAACGTCTCCGGCGGGTGCGCATCGGGGTCGCGAGCCACAACCTCTTCGACGTCGCCTGGGCGCACCTCCTCGTCCGACACCGTGGCGTCGGCGACCGGGTCGAGTTCGAGATGCTCCAGGGCATGGCCGATGCGCTGGCCCGCACCGTTCGCGACGACGAGGGAGGGCTCCTGCTCTACACCCCGGTCGTGCGCCCCGAGGACTTCGACGTCGCGATCAGCTACCTGTTCCGACGCCTGGAGGAGAACGCCTCCGACGACAACTTCATCCGGCACCTCTTCGAGCTCCGAGCCGGATCGGAGGCCTTCGAGCGCGAGGCCGCCGGGTTCGCCGTCGCCGTCGAGCGACGGTGGGAGATCTCGGACGCCCCACGCCGCTCGCCGGACCGCCCGCCGCCGAAGCGATTCGCGAACGAGCCCGACACCGATCCGGTGATCGCCGCCAACCGGACCTGGGCGGCGGAGCTGGTCGCCCGTCCGACCGAGTCGCCCGCTGCCGCGTTGACGACCGAGGTCGACGAGATCGACCGGCTCGTCGCGACGGTGGTCGATGCCGCACCGAGGTGGGCGGCGACGTCGACCGCGCGTCGTCGGGACGTCCTGTGGCGGGTGGCGGAGGAGCTGGGACGCCGTCGTGGTGACCTCGTGGCGGCCATGGTGGCGGAGGGGCCCAAGACGGTCGCCGAGGCCGACCCGGAGGTCTCCGAGGCGATCGACTTCGCCCGGTGGTACGGCGATCGGGCCGTCGACACCGACGAACGTGACTCGGCCCGCTTCGAGCCGTTGGGCGTCGTGGTCGTGGTGCCACCGTGGAACTTCCCGGTGGCGATCCCGGCCGGTGGCGTGCTGGCCGCCCTGGCCGCAGGGAACGCCGTCGTCCTCAAGCCGGCGCCGGAGACGCCCCGGTGCGCGGAGATCGTCGCCGAGTGCTGCTGGGCGGCGGGCGTGCCGAGGGAGGTGCTGCGATTCGTCCGAACACCCGACGACGACGTCGGCCGTCGCCTCGTCTCCCATCCCGACATCGGCGGCGTCGTGCTCACCGGAGCGCACGAGACCGCCCAACTGTTCCGGTCCTGGCGGCCCGACCTTCCGCTCTTCGCCGAGACCTCCGGCAAGAACGCCATGGTGATCACGCCGGCCGCTGACCTCGACCTCGCCGTGGCCGATCTCGTGGCCTCGGCGTTCGGGCACGCCGGGCAGAAGTGCTCGGCCACGAGCCTCGCCATCTGCGTCGGCGGCGTGGCCGGCTCGGAGCGCTTCGTCCGGCAGCTGGTCGACGCCACCCGCACGCTCGCGGTCGGACCGGCGACCGACCTCGCGACGACCATGGGTCCCCTCGTCGCCGAACCCACCGGCAAGCTGCTCTGCGCCCTCACCGAGCTCGAGCCCGGCGAACGATGGCTCCTCGAGCCCCGACGACTCGGTGACGGTCTCTGGTCGCCCGGCATCCGGACCGGGGTCCGACCGGACTCCTGGTTCCACCGGACCGAGTGCTTCGGCCCGGTCCTGGGGCTCATGGAGGCGCCCGACCTCGACGCGGCGATCGACCTCCAGAACGCCACCGACTTCGGCCTCACCGGGGGGATCCACAGCCTCGACGACGCCGAGGTCGAACGGTGGCTCGAGCGGGTCGAGGTCGGCAACGCCTACGTCAACCGCGGCACGACCGGAGCGATCGTCCGCCGACAGCCCTTCGGCGGGTGGAAGCGCTCGTCGGTCGGTCCGGGGGCCAAGGCGGGTGGTCCGGCCTACGTCACGATGCTGGGCCGCTGGCGGGCGACCGGCTCGAAGGACGCCGCTGCCCTGCGCTCTGCCGAGCGGGCCGACGCCGAGGTGTGGGCCGACCTCCGGGCGGAGCGGGATCCGAGCGCGCTGCGGGTGGAGTCGAACGTGATCCGCCATCGGGCGGTCGACGGTGTGCTCCTGCGGGTCGGGGTGGGCGCGTCGGACTGGGACGTCGAGCGGGTGCGCCACGCCGCCCGCACTGTCGGGGTCCGGCTCGTCGAGTCCTGGGCCGGTCAGGAGGGCGATGACGCACTGGCGGCACGGCTCCCGACGCTGGCGGTCGAACGGGTCCGTGCGCTCGGTGAACCCGAGCCCGCCGTCCGAGCTGTCGCCGCCGACTGCGGCCGCCACGTGGCCGACGACGAGGTCGTCGCCGATGCCCGCCTCGAGCTCCGCCACCTCATCAGGGAGCAGTCCGTCAGCCGCACCCGACATCGCTACGGCAACGTCGTCGGATCGTGAGACCTCGCATCGGGAGGCTTCCCGATGCACCCGCCTGTCACGATCGGCGAAGCTGACGTGGTGAGGGACCCCGCCACGGCGTCGCGCCGCCTGCTCCGTCTCGTCGAGCTCGGGCTCGACCGGCCCCGCCGTGTGCTCGCCGTGACCGGTGTCCTCACGATGCTGCTCGCCGGCGCGATGGTCTTCATCGAGGTCGACACCGATCCCGAGAACATGCTCCCCGGTGATCATCCGGTGCGGGTGCTCAACGCCGACATCGAGGAGCGCTTCGCCGGCAACGAGACCATCGTCGTCGGCATCGGAGCTGCCGACGGAGCCCTGACCTCTGCACCCGAGCTCGACGCCGTGGTGGCGCTCCACGAGGACATCGCTGCGCTCGACGGCGTCGTCGGCGAGTCGGTCGTCAGCGTGTCGACGGCGACCGGTGGCACGTCGGTCGGCGATCCTGCTGCGTTCCTCGACCGGCTGGCGACCGATCCGCTCCTCGGAGGTGTGGTGGTCTCGGCCGACCGGTCGACGGCTGCGATCTTCATCGCGCTCGAGGAGAAGGACGATGCCACGGGCGTTGCGGACGCGGCCCGGGAGCTGGCGTCGTCGCGACCCGAGCTCGCCGGCGCCGAGATCAGCGTCGCCGGTCTCCCGCTCGCCGAGGAGGCGTTCGGCCAGCAGATGTTCGTGCAGATGGCGATCTACGCCCCGCTCGCCGGCGCGGTCGTCTTCGCCATGATGCTGCTGTTCTTCCGCCGGTTGGCCGTGGTCGGCCCGGCGATGGTGGTCGCGCTGGGCACCGTGATCTGGACGATGGGCCTCCTCGTCGGCACCGGCAACACGGTCCACATCATGGCGTCGATGATCCCCATCTTCCTGATGCCCACGGCGATCCTCGACAGCGTCCACGTCATCAGCGAGTTCCACGACCGGGCCACACCGGGCGGGGATCGCCGCTCGACGCTGCTCGCCGTCTACGACGAGCTGCTCGGACCGCTCACGACCACGACGCTCACCACGATGGTGGCCTTAGCGTCGCTCGCGCTCGCCCCGATCCCACCGGTCCGCGTGTTCGGCATCTTCGTGGCGGCGGGCATGGCCATCGCCTGGCTCTGGACGCTGGCCGTCCTCCCGGCCTTCCTGATCACCACGAAGCGCTCCGTGGCCACGAGCGACGACGATGGTGCGCTCGTCGGGATCGTGCGGCGGCTCGGGGACGTGGTCCAGCGGCGACGTGCGGCCGTGCTCCTCGGCTTCGCAGCGGTGGTCGTCGTGCTCGCTCCCGGCCTGGCGGGGATCGAGATCAACGACAACCCCGTTCGTTGGTTCCGCACGGGTGAGCAGGTCCGCGACGACTCCGAGGCGCTCAACGAGGTGCT
>JBCCTY010000049.1:0-18308 GCA_039197885.1 Actinomycetota bacterium | reverse complement strand
GCTAGGGCCGGAGCGGCCCGGACACGCGAGCTCGAGGCCCGCCTGTCGCAAACCGCGGATCGGCGGGTAACCTCGCTGGTCGGTCTCGTTCGAGGAGCAGTCCCCCCGATGAGCAGAATCTGCCAGGTCACCGGTGCGCGTCCGAGCACCGGCAACAACGTGTCCCACTCGCAGCGCAAGACGCGCCGTCGCTGGCTGCCCAATCTGCAGCGCAAGCGCTTCTGGGTGCCCTCCGAGCGCCGGTGGGTCACGCTCACCGTCAGCGCCAAGGGCATCAAGACGATCAACCGCAAGGGCATCGAGCCCGTGCTGGCCGAGATGCGCTCCCGAGGGGAGAAGGTCTGATGGCGAAGAGCGACAAGCGGCCGATCATCAAGCTCCGCTCGACGGCGGGCACCGGCTACACCTACGTCACCCGCAAGAACAAGACGAACACGCGCGAGCGGATCGAGCTGAAGAAGTACGACCCGGTCGTCCGTCAACACGTCATCTTCAAGGAAGAGCGCTGAGATGAGGGCCGACATCCACCCCGAGTACCGCCCGGTGGTCTTCCAGGACACCAGCGCCGGCACGTCGTTCATCACTCGCTCCTCGGCCCCGGCCAAGGACACCATCGAGTGGGAGGACGGCAACACCTACCCGTTGGTGAAGGTCGAGATCTCCTCGGAGAGCCACCCGTTCTTCACGGGCCAGATGCGCATCGTCGACACCGCCGGTCGCGTCGAGCGCTTCGAGCGCCGCTACGGCCGTCGTCGCAAGGGCGCCGACGCCGAAGCTGCCGACGACGAGGGTTGACCCGAGCGGCGACGGCGCTCAGAGACCGAGCAGCGCTCGGAGCGAGACCTGCTGGCCGCGAGGTGACCACGCCACCACTGCGGCGCCGACGCCCGCGACCATGACGGCAACCCGACCGTCGACGCCCATCGCGATGGCCGCGAGCAGGGTCACCGCTCCCGCTCGAGCGACCTGACGGGCATCGACGACGATCCCGCCGTCGGCACCCCCTCCATCATCCTGCAGCGTCTCGTGCATCGGCCTCTCCCACCGGGCTCATCGCAGTTTCGCGCGGGGGTGTTCGAACGCGACCGCGGTTTCCACCACGCTGAGCGGCGTCGAGGGGCCGCCGTGTAGGTTCGGCGCCCGTGCGCCACCGTTCGCTTCCCGTCGTGTCCGCGCTCGTCGTGGTCCTCGCCCTGCTCGGCGCGCCCCCGGCGGCCGCCCAGGACGCCACCGACGTCGTCGCCCAGGTCGACGCCCGCGGCTATGCGACCGTCGGCGACGTCGAGGTCGACGTCAACGAGCTCGAGGATCTGGCCGGCGATCTCCGACCCGACGACGTCGCCGTCGTGGTGCTCGACGGCGAGTGGCCCGGCGGCAACGACCTCCTCGCCGGTGACGTCGTCGAGCGGGCCGAGGCCGAGTGGACGGTCCTCGTCCTCTCTCCCTTCGGTCCCGACCAGCTCGACGTCGGCGCATCCAGCGCGACGGTCGGCGACGACACGATCGACGCCGCCTTCGACGCGGCCTTCGACCAGTCGAGCCGGGACCCGATCGACTTCGCCCGCACGTTCGCGAACGGGCTGAGCGATGCCGGTGGCGGGGGCGGCGGCATCGGGTTCCTCGTGGTCGTACTCGTCATCGTCGTCGTGGTCGTCGCGGGGCTCTGGCTGCTGTCGCGGCGGGGCAAGCGGCAGGGCGCCCGCCGCATCGACGACGCGAAGGGCGAGCTGCGCGACGACATCGCCGGTGTCGCGAACGACATCCTCCAGCTGGGCGATCGGGCCGACGTCGCCGCGGACGAGGAGGCGCTCGGCCACTTCCAGACGGCCAACGAGATCTACCTGCGCGTCGACGGAGCGCTGCCCGGCGCGAGCACCTTCGACGAGGTCGACGATCTCGACGACGAGCTCGAGCTGGCCGCCTGGCACCTCGACACCGCCGAAGCCATCGTCGATGGCACGACGCGACCGGACAAGCCGGACTTCGACGAGCCGTGGGAGGGCGATGCTCGGCCCGCCGCCGAGAGCCTGCCCAACCCCCCACGCGTCCAGGACCCACCCGCCGCGCCCCGACCCCGACCCGCGCCGCGGCAGAGCTCGGGCGGTGGCAGCGGGTTGGGCACGGCGATCCTCGGCGGGATGTTGGGCAGCGTCCTCGGGGGCGGCGGTGGTCGCGGCCGATCTCGCGGTGGGCTGCGCACGGTCCCCCGGAGCCGGCGGTCGAGCGGACGCAGCGCCAGCCCCCGACGCCGCTCGACGCCACGGCGGTCGGCCAAGGGCCGGGGCCGACGGCGCGGCTGATCGGCCGACCGGTGGTACTCGGGCGCTCCGCTGCCTAGCCTGAACGCCTCACACACCACCGACGGAGCGACACATGTTCAAGCGGATCGTGGGCTACCTGCGGGCACTCTTCCGGAACAAGGCGGAGTCCATGATGGATCCCGAGATCGAGATCGAGCAGGCGCTCGACGAGGCTCGCAAGCAGGATCAGGCCCTCCGGAACCAGGCGGCCAAGGTCATCGCCCACCGCACGTCGCTCGAGCAGCGCATCGAGAAGTCCGCAGACGAGGTGGGCAAGGCTCGCGAGATGGCCAAGCAGGCGCTGCTCCGCGCCGAGAAGGCCCAGGCCGAGGGTGACGTCGACGGGGTCACGAAGTGGACGAGCTCCGCGCAGAGCCTCGCCATGAAGCTCCAGGCGTCCGAGAGCAACCTCGAGGGGCTCAAGGGCCAGTACGAGGTGGCCGTCACCCAGTCCGAGGACGCCAAGAACGCCGTGCAGCAGAACGCCATGCGCGTCCAGGAGATGACCGCCAAGCGCATGGAGCTCCTGGGCAAGGTCCAGCAGGCCAAGATGCAGGAGACGGTCAACTCTGCGATGCAGAGCATGAACGCCACGCTCGATCGTGACGCTCCCAGCCTGGGCAAGGTCGAGGAGAAGATCCAGGATCGCCTCGCCCACGCCCAGGCCACCAGCGAGCTCTCGGCGGCCACGCCCGAGGGCGCCGAGGCCGAGCTGCGCCAGGCCGTCTCGCTCGCCCAGGCCGATGACAAGCTGGCCGAGCTCCGCGCCGAGCTGGGCCTCGGCTCGTCCGGCGAGCTGGGCTCCACCTCCGAGGGCTGATCAGTCGACCGCTGCTCGGCGGCCTCCCGGCCCCTCGGGTCGAGAACTCAGTTGAGGTCGTCGAGCAGCTCGGTCACCACCGCCGCCACCGGGCTGCGCTCGGTGCGGGTCAGGGTCACGTGGCCGAACAGCGGGTGCCCTCGGAGGCGCTCGACCACCGCCGCGATGCCGTCGTGGCGGCCGACCCGCAGGTTGTCGCGCTGGGCGACGTCATGGGTCAGCACCACCCGGCTGCCGGTCCCGAGTCGGGACAGCGCCGTGAGCAGCACCCCCCGTTCGAGGTTCTGGGCCTCGTCGAGCATGACGAAGGTGTCGACCAGGCTGCGGCCCCGGAGGTGGGTCAGCGGTAGCACCTCGACCAGGCCTCGTCCCCGGACCTCCTCGATCACCTCGCGGGTCGTGATCGACTCGAGGGCGTCGTTGACCGCTGCCGCCCACGGCGACATCTTCTCCTCCTCGGACCCCGGGAGGTAGCCGAGCTCCTGGCCGCCGACCGCGAAGGTCGGTCGGAACACGAGCATGCGCTTGTAGCGGCCCTGCTCGAGGACCGCGTCGAGCCCGGCGGCGAGCGCGAGGACGCTCTTGCCGGTGCCGGCGCTGCCGCCGAGTGACACGATGCCGACGTCGTCATCGGCGAGCAGGTCGAGCGCGATGCGCTGTTCGGCGCTGCGGCCCCGGAGGCCGAAGAGCTCACGGTCGGGGGTCACAAGGTGGAGGCGCTTGTCGGCCCGGACCCGCCCGAGCGCCGACTGCGATCCGGAGTGCAGCACCACCCCGGTGTTGGCCGGGAGCTCAGCGGTCTCGGGCAGGTCGAGATGGCGGACATCGAAGAGCGCGTCGATGGTCTCGCCCGCCACATCGAGCTCGACCACGCCGGTCCACCCGGTGTCGACCACCAGCTCGCTGCGGTACTCGTCGGCCGCGAGGCCCACGACCGCGGCCTTGAGCCGCAACGGCAGGTCCTTGGTGACCACCACGACGCGACGACCCTCCGCCGCGAGGTTCCGGGCCACCGCCAGGATCCGGTGGTCGTTGTTGTCGCCCGACATCGCAGCGGGCAGGCCACCGAGATCGACGTGGTTGACCTCGACGCGGACGGTCCCACCGACCTCGTTGACCGTGACGGGTTCGGTCAGCGAACCGTGCCGCAGACGGAGCTCCTCGAGCCGGCGGAGCGCCTGGCGCGCCGCCCAGCCCAACTCGGGGTGGTTGCGCTTGGCCTCGAGCTCCATGAGGACGACGAGCGGGAGCACGACCTCGTGCTCGTCGAACCGCTCGATCGATCGGGGATCGGCGAGGAGCACCGAGGTGTCGATGACGTGGCAGCGCCGGGTGGGTGGAGATCCCGTTCGATCCGGGGACCACTCGGTCCCGGGTCCGCCGCCGGCCACGTCGTCACGCATGCAGCACCTCCTGCGGCGCGAACCTAGTCAGCTCTCGCCGGTCTTCCGAGGACCGGGGACGTCGACTCGGTGAACGCTCGATGACGCCAGGGCATCCAGCGGGCAGCGCCAGCCCACTCGGCCCAGGGCTGCCCGCTCTGGTCTCGCTTCCTCGATGCTCCGCACCGACTCCGTCGCCACGACGCATCCGCTCGCTCAACGGGCCGCTCGGCCCAGGGCCTTGCGCCAGGCGGTGAAGCTCGCCGCGGCACGGCCGTGGGGGCGGCGGAGCCAGGGCCAGGGGTGGAGCTCGACCGAGGCCAGCTCCTCGACCCGCCGCCGGAAGCCCGGGACCGGGGCGAACGTGACGGCGGCGCGCCGCCCGGCGAGCACCTCGACCGGCCGACCCCGGTGCACCTCGACCGGGCGCTGGGCGGCGAGCTCGCCGAGGCGTTCGGCAAGGAAGCACAGGCGCTTGCCGCTCAACGCGAGGCTCGAGAGCAAGGGCTCGTCGAAGACGAACACGACCGGTAGCTCGGGGTGAGCGGACAGCGCCGGGTCGTCGTCGCCCAACGACTCGGCCGTGAGCCACACGACATCGGGCTCCTCGATCCGCTCGACCGCTCCGGGCCCGGCGGTCGTCGACGGATCCTCGTCGCGCGTCAGCCGGGACGGCCGCTCGACCGCGACGAACTCGGGATCGTCGGGCCAGTCCTCGATCGGGCAGTCGTCTCGCAGCTCGCACGATCGGCACAGCGAGGGTGCCCGCTTCTGCACCTGCCAGCGCGAGAACCCGTAGTGCTTCGACGAGCCGGCGCCGGTCGTCCACTGCCAACCGAGGCGGTTGGCCGCGCGCGAGCCGTCGAGGAGGTGGCGGAAGAACTCGTCCTCTCCGTCCTGCCACCGGCCACCCTCCCGGACCGTCCAGTGGGAGGCGAGCCACATGCGGGTCTGGTTCACCAGCCATCCGTCGCCCTCGAGCTCGTCGAGGCACGACGCCATGCAGGCCATCGATCGGTCCCACCCACCGGGCCCGCCGCTCGGTGGCTGCTGGCGCAGGCTCCGGGCCGTCCGGGTCCCGAGGCGGGCGTAGAGGTGGCGGGCGTACTCCTGCCAGAGCAGCTCGTCGCGGAACTTGCCGACGTCGCGCGAAGGACCACCACCGACGTGGTCCCAGACGAGCGGTAGCGGGAGGTGACCGTGACGGATCCACGGCGACAGCGCGCTCGCTCCACGCCGTGACTCGGGCTGGACCTCGTTGCGACGGGCGGCGTACCCCGTCACGTCGAAGGCGGCGAGGGCGGCGTCGGCTGCCGCCTGGGTCCCCCGGAACCGGGGCGACCGACGGACCTCGTCACCGGCGAGGTCACCGAGGTGGCTCCGGACCCAATCCTCGACCCCGGCCGGATCGTCGGGGGGCGCCGGGAGGCGAATCACGCCTCGACTCGTCGGATCCGGATCGGGCCCTTGGCCGTCGACGGGTCGACGACGCAGCCCCGCTGGGTGATCTCGACCGAACCGACCGCGACGAGCCGCCGCGCCGCCCGGCGGGCCGGCTCCATCAGCTCGCGCCAGGCCTCGTCGTCCTCACCACCGACGGCTCGGGCGGCCTCCGACGGGCAGATCGTGGCGCCGCGCCGGCGGCGATCGAGGAGCCCGAGGATGGTCTCCTCCAGCTGGCGGTCGACCGGTCGCACCTTGCGCCGCCGACAGGCGTCGGAGCAGTACCGGACGTCGTCCCAGCTCCGGGCCCACTTCGCCCGCCACTCGATGGTTCGGCCACACGACACGCACGGCTTCGCGTCCCGATCGTCGGCCACGTTCCCATGGTGGGCGACGGCGCCCGATGCGGGGCAATCACACCGATCGTGACCTGTCACACTCCGGGGCCATGAGCACCGCAGTGACAGAGCGGGTCCTGGGTCGCCGGACCGTGGCCGCATTGATCGACATCTTCCTGCTCGGCCTGGTCGCTGCCGCGCTCGGCGACACGACCACCGGCGACGACGGCTTCTCGGTGGAGCTCGAGGGTGCCGCCTTCGGGCTCTGGGCGGTCATCTCCCTCGGCTACTACGTCGGCGCCGAGCTGACCACGGGCACGACGATCGGCAAGCGGGTCCTCGGTCTGGTCGTGCGCAGCGATGCGGGTGAACCCGCCTCGTCGGGCCAGGTGGTCATCCGCAACCTGCTGCGGATCGTCGACGCGCTCCCGATCCTCTACCTCGTGGGCTTCGTGACCGCGGCGATCACGCAGCGAAACCAGCGAGTCGGCGACCTCGCCGCCCGGACCGTGGTGGTCCGCGCCGGCTGAGCGGGCCGCACCGATCGGGGCCTACCCGTCGAGCAGACCGACGATGAGGTAGTCGCGGTTGAAGAAGCCGGTGCCACGCTCGTGGTTCGTGAAGGTCGCCTCGAGCTCGTAGCGATCGCCGTTGGCCGAATCGGTGATCACACAGCTCATGACACCGTCGTCGTCGAGCACGATCGACACCTCACCGCAGTCGACGTCGGAGGGATCGATCGTGGCGCCCACCTCGGGTGACAGCACCTGCGCCGCCTCCTCCTCGATGAGGACGAGCTCCTCCGCAGCGACCACGTTGGTCGGGAACACGAAGATCTCGTCCTCGCTGTCGAACTCGACCGTGAAGTCGATCACGTCGCCGGCGGGCGTCGTGGCCGTGCACCCGAAGGTCGAGCCGACCTCCTCGGAGGACGGGTCCTCGCAGGCGGCCTCCAGCTCGCCGAGCCCGATCTGCGCCTCGATCTCGTCCTCGATCAGCGACTCACCGCTGGCCACCGGATCGCCGCTGCACGCGGCGAGGAGGACCAGCCCGAGGAGCGGGACGAGGACGGAGCGGCGGCGGATCGGGTGGTGTCGCATCGCGGACCAGATCACCACGTCGCACCCCTCCACGGCGTGCGGTCCGGTGACGGAGGGTGGCGTCGGGCGCGACGCACGACCGAGATGGCACGGAGGGCAGGAGTACGGTCGACGCCGTGGGGAGGGTGCGAAGGCTCGTCGAGGCGTCGGCCGGCTGGACCCGCACACTCCGCGGCGACGTGGCCGAGCCGGCACCCGAAGCGGATCCCGAGCCCGAGCGGGCGCCGACGATCATCCCGACCTACGACCCGGCGTGGGAGCCGACCGACCAACGCGCCCCGACCTTCCCCGGGCTGATCTCCCAGGCGTGCACCGCAGCGCAGATCGACACCGAGCCCTATGCCGCTTGGTGCGAGCGGTTCGGCCACCCGCATCTCGTCCACCGCAAGCAGTGGGAGTGGTGCTACCTGGTCCAGGCACTCACGGAGCGGGACATGGTCCGAGCGGGATCCCGTGGCCTGGGTTTCGGTGTCGGGACCGAACCGATCGCCAGCCTGCTGGCCGCCGAGGGCTGCGAGCTCGTCGCGACCGACCTCCCCGTCGAACACGACGACCATCAGGCCTGGGCGACGGTCGAGCAACACGCCGAGTCGATCCAACAGCTCAACGTGCACGGGCTGTGCGACCCGGAGGTGCTGTTCCACCGGGTCTCGTTCCGCCCGGTCGACATGCGCGACGTCCCGGACGACCTCGTCGACTTCGACTTCGTCTGGTCGTCGTGCGCACTCGAGCACCTCGGCGACCTCGACGCCGGCCGCCGCTTCATCCACCGCGCGATGCGCTGCCTTCGACCGGGCGGCGTCGCGGTCCACACCACCGAGCTCAACGTGAGCAGCGACGACGTGACCGTCGAGGAGGGCGACACCGTCGCCTACCGACGCCGCGACATCGAGCGCGTCGTCGACGAGCTGCGTGCGGCCGGCCACGCCATCGACGTGACCTTCGCGCTCGGCGGACGTGCGGCCGACCGCCACATCGACGTGCTGCCCTTCACGAACACCCACCTGAAGGTCGTCCTCGAGGGCCACGTCATCACCAGCTTCGGGCTGATCGTCGAGCGCGGCCTCTCGGCGTGATCTCTGACGTCGGCCGCAGCCTCGACCCCTGTCCGGCGCCTCCTCGTCAGAGCCCCAGGCCGCCCGTGGCGCCGATGACCTGCCCGGTCACCCAGCCCGCCGCCGGGGTCGCCAGGTAGGCGACGAGCCCGGCGATGTCGTCGGGTCGACCGACCCGGCCGAGTGGCGTGACGGCAGCCATCGCGTCGATGGCGTCCTGGTCGTTGACCGATCGGAGCAGCGCGGTGTCGGTCGCCCCGGGAGCCACGGCGTTCACGGTGACCCCCCGGGGGCCGAGCTCCTTCGCCACGATCGGCACCATCGCCTCGACCGCCGCCTTCGAGGCCGCGTAGAGGCCCGTCTCCGGTGTGTTCATGATCGTCCGAACGCTGGAGAGCAACACGACGCGGCCTCCCTCCCCGAGCACCGGGACGCACGCCTCGAGCAGCTCCCACACGCTGCGGACGTTGGCGTCGAAGATCCGGTCGTAGGTCCCGGCCTCGGTGCTCCCCACCGGTGAGCGCCCGGTCTCACCGGCGTTCGCCACGACGATGTCGAGCCGTCCGAACCGCTCGACCGCGGCGTCGATGACCAGCCGGGCCGTCCCCGGTCGGCCGTTGTCGGCCTCGACCGCCGACGCACCGGGACCGAGCTCGGCGACGACCCGGTCGGCGCGCTCGCGATCACGACCGTAGGTGACGAGGACCGAGGCGCCGAGTCCGGTCAGGGCCGTCGCCACGGCGAGGCCGATGCCCGCGGTGCCGCCGGTGACGACGGCCGCTCTGCCCGTGAGGTCGACATCCATCGACTGCTCCTCTCGTCGTGGGTTCAACGCCTGTCAGGGGTTCAACACCTTACAACGAGGTCGTGCGGGACGTACACTGGGAGCGATGTCCACCGGCGCGCTCGCCCTCTCCCTGGTCGCCACCGTCCACCAGCGGCGCGGTGCGGCGACCGACCTCATCTCGACCGCGGACGAGGTTGCGGCCTGGTGCGAGGAGGTCGGGCTCGGCGGCCCCCACCCGACGTCGGGCCCGATGCAGACCCGGCTGCGCGAGCTCCGCGAGGCCATCCACCGACTGGCGACGAGCCCCGAGTGGACCGGTGACGAGGCCGTGCTCTCAGCGATCGACGTGCTGAACGAGGCGGCCACGCGGCTCGCCCCACCGGAGCTGACGTCCGAGCGTTCGGTCCGCACCATCGCCGACGCCGATGGCGCGACGGTGATCGCCGCCATCGCGCTGGACGCGATCGAGCTCCTCTCGACCTGCTCGCCGAACCAGATCAGGGAGTGCGCGAACGAGCCGTGCACGAGCCTGTTCGTCGATCGATCCCAGGCCGGGCGGCGTCGTTGGTGCTCGATGCGGACCTGCGGCAACCGGGCCCACGTCGCCGCGCACCGGCGCCGTCGGGCGAGCGGCGAGCCACCTGACGGACCGACCTAAGGTCGTCGCCATGGACCTGGGGTTGCAGGGGAAGCGGGCCGTCGTGGCCGCCTCGTCGGCCGGGCTCGGCTTCGGCACGGCCGAGGCGCTGCTCGGCGAGGGGGCGACCGTCGTCATCAACGGGCGTGACCCCGATCGGCTCGCCGAGGCAGCGAGCCGGCTGCCGGGCGCGATCCCGATCGCCGGCGACGTCGGCACCAGCGACGGCGCTGCGGTCTTCGTCACCGAGGCGATGGAACGGCTCGGCGGCATCGACGTGCTCGTCACCAACGCCGGGGGGCCACCTCCCGGCGACTACGGCTCGACGCCACTCGACGCCTACCCGACCGCCCTCGAGCTGAGCCTGCTGTCGGTCGTCGCGATGTGCACCACGGCCGTCCCTGCCATGCGGGCCCAGGCGTGGGGACGCATCGTCGCCATCACGTCGGTGTCGGTGCGCCAGCCCATCCCGAACCTGATCCTGTCGAACACCGCCCGGGCCGGCGTCACCGGCTTCCTCAAGACCCTGGCACGCGAGATCGCCGGCGACGGGGTGACCGTGAACTCCATCCAACCCGGCACCCACAACACCGACCGGATCCGCTCGGTGTTCGGCACCGACCTCACCGCGCTCGGGGAGGGCATCCCCGCGGGCCGGGTCGGCGATGCCGCCTCGTTCGGCAAGATCGCCACGTTCCTCTGCTCCGACGCCGCGTGGTTCGTGACCGGCGCATCGCTCCCGGTCGACGGTGGGAGCTACGCCGGACTCCAGTGATCCCTGAACACTCAGGAAACGTCCGAGAAACACCAGGGGCCTAGGTTCCGCGGCCGATGGTTGCGCGGAGGCTCGTCGCCGGTCTGGCTCCCGTCTTCGCGGTGGTGGCAGCGCTCGCCGTCGGGGCGGTCCTGCTGCTCTCGCTCGACGCGAGTCCGATCGAGGGCTTCCAGGCGCTGTTCGAGGGTGCCTTCGGCGATCGCGAGGCGATCGCAGCGACGGCGGTCAAGGCGGTTCCGCTGCTGCTCGTCGGTGCGGGCATCTGCATCGCCTTCCGCGCCAACGTGATCAACATCGGTGGCGAGGGCCAGATGGTGGCGGGAGCGTTGCTCACGACGATCATCGCCCTGCAGATGCCCGCCGACGGCCCGCGGATCCTGATCCTGCCGTTGGTCTTGCTGGCCGGCGTGATCGGCGGGGCCATCTGGGGCGCCATCCCCGGTGCGCTCAAGGCCTACTACGACGTCAACGAGATCCTCTCGACGATCATGCTCAACATCGTCGCCGTGCAGGCCATGAACTACCTGCTGCGCGGGCCGCTCATCGATCCGGGTGAGAAGGAGCGAGGCACCAACATCCCGCAGACCGAACGCCTGCCGGAGTCGACCGACCTGCCGATCATCCTCGGCGACACCCGCCTGCACCTCGGTGTGGTGATCGCCGTGCTCGCCGCCATCGGGGCGTGGTTCCTCCTGTGGCGCACGCCCCTCGGCTTCCGACTCCGCGCCGTCGGGCTGTCGCGTGACGCCGCCCGTTACGCCGGTATGCCCGTCGAGCGCAGCGTCGTGCTGTCGCTGACCTTCGCCGGTGCGCTCGCGGGTCTGGCCGGCGCGATGCTCGTGATCGGCAGCGAGTCGCATCGGTTCGTGACCGACGGCTCCTCGACGGGCTTCACCGGCAGCGCCGGCTTCAACGGCATCGTGGCAGCGCTGTTCGGGGCGCTCCACCCGCTCTGGACGATCCCGTCGTCGTTCCTGTTCGGCGGGCTGCTCGTCGGAGCCAACGAGATGCAGCGCGCCGTCCAGATCCCGTCGGCCCTCGTCATCGCGCTCAATGGCATCGTCGTGCTGTTCGTCGTGTCGAGTGAGCGGTTCCGCACCCGGATGACCCGCCGAGCACGGATGGACCGCGACCTCCGCGAGCTCGAGGTACAGGCCGAGGCGGCGAACGAGGACCAGACGACGTCCGACGACGAGGTGAGGGCACCGACGTGAGCGAGTTCTTCACCACCTCCGTCCTCGTCGCGACGATCGCCTCGGGTGTGCGGCTGGCGACGCCGTTCCTCCTCGCGTCGTTGGGCGAGGCGCTCGGTCAGCGCTCCGGGGTGCTCAACCTCGGTGTCGACGGGATCATGCTGCTGGGGGCGTTCTTCGCCTACTGGACGGTGCTCGAGACCGAGAACCTCGTCCTCGGCGTGATCGTCGGTGCCCTGATCGGCGTCGCGGCCGGGCTCGTCACCGCCTTCATCTCGGTGACCCTGCGCGCCACGCAGGGGATCAGCGGCATCGGTGTGTACCTCTTCGGGCTCGGCATGAGCGATCTGCTCTTCCAGCGGATCATCGGCACCCCGCGCCCGATCCGCAGCTTCGGCGAGATCGACATCCCGTTGCTGAGCGACCTCCCGTGGTTCGGCGAGATGTTCTTCCAGCACTCGGCAGCCGTCTACCTCGCCTTCGCGCTCGTGCCGTTGATGACGCTGCTGCTGACCCGCACCCAGTTCGGCATGAACGTGCGTGCGGTGGGCGAGAACCCCGAGGCGGCCGACAGCCTGGGCGTCAGCGTCACCCGCGTCCGGTACACCACCGTGATCTGTGGCTCGATGCTCGCGGGCATCGCCGGTGCCGCCCTGGCCATCGACCTCGGCATCTTCCAGCAGAACCTCACGGCCAGCATGGGATTCATCGCCATCGCGCTCGTCTACTTCGGTGCCTGGCGACCGATCGGCGTGATGCTGGGCTCCCTGCTCTACGGGCTCGTCAACGCCACCGTCCTCCAGTGGAAGACGCTCGAGATCATCCCCCGTGAGGCCAGCGACCTCGCCGCCATGGCGCCCGCCGTGATCACCGTCGTCGCCCTCGTCGTCGTGGCCAACCGCTTCCAGGCCCCGGCCGCACTCACCAAGCCGTTCTCCCGCAGCGGCTGACCCGACCTCTCCCCCACCCCTGACACAGCAACACGGAAGGACCCCCGACCATGAGCAGCATGCGCACCTGGAGGATGCTCCTCGCGCTCTTCGCCGCCCTGACCCTCGTGGCTGCCGCCTGCGGTGACAGCGACGACGACGGCGGCGACGACACCGAGGAGACGGCCGACGACGCGACGTCCGAGTCGACGGCCCCACCCGACGACGACAGCGGTGCCGACCCCGACGCCGACACCGGTGACGGCGCCTTCCGGGCCGCCTTCGTCTCACCCTCGGCCATCAACGACCTGGCCTTCAGCCAGACGATCTTCGACGCCATGGAGGCCCTCCAGGCCGACTACGGCGCCGACAGCTTCGAGTTCGAGTTCAGCGACGGCCTGTTCGTGGTCGAGGACGCCGCCGCTGCGCTCCGCGGCTACGCCGAGGACGGCTTCGACCTCGTCATCGCCCACGGTTCGCAGTACGGCGGCTCGCTCCAGGAGATCGCACCGGACTTCCCCGACACGGCCTTCGCCTGGGGTCCTGCGGCCGACGACTTCGGTCTCGCCAACGTGTCGTCCTACAACTCGGCTGCCGACGAGGGTGGCTACGTGATGGGCGTGCTCGCCGCGCAGCTCTCGGCGAGCGGCAACATCGGCGTGGTCGGCCCGGTCGAGGCCGGTGAGCCCACCGACTTCATCAACGCCTTCCTCCGCGGTGTCGGCGACGACGCCGAGGCGACCGTCGTCTACACCGGCTCGTTCAGCGACGTGGCCCTCGCCTCGGAGGCGGCGAACTCGTTCATCAGCAACGGGGCCGACGTGCTCACCGGCACCTCCCAGGCCATGGTCGGCGCCATCGGCGTCGCGCAGCAGAACGACGTGCTGTGGTTCGCGACGCAGTCCGACCAGCGCACGCTGGCCCCCGAGCACGTCGTCGTCTCCCAGGTCTACGAGTGGGAGGTCATCCTCAAGCCGATGATCGACGGCATCATCGGCGGGACACTCGGCGGGTTCAGCGACGAGATCAACCTCGAGAACGGCGGCATCGTGATGGCCTTCAACGACGGCGTCGTGATCGACGATCCGGCCGCCGCCGCGGCGGTCGTCGACGAGACCGTCGCCGGGATCATCGCCGGCGAGATCGAGACGGAGGGCTGATGTCGACGACCGCGCCCGGCGCCGACCAGCACGGCATGCCGACCGGCCCGGTGCCGGGCGCGGTCCCCCTCCTCCGCATGGAGGGGATCACCAAGCGGTTCCCCGGCGTCGTCGCCAACGCGGATGTCTCCTTCGACGTGCACCGAGGCGAGGTCCACACGCTCCTCGGCGAGAACGGCGCCGGCAAGAGCACGCTGATGAAGATCCTCTTCGGCCTCTACCAGCAGGACGAGGGCGAGGTGTACCTCGACGGGGACGTCGCCCGCATCGCGAGTCCGGCCGAGGCCATCGATCGCCGCATCGGCATGATCCACCAGCACTTCATGCTCGTGCCGACCCTCACCGTCGCCGAGAACGTCGCCCTGGGGCTCCGCTCCAACCGCTGGCCGCTCATGGACCTGGCCGCGATCTCCGACCGGATCCGCGAGCTGTCCGAGACCTACGGCCTCCGCGTCGACCCCGACGACGAGGTCTGGAAGCTGGCCGTCGGTGAGCGCCAGCGGGTCGAGATCATCAAGGCCCTCTCACGCGACGCCGAGCTCCTCGTGCTCGACGAACCGACCGCGGTGCTCACCCCCCAGGAGGTCGACGACCTGTTCGTCACGCTCCGCCAGATGACGGTCGACGGCCGGGGCCTCATCTTCATCTCCCACAAGCTCCACGAGGTGCTCGAGCTGTCCGATCGCATCACGGTGCTGCGCGACGGTCGGGTCGTCGACACCATCGACGGCGCCGAGGCCACGCGGGAGGGCCTGGCCCGGATGATGGTGGGCCGCGAGGTCGTGGCCACCCGCGCCCGGCGCACCGGCGACCCGGGACCGGTCCGGCTGTCGGTGCGCGACCTCCACGTCGTCGGCGATCGCGGCACCCGCGCCGTCGACGGCGTCAGCCTCGACCTCCACGGCGGAGAGATCCTCGGGGTGGCCGGCGTCTCGGGCAACGGCCAGCGAGAGCTGACCGAGGCGGTCGCGGGGTTGCGCCCCATCGTCGGCGGCACGGTCACGGTCGACGGCGCCGACCTCACCGGGAGGTCCTCGGCCGAGGTCCGCGACGCCGGCGTCGCCTACGTCCCCGAGGAGCGGATGCGTGACGGGGCCATCGGCGACTTCACCGTCGCCGAGAACCTGCTCCTGCTCGACCACGGCGAGGAGCCCTACTCGCGCCGCGGCGTCCTCCAGCTCGGCACCATCCAACGTCACTGCCGCGAGCTCGTCGCACGGTTCAAGGTGAAGACGCCCGACACCTCGACGCCGATCAGCTCGCTGTCGGGGGGCAACATCCAGAAGGTGATCATGGCCCGTGAGCTGTTCGGCGCTCCCGGCGTCGTGCTCGCCGCTCAGCCCACCCGCGGCGTCGACATCGGGGCTGCCGAGTACATCCACGAACGTCTCGTCGCCCAGCGCGACGCCGGTGCGGCCATCCTGCTGATCTCCGAGGACCTCGACGAGGTGATGGCCCTCTCCGACCGGATCGCCGTCATGTTCGAGGGTCGGATCATGGGCGTGGTCGACAGCGACACGGCCACGCCTGCCGAGCTCGGCCTCCTCATGGCCGGCGTGACCGGGGAGCAGCACACGACATGACCGACGTCGAGCTCGCCCTCCCCGATCCGGCGTCGGCCCCGATGGACGCGCTGCTCCGCCGGAGCTGGCACCCCGTTGCCGTGGAGGCCGACGTGGGCGACGAACCGGTGGCCGTCACGCTCCTCGGCGAGCAGCTCGTGCTGTTCCGCGGGAGCGACGGTGTCGTCCGTGGCTTCCATGACCTGTGCGTGCACCGCGGCACGGCGGTGTCGCTCGGTTGGCGCGACGGCGACTGCCTGGTGTGTCCCTTCCACGGCTGGGCGTACGACGGCGAGGGCACCTGCGTCCGCATCCCCTCACAGGAGGACCGACCGATCCCCTCGCGCGCCCGGCTCCAGGCGGTCGAGACCATCACCCGCATCGGTCACGTCTGGGTCTGCATCGACGACCCGATCGTCGAGCCCCCCGACTTCCCCGAGTGGGACGACGACGACATGCGGGTCGTCGTGTGCCCGCCCTACGACTGGTCGTGCCACGCGCTGCGTCGCCTCGAGAACTTCCTCGACTTCGCCCACTTCGCCTGGGTCCATCCCGGGATCCTCGGCGACCGCGACCACCCCGAGGTCCCCGAGCACGAGGTGTGGGTCGACGACGACCGGCTCCGTGTCCGCCAGCCCCGGCCCGAGCCCAAGCTCGGCGTGAAGAACGCCGACGTCGACGAGGCCGACCTGACCGAGGACGGCCGGGTGATGACGGTCATGCACTACGCCGGCTATCCACCCCTCGCCGCGCAGCTGTCCCAGGATCTCCCGAACGGTCGGCGCTACTCGGTCTTCATCGCTCCCTCACCGATCGACGAGCACACCGCTCGCACCTTCTGGCTGGTGTCGCGCAACTACGACCTCGACGAGCCCGACGACACCTTCGTGCAGTTCCAGGTCGACGTGGTCGCGCAAGACCGGCCGATCGTCGAGTCGCAACGCCCCGAGCGCATCCCACCGGAGATCTCGGCCGAGCTCCACGTGCGCGACGACAAGGTGTCGCTCACGTGGCGTCGACTCCTCGGCGAGCTGGGTGACCGGGCGCTCGTTCGCGACGCGACGTAGGCTCTCGGGGCGAGGGGGACCACTGGTCCACCGGACGACCGCGCGGGCGGGAGTTCGGAGCGAAGACATGAGCGAGTGGAGTCCGTCGGACACCATCACGGTCGTGGCGATCGGTGTCGCCGCGCTGACCGTGCTCGTCAACTGGTACACGACCTGGCGGTCGCGCAACACCGCCGAGATCCGCAGCGAGCGCAATCGCCACCTCCAGCGCCGCGACGACTTCGTCGAGCGGGCCGCCCCGACCCTGCGTGAGATCCGCTCGATCGTCGAGCACTACGGCTCGGCGTGGGCCACGACCACCGCCGCCGACCAGCCCGACGAGCTCGCGGCGGCCCGCACCCGGACGAGCCGTGCCGTCGACGACCTCGGTCACCTGGAGATCTCGCACCCGGGCGGGTCGGTGCGCGACGCCGCATCGGAGCTCAAGCGGCTGGTCGCCGACTACGGGCGCTCGTTGGAGGCGACGACGAGCTACGCCCGGGCGGTCTCACGAGGTCAGGCCGACATGGGCAACCTGACCGCGGTGGAGGAGCGCACGAGTGACAAGGCGAAGCCGATCCTCGACACGGTGGCCCGCCTGACCGATCGCCTGCACGACGATCCCAGGACCTGGGAGCAGCCGACGACCTGACCGGCGTCAGGCACCGACCCGAGCGGGCGCTGCCGAGACGTCAGCCCTCGGCGAGCGCCGCGGCCTGGGCGACCCAGTCGTCGCGGCGGATGCGGCCCGGGAACTCCTCGAGCTTCGACTGGAGCTCGTCGATCCCGGCGTCGTCGAGGGCGGCGATCTGGGCGAAGGTGGTGACGCCGTTCGCGTGGAGGAGCTGCTCCAGGTAGGGGCCGACCCCGGAGATGAGCGTGAGGTCGTCGGCCTCGGCCGACGTCTCGAGCGGTCCGTGGTCGGCGAGCTGGCTCTCGAGCGCGGCGACGGTCTCCTCGAGCTCGGTCGTCCGCGCCTCGCAGTCGGCGAGCTGTGCGGTGAGGTCGGCTCCGTCGGGTGACGCGCCCTCGCCGCGCACCCGAGCGAAGAGTCGTGCCGTCTCGAGCTCACCCTCGAGGCGCGCCTCGGTGGCGCGCAGCGCAGCGTTGTCGGTGCGGAGGGACTCGAGCTCGGACGTCGTCTCCTGCCACCTCGCCCGCGGGACGAACACCCGCCCGAAGCTCCCGGCCCCGAAGCCCAGGGCGAGCCCGATCAGCAGGGCCAGCACGCACAGCAGGATCCACCAGATGTCGTCCACGTCACTCCTCCACCGTCCTCCCGGCGGAACGTAGCACCGAGCCGAGGAAGCGAGACCGGAGCGGAACGGCGACGGGGACGGGCGGCCCGACGGGCGAGCAGGGCCGGGCGCGCCGTTCCATCCCCGTGGCCAGGTCGGGCTCGGGCTACCGTCGATGCATGGCGGGGCTGTGCGCGAGGACCGGATGTGCCGAGGTCGTTCGTGCGCTGTTGCTGTTCGATCCCGTCGCCGGTTCGGCGCGGCTGATCGACGTCGATGACGACATCGTCGGCGCGGTCCACCTGTGCTCCGAGCATGCCGATCGCGTCAACGTCCCGTCGGGTTGGGCGCTCACCGACGATCGCACCGAGGAGCCCGACCGGGTGGCCGTGCTGCTGGGCGTCAACGAGGTGGTCGAGCCCGAACCCGAACCCGACAGCCCACTGCTCAAGCGGGCCTTCCGCGTCCTCAATTGACCCACTGAGCCGAGCCCGCAAGGGCAGGCGCGGGTCGCGCCGTCGGGAGCAGGGGGCGGAGCGCTAG
>JBCCTY010000048.1:0-18505 GCA_039197885.1 Actinomycetota bacterium | reverse complement strand
GGCGTCGATGCGGGTGGGCACGAGCGCTCACGGCCAGGGCCACGACACGGCGTTCTCGATGCTGGTCAGCGACATGCTCGGCATCCCGATGGACAAGATCCGCCACATCCAGTCCGACACCGCCGAGGTCCCGCAGGGCGCGGGCACGATGGGCTCCCGCTCGCTGCAGACCGCCGGTTCGGCCGTCCACGTGGCCAGCGAGAACGTGCTCGAGAAGGCCAAGGTGCTCGCCGCCCACCTGCTCGAAGCCAACGTCGACGACATCGAGAAGGGTGACGGCGGCCTCCAGGTCGCCGGTGTCCCGGCGAAGTCGCTCAGCTGGGGTGAGCTTGCTGCCGCCGCCAACGACGACGCCAAGCGCCCCGCCGACATGGAGGCCGGCCTGCAGCACGAGCTGGTCTTCGACGAGGGCGACTCGACGTTCCCGTTCGGGACCCACGTCGCGGTCGTCGAGGTCGACACCGAGACCGGTGAGGTCGAGCTGGTGCGCCACGTCGCGGTCGACGATTGCGGTCGGATCCTCAACCCGATGCTCGTGACCGGCCAGCAGCACGGCGGCATCGCCCAGGGAGCGGCGCAGGCGCTCTACGAGGGCATGCAGTACGACGAGGACGGCAACCCGGTCACGGCGACGCTGATGGACTACCTGATGCCATCGGCGGCCGAGTTCCCGTCGTTCGAGACGTACAACACCGAGACCGACTCGCCCCGCAACCCGCTCGGGGCCAAGGGCATCGGTGAGTCGGGCACGATCGGTTCGACCCCGGCGATCCACAACGCCGTCGTCGACGCCCTCTCGCACCTCGGTGTCCGGCACGTCGAGATGCCGGCGACCCCGATGCGCATCTGGGAGGCCGTCGGCGCCGCGCAGCCGGCCTAGGTTCCATCCACCGCTCCATCCGGCCGCCGGTCAGCTCCCCGAGGAGCCGATCCGGCGGCCGTGGCGCGTCCGGGGAGGGGCCACGGTCCGCGAGGATGATCGTCATGCCGACGGATCGTGCTGCTGATGTGTTCGAGGTCACCGTGGACCTGCCGGGTCCGTGGCGACGTCGGCTGCGAGGCGTGATCGACCTGGTCAGCGGTGCGATCAGCCTCGGCGCGTGGACCGACGGCTACCGCGACACGGTCACGATCACCCGCGGTGACGAGATCGTCCGCCGCTGGAGCTTCGACGTGCCCGAGCTGTGCGAGGAGCGGGCGCAGGAGCTCCGCAGGGACCTCGATGGCCTGTCCACCACGGCGTTCCGGGACCGCTGGATCGACGGGGTCGCCGACGACTGAGCGATGCGCTCCGGTGGTCAGCCGCCGGGTGCTCCCGACCACGCCGATCCACGTGCTCCCCAACAGCTCGCGGGTTGCTCAAGCGGGTCCTCGTCGACGTCGAAGCCCTGGGCACCGCAACGCCACAGGAGCCCACCATGTCCCGCAAGCTGTCCGCTCGTTTCGCCGCCGCCGTCGTCGCCCTCCTCATGGGTCTCGGCGCCTTCGCCGGGTTCGGATCGAGCGATGCCGAGTCCGACCACGAGGCCGGAGCCACCTGGTCGTTCCGGGTCACGCCCGGCGACGACCACGACGACGATGACGACGACTGGCGGGTCATCACCCGCGGCGCCACCTGGTCGTGATCGGGAGCCGCCGGCCGGGCCGAGTCCGGTCAGGCGGTGAGGCCACCGTCCACGACGAACTCGTGGCCGGTGCAGTAGCCGCTCTCGTCGGAGGCCAGGAACAGGACGACCTCGCCGACCTCGGCCGCTGTCGCCAGCCGCCCGAGCGGCACACCACGCTCCAAGTTGCCCCGGTCGGGATCGAGCTCGCGGAGCATGTCGGTGTCGATGTAGCCGGGATGCACGGAGTTGACCCGCACGCCCGAGCGCGAAAGGTCCTGGGCCGCCGACTTCGTCATGCCGCGCACGGCCCACTTGGTCGCGCTGTAGGTGAACGCCATGCCGACGCCGTTGAGGCCGGCCACCGACGAGATGTTGATGATGCTGCCGGACCGGGCGGCGGTCATGGGCGGTGCGACCGCCCGCATCCCGAGGAACACGCCGGTCTGGTTGATGGCCAGCATCCGGTTCCAGTCGTCGAGCGAGGTCTCGCCGAGCGGTTGGACCCGGAAGATGCCGGCGTTGTTGACCAGCACGTCGAGCCGGCCGTGGGCCTCGACGATGTCGGCGACCAGCGCCCCCCAGCCGGCCTCGTCGGTCACGTCGAGGTGCTCGTAGCGGCATGCGGCCCCGATCCGGTCGGCGGTCGCCCGGCCCTCGTCGTCGAGCACGTCCGCGATCACGACCGTCGCCCCCTCGGCGACGAACCGCTCTGCTTCGGCGGCTCCCTGGCCGCGGGCCCCGCCGGTGATCAGCGCCACCTTGTCATCGAGCCGTCCCATCGTCTGGATCTCCCCTCGCGTCGGTGAGCGGAGTCTGCACGACGGACGAGCGTCGGTCGGCGCTTGTGGACTCTGGAGTCCGATCCACCAGAGGGCGACGTGCGCTGGGATCCACGCTGATGGGATGGCACCGATGCTCGGGCGTACCGCGGTTCAGGCCGGGCGGTGCGGTGTCATCGTGATCTCGAACACCTCTGGCTCGGCGAAGTCACCCTCGGGGCCGGTGCCCAGGTTGAGCGAGCGACCAGTCGCCCTGGAGAAGTCGCGATGCACGGTGACGATGCCGACGCCGACGTCACGTACCGTTCCACCTTCATCCACATAGTGGCGGTAGGTCAGGGTCCGTCCCCCGTAGAAGTGCCCGTCGATCTCGAGCGAGATGGGCGTGCCATCGACCTGCTGGCTCGACAGGACTCCCCTGAATCGCTGCCCGTCGATGTGGGAGATGTGTGCGATCTCGTGCAGCGTCTGGCCGTTCGGGTCGCCTCGACCGACCACTTCCCCCGTATGTCCACTGGTCGGTTGGCCTTCCTGGCGGTCCACGACTGATGCAGATGGGCCAATCCGGCAACGAACAGTCCGGCCGAGATCGAGACGAACAACGCACTGAACACGGCTCCCACCAAGCCTTTCTCGGTCCGCCGCAAGTGACCGGATGCAGCTTCGTTCGGCGGTGGAGAGCTCCTCAAGAGCGGCACCCGCGCGGAACGCAGCCGAGCTGCGTCTCCCTCAGCGGGCGACGAAGTACTTCGCCCGGGGATGGTGGCAGATGATCGCCGAGGTGGTCTGCTCCGGCTGGTACTGCCAGCTCGTGTCCTCGCCACAGGTCACCCCGATGCGGTCGGCGTCGAGGAGGCGACCGATGGTGGCGTTGTCCTCGAGGTCGGGGCAGGCGGGGTAGCCGAACGAGTACCGGCCGCCCCGGTACTTCTGGCGGAACAACCCCTGGAGCGAGGGCCCGTCCTGGTCGGCGAAGCCCAGCTCCTCCCGGATGCGACGGTGCCACAGCTCGGCGAGCGCCTCGGCCATCTCGACACCGAGTCCGTGGAGGTGGAGGTACTCGGTGTAGCGGTTCTCCTCGAACAGCTCGGCGGCACGCTCCGACACCGTGTGGCCCATCGTGACGATGTGCATGGCGACGTAGTCGAGCTCGCCGCTGTCGGCCGGCCGGAAGAAGTCGGCGATGCACAGGTGCGGGTCGGTGGTCTGGCGGGGGAAGGAGAACCGGGCGATCTCGTCGGTGCGTCCCTTGTCGTCGAACACGACCAGGTCGTTGCCCTCGGCGTGCGCCGGGAAGTACCCGTAGACCACCTGGGGGACGAGCAGGCCGCCCGCCTTGGCGGTGTCGAGCTCCTGGCGGAACACGTGTCGGATCCGCGCCTTGAACTGCTCGTCGGTCTCGCCGTTCTCGGGTCGGTACTGCCACTGGTTGCGGAACAGGGCGGTCTCGTTGATGTACCCGGCGATCTCGTCGATCGAGATGCCCTTGACGACCTCGTTGCCGATGAACGGCGGCTCGTAGATCTCGTTGTCGGTGACGACCTCGGGGGAGCGGGCCGGCAGGTCGACGGGGGCCTCGCTGCGTTGTGGCTTCGCCGGCAGCTGGCGACCCGTCGGGACGGTGCCGAACTCGGGATCGTCGACCCCGGAGCGGACCATCTCCATCAGCTGATCCATCGTGCGGAGGCCCTCGAAGGCGTCCTTGCCGTAGAACACCCGGCCGTCGTAGACCTCGCGCAGGTCCTTCTCGACGTAGGTGCGGGTCAGCGCCGCACCACCGAGCATGACCGGGATGTCGGCGAGGCCCTGCTCGTTCATCTCGACGAGGTTCTCGCGCATGATGAGCGTGCTCTTGACGAGCAGGCCGCTCATGCCGATGGCATCGGCCTCGAACTCCCTGGCGGCGGTGAGGATCTCGCTGATCGGCTGCTTGATGCCGATGTTCTTCACGTCGTAGCCGTTGTTGGTGAAGATGATGTCGACGAGGTTCTTGCCGATGTCGTGGACGTCACCCTTGACCGTGGCCAGCACGATCCTGCCCTTGGAGGTCTGGCCCTCGACCCGCTCCATGTGGGGTTCGAGGTGGGCGACGGCGGTCTTCATCGTCTCGGCCGACTGCAGCACGAACGGCAGCTGCATCTCACCGCTGGCGAACAGCTCGCCCACGACCTTCATCCCGGCCAGGAGCGTGCCGTTGACGATCTCGAGCGCCGGGGTGGTGCCGAGCGCCTCGTCGAGGTCGGCCTCGAGGCCGTCGCGGTCGCCGTCGATGATGCGGTGCTCGAGGCGTTGCTCGACCGGCCAGCCCGACCGGTCCTCCTTGGTCTCGGTCACCGACTGGACGCCCTCGAAGACCGACAGCAGCTCGGCGAGCGGGTCGTAGGTGCAGTTGCCGTTGTCGTCGAACTCTCGTCGGTCCCAGACGAGGTCGAGGCAGACCTTGCGCTGCTCATCGTCGATGCGGTTCAGCGGGCGGATCTTCGAGGCGTGGACGATCGCCGAGTCGAGGCCGGCCTCGACGCACTCGGCGAGGAACACGCTGTTGAGGGCGTGGCGAGCGGCCGGCTTCAGGCCGAAGGACACGTTCGACACGCCGAGGGTCGTGTAGACGCCCGGGAGCTCCTCCTTGATGCGGCGGATCGCCTCGATCGTGGCGATGCCGTCCTTGCGGAGGTCGTCGTCGCCGGTCGAGAGCGGGAACGTCAGGGCGTCGAAGATCAGGTCGGACGGATCGAGGCCGTAGCGCTCGACCGCGAGGTCGTGGATCCGGTGGGCGACCCGCATCTTCCACTCGAGGTCGCGGGCCTGACCCTCCTCGTCGATGAGGAGGCAGATGATCGCGGCGCCGTACTCCCGGGCGAGGGTGCAGACCCGGTCGAAGCGCGAGCCGGGCTCCTCGCCGTCCTCGAGGTTGGCGGAGTTGAGGATCGGGCGCCCGCCGATCAGCTCCAGACCGGCCTCGATCACCTCGGGCTCGGTCGAGTCGAGCACCAACGGCACGGTGGTCTTGGTGGAGAACCGAGCGGCGATCTCGCGCATGTCCTCGACGCCGTCACGTCCGACGTAGTCGACGCAGAGATCCAGGACGTGGCTGCCCTCGCGGACCTGATCGGTCGCCATCTGGAGGCAGGTGTCCCAATCCCCCTCGAGCATCGCCTCGCGGAACTTCTTGGAGCCGTTGGCGTTCGTCCGCTCGCCGATGATCAGGTAGCTGGTGTCCTGGTCGAGCGGGACGGGGGAGTAGGTCGACACGACCGAGGGCTCGTGCTCGGGCTCGCGCGGCGCCGGGGTCAGGTGGGCACACCGGTCGATGACGACCTTCAGGTGCTCCGGTGTGGTGCCGCAGCAGCCGCCGATGACCGTGACGCCGAACTCGGTGACGAAGCGCTCGTGCCACTCGGCGAGCTGCTCGGGGTCGAGGTCGTAGACCGTCTTGTCGCCGTGGACGTGGGGGAGCCCGGCGTTGGGGATCACCGAGATCGGGATGCGGCTGTGGCGCGAGAGGTGCCGGAGGTGCTCGACCATCTCGGCCGGACCGGTCGCGCAGTTCATGCCGATCACGTCCGGCTTCATCGGCTCGAGCGCGGCGAGCGCTGCGCCGATCTCGGAGCCCACGAGCATCCGCCCGGTCGTCTCGATGGTCACCTGGGCCTGGATCGGGACCTCGCGGCCGACCTCGGCCATCGCCCGGCGCGAGCCCTGCATCGCGGCCTTGACGATGAGCAGGTCCATCATCGTCTCGATGAGGATGAGGTCGACGCCACCGAGCAGGAGGCCGTGGGCCTGCTCCTGGTAGGCGTCGCGGAGCTCGGCGAAGGTGATGTTGCCCAGCGACGGGAGCTTCGTGCCCGGACCCATCGAGCCGGCGACGAAGCGGGGCCGCTCGGGGGTGGCGAACTCGTCGGCCACCTCGCGGGCGATCTCGGCGGCGCGGCGGTTGATCTCGACGGTCTGGTCGCCGAGGTCGTACTCGTCGAGGGTGATGCGGGTGCCACCGAAGGTGTCGGTCTCGACGACGTCGCAGCCCACCTCGAAGAAGGAGCGGTGCACGTCGGCGATGACGTCGGGACGGGTGAGCACGAGGTGTTCGTTGCACCCCTCGAGCTCGGGGCCGCCGAAGTCGTCGGCGGTCAGGTCGAGCTCCTGGATCGACGTGCCCATGGCACCGTCGAAGACCACGACCCGTTGGGTGACCGCTTCCAGATACGAGCTCATACCGACCTCATCATCGATCCAGGGGGCGAGCAGGCGATCGAGCAGTCGCGCGGTCCCGAGTGGAGATGTGCGTGGTCGCCGCCCATCTGGGCACCGGCCGGTGACATCAGGTTAACCGTCGGCACCTCCGTTCGTCACTGGAGCACCTACATTCCGTGACGTGAGAATCACCACGAAGACCGGCGACGACGGCACGACCGGGCTCTTCCACGGCGGCCGCGTCCCCAAGAACTCGGAGCTGCCGCGGGCCTACGGATCGGTCGACGAGGCCCAGGCTTTCGTGGCCCTCGCTCGCGCGGAGAGCGACGACGCCGAGCTGTCCGATCTGCTGGGCCGCATCTGCAAGGACCTCTACGTGCTGATGGCCGAGCTCGCGACCCTGCCCGAGAACCGCCACAAGCTCGACGACGGCACCTCTCGGGTCACCGCCGAGATGGTCGAGGCGCTCGAGGCCGTGATGGAGGACCTCGCCGACCGCTTCGAGCCGCCCACCGAGTTCGTCATCCCCGGCGGGGCGAAGGTGCCGGCCCTGCTCGACGTGGCGCGGACGGTCGTGCGGCGCGCCGAGCGCGAGACGATCGGCGCGGCCGACGAGGGTGAGGTGGTCAAGTACCTGAACCGCCTGTCGGACCTGCTCTGGACGATGGCCCGTTGGCAGGAGGGCACCTCGCTCATGTCCAAGGAGGCCGAGGGCACGGTGGACGGATGAGAGACCCGCGGGTCGCCGTCGTCACGGGCGGCGCCAGCGGCATCGGGCTCGGTCTCGCCCGGGTCTTCGCCGCTCGGGGTGCTGCGGTCGCACTCGCCGATGTCGAGCCCGAGGCGCTCGACGACGCCGTGTCGGCCATCGAAGCGGCAGGGGGTCGAGCCATCGGGATGATCGTCGACGTCGGCGACGCCGAGGCGGTGGATGAGCTGGCAGCGCGCACCGAGGCCGATCTCGGTCCGGTCGACGTGGTCTGCAACAACGCCGGCGTCGGCGTCAACGGGCCGTCGTGGCAGGCCTCGCTCGCCGACTGGCGTTGGGTGCTCGACGTCAACCTCTGGGGCATCATCCACGGCGTGCGAGCGTTCGTGCCGGGCATGGTCGAGCGGGGCAGGGGCCACGTCGTCAACACCGCCTCGCTCGCCGGGCTCGTGTCCTATCCCGAGATGGGTGTCTACAACGTGTCCAAACACGGCGTCGTGACGCTGTCGGAGACGCTGTGGCACGAGCTCAAGCGCGACGACACCGGGGTCGGCGTCACCGTCGTCTGCCCCGGTCTCGTCAACACGCGGATCATCGAGTCGGATCGGAACCGCCCGGAGCGCCATCGCTCGGGGCGCGACCAGATGACGGGGTCGAGCGAGGAGCGTCGGGCGGCCGCCCGTGCGATCTACGACCAGGCGATGAGCCCGGACGACCTGGCCACCGTCGTCGTCGATGCCGTCGCGGCCGACGAGCTCTACGTGATCCCCGATGACGCCTACGACCACCGCCTCGCCCAGCGCCACGACGCCATCCGGGGCCGGCACGATCCCGAGGTCATCCGCTTCCCGCTGAGCTGACGACGGCCCGCTCCGGAGGGACGGCCACCCGGCCGGGGTCGGTAGCCTCGGCGGCCATGCCGCTGCGCCTCGATCCCGCCCAGGTCACCCTCGCCGACGTCGCCGGTGACGCCGATGCCGCCGTCGTCGTCACCACGACCGACTCCCTCGACTCGCTGTCCGACGTCGTCACGGCCGCCTTCCGGGAAGCGTCCGGGTTCGAGGGCAAGTCCGGCCAGCAACTCGTGACGCCGGACGGCGACGGCATCCTCATCGCCGTGGGGGCCGGCGACGCCGCCGACCTCGATCTCGAACGCCTCCGTCGAGCCGTCGGCGACGGCGTCAAGTCCGCCAAGGCAGCGGCGACCGTGTCCGTCGAGGTGCTCGATGCCGGTCCGCTGTCGGCCGAGGTGGTCGCAGGCGCTGTCGTCGAGGCGGCGCTTCTGTCGACCTACTCCTTCACGGCGCGCAAGGGCACCCAGCCCGACGCTCCGACGCTCACGGCGGTCACCGTCGTCGCCCCCGGCGTCGACGAGGCCGTGGCCGTCCGGGCCCGGGCCGTCGCCGAGGGCGCGGCCCTCACCCGCGAGCTGGTCAACGAGCCCGGTGGCTCGCTCACCGCGCCCGAGATGGCCGACCGGGCCCAGGCCATGGCGGAGGCCACCGGACTCGAGTGCGAGATCTGGGACCTCGAGAAGCTCCGCGAGGAGCGCTGCGGTGGGATCCTCGCCGTGAACCAGGGCAGCACCTACGAGCCCCGCCTGATCAAGCTCACATGGGAGCCCGAGGGAGACGCCACCGGCACCGTCGTCCTCGTCGGCAAGGGCATCACGTTCGACACCGGCGGGTACTCGCTCAAGCCGCCGGACGGCATGATGACCATGAAGAACGACATGGGGGGCGGCGGCGCCGTCATCGGTGCCATGTCGGTCGTGCCGGCCGTCGCACCCTCGGTCCGGGTGATCGGCATCGTCTGCGCGACGGACAACATGGTGAACGGTCACGCCCAGCGCCCCGGCGACGTGTTCACCGCCCGCAACGGCACCACGGTCGAGGTGCTCAACACCGACGCCGAGGGTCGCCTCGTGTTGGCCGACGGGCTGTCGCTCGCGGCCGAGATGGAGCCCGACGCCATCGTCGATCTCGCCACGCTGACCGGCGCCTGCCTCGTGGCGCTCGGCCAGGACATCGCCGGGCTCATGGGCAACGACGACGACCTCATCGCGAAGGTCGCCGCCGCCGCGGAGGCCACCGGCGAACCCATGTGGCACCTGCCGCTGCCGGATCGCTACCGCGAGCAGCTCGACTCCGACACCGCCGATCTCCGCAACATCGGCAAGGGGCGGTACGGCGGCTCGCTCACGGCCGGCCTCTTCCTCCGGGAGTTCGTCGGCGAGACCCCGTGGGTCCACCTTGACATCGCCGGTCCGGTGACGACCGACGCCGCCAAGGGCGAGCACGCCAAGGGTGGCACCGGCTACGCGGTGCGCACCCTGACCGAGCTGATCGCCTCCTGGTAGGCAGCCCGGCGCCTTGAGCGCCGGGCCGGACGGTCGACGTGCACGGACGTGCAGCCCCGTGCCGTGGTCCCGTCCGAGGTGTCCGAGCTCGCGTCCCGACGCCGGATCGTGTCCGATCTCCGCGCCGGCGTCGCGATCGAGCCCGGGGCGGAGCTGCTCGTCGTCGACGATGCGGCGCTCCACGATGGAGCGGGCGTGCTCCTCGCTGCCGCTCGGGGTCTCGTCGACCCGGCGGTCGCGCTGGTCGTGCTCGGACCCCACGCCAAGCGCGACCTGCTCGAGGAGACGGGCTGGTTCCTCGAACGGCAGGGCGCCGAGCTGTCGGTCTATCGCCTGCCCTGGACCGACGACGATCTGGCCGCCGCGCTGTGGCGCCACGACCCCGAGTCCGCGGTCGACGTCGTCATCCGCCTCGACGACGCCGTCGACGAGGCAGCCCGCGCCGCCTATCGGTGCGCCGTACCGGGCAGCCTCGAGGTCGAGGTCGTCGTCGGTGCCGCCCGCCCCGCCCGACACCTCGCCGATGCCGCCATCGAGTTGGTGGCGCCGGCGGTGGTCTTCCCGGAGCCGGGGTGGATCCAGGCGCTGCTCGACGCCGTGGACGGCGGTGCGGTGGGCTGCTCGCTCGTGACCTCGGCCGGCACCGTGGTCCACGCCGGGGCCTCGTCGAGTGGCCGGGCGATCGCCGGTGGTGCGATCGCCGGCTCGGACCCGGTGCCGGAGGCGACGGCCACCCGTCGACGACTCCTCCCGCCCTACGCGCGCCCGGTGACGGCGGCGGCCCCCGAGCCCGGCGCGGTCGTGGGCGCCCACCTCGGAGGTGTGGCAGCGCTGATCTCACCCGAGGCCGCCGAACGCCTCGCCCCGGCGTCCCTGCGCGAGAGCCTCCCCGGCGCCGTCGTGGTCGTGACCGATCAGCTCGTGAGCAGCGAGCCGCCGCCGTGGTTGGCGGAGCTCGCCGACACCGTCGGCCCGCCGGTGGTGTGGTCGGACCAGCCGGTCGAAGACGGCATCGTCGAGCACTACGGCGTCGCCGGCGTGCTGGTCATCGGCCCCTGGGCCGGGTTCAGCGCCGTGAGCGGCGTCGACCTGACCCGGTGGGTGGGAGCGACCCGTCCCGCAGCGCTCGCCTACCTCAGTGCGGGCCTCCTCGAGACGTCCTTCGACGCCGCGGCGGCCCACGGTGCCGACGCCACGATCGCCTGGATCGGTGAGGGACCGTGCCCGCTCCCGGAGCGCGTCGACCTCAGCTGCGTCCCGACCGACCTGGCCGCGGCGCTCGGCCAGACGATGCCGGCCCCGATGACGCCGGGCCCGAGGCCGATCGGCGAGCGGGAGACCGTCGCCGGGCTGGTCACGGTCGTTATCCCCGTCCACGGCCAGCGTCACCTGACCGAGGCCTGCCTCGACTCGCTCCGGGCGAGCGCCGACATCTCGATGGAGGTGATCGTCGTCGACGACGCCTCTCCCGACGACACTGCGGCCTGGCTCGCCACCCAGGACGACATCGGCACCATCACCAACGACCGCAACCTCGGGTTCGCCGCCAGCGTGAACCGGGGCATCGAGGCCGCGATCGGCGAGCTCGTGTGCGTGCTGAACAACGACACCGAGGTCGTCCCCGGGTGGATGGGCGAGATGATCGACCAGCTCGGTGAGCCCGGCGTCGGTCTGGTCGGGCCGCGGTCGAACGCGATCGCCGGCCGGCAGATGGTCCGGAGCGCGCCGCCGATGAGCGACGCCGACGCCGCCCGCCGATGGGGTCGGGAGCACGCCGCCACGCACGCCGGGATCGGCTTCGACGTGCCCTCGATGATGGGCCTGTGCCTGCTCGCCCGTCGCGAGCTGTTCGTGGCCCTCGGGGGACTCGACGAGGGCTTCGGGCTCGGCAACGGCGAGGACGACGAGCTGTGCGAGCGCGTCCGCCGGGCGGGTCTGCGGCTGAGGATCGCCGACGGGGCGATCGTCTTGCACCACGGCAGCGCCACCTTCCGGTCGATCGCCACCGACTACGGCTCGCTCCTGCTGGCGGGGAACCGGCTCGCCCCGCCGCGGCTCGCCTCCCGGCTCGACCGCTGGGGGATCGTCCTGTCGGACGGGCAGCCCTACGGCGCGAGCGCGACCGTCGACTCGCTCCTGCCGCTCGTGGACCGGGTGGTCGTGCTCGAGCGCGGCGCGCTGCACCCGACCGAGCTCGCCATCGGCAACTTCGCCTGCCTGGGTGCCACGGTGCTCCCCGTCGACTGGCGGAGGGAACCGGTCCTCCCGATCGTCGCCGGCCAGGACGTCTCGACGCTCGTCTTCGAGGCCGGCGAGCTCCCGGTGTACGAGGACTGGGGACTCGTCCGCGCCGAGCTGGAGATGCTCCCCGACGGAGCGGCCACGCTGCACTCGGCGAACGGCCCGTCGCGCCGCGTCGTGCCGGTCGGTGACGACCCGCTCGACTGGACGGGCCGACGCTCCGCTCCGGTGATGCAGACGCTCCGCGTCGAGCGGTAGCGGTCGAGGCGTCGCTATCGCACGTCGCGTCCCGGCCGACGACACCTGTGAGCCGCGGACGGCCACGGTCGCCGCGTCGCCCGGACAGCGAACGAGGTCGTCGCCGACATGCCCCAGTGGCCCCACTCCCCCGTGACCCCGCCGATGGGAACGCCGGCGTCGTCCGCCGCCGCTCCCACGGCACGTCGGGCGCGAACGGTGTCGATCGTGATCCCGGTGCTGCCCGGGGTCGACTACCTCGGCGACGCCGTGGGGAGCGCCCTCGCGCAGGAGCACCCGGCCGACGAGATCCTGGTCGTCGATGCCGGACCGGTCGGCGGGCCGGGCTCGGTGATCGAGGCCGCCGCGATCGAGGGGGTGCGCTACCTCCGGCACGACCGCCCCGACCTCGACCCTGCCGACCTGTGGAACCACGCGATCGGTGCCTCGACGGGGGAGGTGGTGATCCTCCTCGACCCCGACGAGGTCCTCCTCGCCTCGGCGGTCGGTGACCACCTCGCGGCGCTCGACCGCACGCCGACGGCCGAGATCTCGGTGGGTGACGTCATCGTGCTCGGTCCGGACCTGATCGCGGTCGAGGAGGCCTTCTGGGGTCCCTCGTCGGTGATCGGTCACCTCGCCTGCGGCGAGTCGTTGCCCTCGGCGGCGATGGCGATGACCCGGTCGGCCTGGGCAACCGTGGGCCCCTACCGGTCCGGGCTCGGGAACGGCGCCCACGGCGAGTGGATGGCCGCGGCGACCGGCGCCGTCGAGATCGCCGCCGTCGGACGACACACCGTGGCCCGGCGTGGTGTCGGCTTCGACGAGCTCGAACCCCGACCCCAGGTGACCGTGCTCCACACCCTGCTCGGCGACGCGGATCCCGCCACCGTCCTCGACGATGGGTCGGTCACCGACGCCGAGGCGTGGCTCGAGATCGGCCTCCGGCTCCTTCGTCTCGGCGACGCGACCGGTGCGCTGCGCTGCTTCGAGCGGGCCGAGACCGAGACCCCGACACCGGCAGGGGCCGAGATGGTCGAGACGGTGCAGCGGGCGCTCGTCGCCGGTGAGATGGAGCTGATCGAGCCGTTGCCGGTCCGGACGGTCGGTGCGCCGACCGATGGCGCGGCTGCGGATCCGGCCGTCGTCCCACCGACGGTCACGGTCGCCATCGCGGCCCACGACCAGGCGGACGTCCTCTGCAACGCGCTGAACTCGGCCCTCTCACAGACCCGCGCGGCCGACGAGATCCTCGTCGTGGACGCCGGTTCCAGCGACCACACCCGGCAGGTGGCGGCTCGGTACGCCGCACGGGGTGTGCGCTACGTCCACCAGGAACACCGCGGCGTCGCGCTCGCCCGCAACCGCTGCCTCAGCGAAGCGGTGGGGGAGTGGATCCTCTGGTTGGACGCCGACGTCGTCCTCGTTCCCGAGGCGATCGAGCTCCACCTCGCCCGACTCGCCGAGCTCCCGGACGCCGATGTCGTGTACGGCGACGTCGAGGTGGTCGACGTGCCGGGCCGATCGGCCCGTCGGATCGGTCATCAGGACCCGCGCGGTCGCGACGGCGTCGTCGCCTCCCTGTTCGACGGCGACCTCATCCCGCACCCGGGGACGATGATCCGTCGCTCGGTGCTGCTCGGCGCGGGTGGGTACCACCCCGACGACGAGGGCGCTCACGACCACCAGCTGATCGGCCACCTCGCCGCCACCACCGACTTCGCTCACCACCCTCACGTGGTCGCGCAGCGCCTGGTCCACGACGGCGTCGATGGGATCGGCGAGGAGGATCGTCGCCTGCAGCTCGCGGTCGTGCACCGGATGCTCGACCAGCACACCCTGCTCGAGCTCGTCCCGGATGCGGGGTGGGGCGTCGTCACACCCGCCGAGGCCGACGCGACCGCCCACCTGCGCGTGGCCGTGCGACTGGTGGCGCTCGGAGATGTGTCCAGTGGACTCGACCACGCCCGCCGAGCGGTCGCGCTGGTGCCGTCGGCACCCGGCCGCGAGCTCGTGTCGACCCTGGAGGACGCCGTGCGGACGCACCTGGTCCCGAGCCCCGACGCGGGACGCCTCTGAGGAGCCGTCCCGGCGACCGGTCAGATGGCGGCGACCTCGTGGTTCGCCGGCGGTGCAGCGCCCTGGTGTGACAGCTCGGCGGCCCACAGCCCCTGAGCGATCTGCTCGTTGAGCGAATCGGCCCCGAAGGTGCCGGCACCGCCGAGGACCCAGGCCCGGAGCTCGCGCTCGCGGAAGCGACTGGCTGCGTGTCGCCACTGCCGGTGGGTGGTCCGAGTCGGCCGTTGCGGACCGGGGCCGGCCACGGCATGGAGGAGCCGCCCCGTCCCCGGTCGGATCAGGCCGAGCCGCTCGAGTCCGTCGAGGGCGACGGAGCCGGCCGCGCCGGCATCGACGACGTGGGACAGCTCGACGGTGAAGAGCACGGCACCCTCCGCCGGCCGTCCACCGGTGCTGATGCGGAAGACGGGGTCGTCCCCATCGACCGGCATGAGGCAGTCGGTCGTGGACACGACGTCGGCCTCGTCCGCCTCCACCCACGCCACCACGACGCGGTGACGTTCCGGTCGGTACTCGGCGCCGGCCGCGGCGAAGAGCTCCTCGGCCGACACCGCGAGGATCGGCCGGGTCGCCGAGACCTCGGTCCCGTCGGCGAAGCGCAGCGAGGTGCGGTCGCCGGACCGACGCACGCGCAGGAGCGGACCGGACCGGATGATCGTGACGTCGGCTGAAGCCTCCAGTCGGGCCAGCAGCTCGTCGACCACGTTGGTCCGGCCGCAGTCGTGGAAGCGCCGATGCGTCGGACGCCACCGGGGTGTGGCCCCGGAGAACGCCTCGGCCAGCGTCGACGGCCAGAACAGCGGCATCCACGGCTTGCGACGCAGCGCCAGCGAGACGTCGCGGATCCCGTCCGCGGTCACCTTCCGTGCCGGGCCCTCGATGAACAGCTCGTGGAAGCGCTCGCCGTGCGTCTGGCGGGACACGGTGTCGAAGTCGAGGTTCCAGTGCTCGGCCTCGGGCAGGTCGAACGGACCGGCCGCGCCCAGCTCGTCGGCTGCCTTCGACGCCTCGCGGGCGATCGTCCCGATGTCGGCGGCCGTGGCGATCGCCACGGCGTTGACCGGGTCGACGCAGTAGTAGATGTCGGGACCTCGGCGACCGTCGAGGACCATCTCGGGCCGCGACAGCTCGCGCAGCTCGTCGCCGACGAGCTCGCGGAACCAGTCCTCGAGGAGGCCGAGCCAGTTGCGGTGACCGTGCACCGATGGCTCGTACTCGCTCCACGGCGGCGGCGTCCGGGGATGGTCCTGGTCGACCACCAGCTCGAGGACCCGGAAGCCCAGCGGCAGGTGTCGACCCTCGATCGTCAGGGGACGGAACCCGGCGCCGATGCCGCGATCGGGGAGGTGGAGTCGTACCGCTGCTCCGGCCCGTCCGAGCGAGTCGGCGGCGGCGAGCGCAGCCGGTCCTCCACCGACGACCACGTGTGCACCGTCGGTCATGAGCGAACCTCCTCTGCGGCATCCCGCAACGAGCCGGGCACCAACCGCCCGGGGACGTTCGAGTAGAGATCGTGGAGGGTCGGGTCCTCCGCCGGGTGCAGTCCGACGTAGCGCAGGGGATGCCCCAGCCGGTCGGCCAGGGTCGAGAAGTGGGGGAAGCTGTAGGGACGATCGGGTACGCGGGACTGCAGGACCACCACCGGTGTCCCCGGTGCGAGGAACGGGAGATTCGCGAGCGCCGCTCCGGCCGGAGCGACGACGAGCTCGGCATCGGCGAGCAGCTCGCCCTGTGCCGCCATGGTCATCGAGCCGAGGTCGACGTGTTCCAGGCCGAGCTCGTCCAGTTCTCGCTGGAGGGTGGCGTCACGGACGATGCGCTCGAAGGGCGAGCCGGCTCGTGACAGGAAGAGGCGTCGGCCGGGCCGACCGGATCGTTCGCGGATCGGCGCCCGCGTCGGGACCCAGCTCGGGATCACGTAGAGGTCCTCGGTGATGTCGACGTCGTCGTAGAGCGCCGGTGCCATGGGGAGGATCGGACCCAGCACGACGAGTCGGTGGACCGGACGGCGGATGCCGGGAGCCAGCCGCAGCACGGGACGCCCTGGGGCTCGACGGTGCAGGGACTCGGCGATCTGGTCGACCTGCATCGTGCCGGCGTCGACGAGGAGGGGCACGCCGTCGAGGTCCGGCTGGTCGTCGAGCAGCCCGAGGACCGGGAGGAACTCGTGTAGCCAGTGGAACCAGTTGGACGATCCGAACCCCGCCAGCAGGATCCCGCTGTCGATGGCACGGTCGTCCCAGGTGCCCGGCCACCGCCAGGCCGTCCGCTGCCGGGACGTCGCGAACTGGGCGTCACGGAACACGAACGTCTCGAGCTGGGGATGGACGGCCACCGTCGTGACCGCCTCGCCGTCCCGGCCCAGGATCGCGTTGGACGTGCCCACGACCGCGACGTCGCGGAGCTCGCACCGCCACCTCGGGGGATCGGGCGCGCTCCGACGCGGCGGCGCCACCTCGCCGGCCCAGTGGGGGCCCACGACCTCGTGGGAGCCGCCGGCGTCGATGGGCGACCGAGGATCGCCGTGGCGGGCGGCGTACTCCCAGGGCGTGACGAGCTCTGCGCGGGTCGGCACCGGCGTCCCGTCGGGCCATCGCTCGGTGCCGACGTGATCGAGGAGCTGTTCGACGTGGGTCACGACCGCATCCCGGTCGGCCCGCAGCTCGGCGTTGCGTGCGTCGCCGCGGATCCGCAGGAAGTCCAGCGCCCAGCTCGCCCCACCACCTCGACCACCGGCGCAGATCGCGTCGTCGAGTACGCCGACGGCGCTGTCCACGTCACGAAGATCGAGATCGGGGATGGAGCGCCGGATCGCCTCGAGCGACTCGTCGGCCCGCCCCATCATCAAGGACCGGAGCGCTGCGAGGCGGTGGGCCGGTCGGAGGCGGTCCCGTGGGGCAGCGGTGGTCGTCACGATCGCGATGTCGGCCGGCGAGCGCTGGGCTTGAGCCGCGATCCGATGGTGACCGGCGTCCCAGGCGCTTTCGCCGGCCCCGGCCCGGCCGACGTGCCCCGCATGGCCACCGTCCGTCCAGTCGCGCGCAGTGACCGCCGCGCCCCGCACTGGTTGGCGGGCGACCAGGAGGCCCCGATCGACCACGGGGACGCCGTCGCCTCGGACCAGCTCGGCCTCCACCTGTCGCTGGGGCCCGCGTCGGTGGCGCGGACGACCACCTACCGAGCGCGAGTTGACGGCCTGCTCGACCGAGCCATGGCCCTCGTCGGTCAGGACGACGAGGAAGCCGTGCGCTGGGCGCGCGTCGCAGCCGATGTCGCCTGGCACCACCACACCGGTCGGTTCGTCACGCCGTTCCTGGAAGAGCTCCTGATCGACGTCGGCCGGTCGGCCGTCCCGAGCGTCGACCTGCCGAGCGTCGGGGGAGGCATCGTCCACGTGTTGACGGAGGGGTACGCCACCGGTGGGCACACCCGACTCGTCGCTCGTTGGATCGACGCGCAGGGGTCGGTCGCCCATGTGGTCCACACGTCGCCGGGCGCCGGCCGCATCCCCGAGCTCCTGGCTGATTCGGTCGCCCGATCCGGTGGATCCTCGATCGGTGCCGACGGCGGCGGTGGCCTCCTCCACACGGCGGGGCGGCTGCGCTCGCTCGTGGTCGATGCCGAGGCGGTCGTGCTCCACACGCATCCATGGGACGTCGTCCCGTCACTCGCCTTCGCCCACGATGGCGGACCACCGGTGGTCATGGTGGCCCACACCGACAACGTGCACCTCGTCGGACACGAGATCGCCGACCGATTGGTGACGCTGCGACGCGCGGCCACCGAGGTGGCCACGACCCGTCGCGGCATCCCGCCCGAGCGCATCGTCGAGGTCCCCATCCCGGTGCCCGACCCCGAACGCGAGCTGTCGCAGGCGCAGGCCCGGGCCGAGCTCGGGTTGGACGACGACCTCGAGATGATCCTCACGGTCGGGCCGTACTACAAGTACATCGGCGACGGTGTGATCGACTTCGTCGACCTCGTCGAGCCGATCCTGCGCGACCGGCCGCGTGCCGTGCTGGTCGCCGTCGGCCCGCCGCTGCACGGGCGGTTCGAGGAGCTCCATCAGATGACCGGCGGCCGCGTGATCGCCTGCGGGCCTCGCCTCGACCTGGCGACCTTCTTCGCGGCAGCGGACGTGTACGTCGAGTCCCACGCGATCACCGGGATCACCGCGACCCTGGAGGCCGCGTCCCACGGGTTGCCGGTCGTCACGTTCACACCGCCTGACCGGCTCGTGCCGGTCCTGGACAGCGACAGCCCCGGGCTCGACGGCCTGTCACGACACCCGACGCCCGAG
>JBCCTY010000047.1:0-18766 GCA_039197885.1 Actinomycetota bacterium | reverse complement strand
GTCCGCCTCGATCTCCGGGAGCTGAGCGGCGCGCGTGCCGACGGCGAGGCAGCGCGGGCGCTCGCTGCCGAGCACGGCGACGAGTCCGGGGTCGCCCAGGCGCTGACCCTCGTCTCGGAGGTCCACGTGCTCGAGGGTGACATCGCCGGCGCCCGCGCAGCGATCGACGACTCGATCCGGCGGTGGCGCGACCTCGGCGACGATGCCGGCCTGGCCGAGGCGCTGCGTCAGAGCGGCTTCATCTCCATGCGTCAGGGAGAACGGATCGAGGCCGAGCTGAGCTTCCGGGCGGCGCTCGACATCTACCGTGCGAACGACGACCGGGCCGGTGAGGGCTGGTGCCTCCAGAACCTGGCGTGGTTGGCGTTCGAGCAGGGTGCCGTCGACCTCGCCGACGACTACCTCACGACGTCGATGCAGCTCTTCACCGAGGTCGGCGACCAGGGCGGGATCGGCTGGGCCTCCGGGCTGATGGCCTACGTCCGCTTCTACCAGGGCCAGACCGCCGAGGCCGAGGAGCTGGCGACCCGGACGCTGACCGAGTCCGAGCGACGGGGTGAGCCCTGGGCGACGGGCATGATGCAGGTGCTGCTGGCGTCGATCTCGATGTGGTCGGGGCGGATCCGCGAGTCGATCGAGCGGGCCAGCGCGGCCCACGACCAGCTCGACCGGATCGACGACGATTACGGCCGCGTCCAGTCGCTCAGCGTCCTGGGTCGAGCGCTCCTGAGCGGTGGACGCACCGCCGAGGCCATGGGGGCCTTCGCCGATGCCGAGCGCTTCGCCCACCAGATGCCACACGGTCCCCTGGTCGAGTTCGCCCAGGTCGTGCGTCTGAACGCGCTCGTCCAGGCCGGCGACGCAGACGCTGCCGCCCGGCTCGCCTCCGGTCTCTCGCTCGCCGACGAGATCGGCCAGATCGGGCACATCGATCGCGAGGTCACGATGGCCCTCCTGGAGCTCCAGGCCGGCGTCGGCGACGCCGAAGCGCGACTCGATCGGCTGGTGAGCGCGCAACCGACGGCGGCGGCGTCGGCCAACTTCGTCAGCGCGTTGGCGCTGGCGAAGGCCGCAGCCGGCGCCACCTCCGAGGCGATCGCGCTCGCCGACAGCATCGACCCGGACGGTTCGACGTTCGTCGATCGGCGGACGGCGCAGATCGCTGCCGGGCTCGCCGCCGCCCGCATCGGTGATCAGGACGATGCGATCGATCGCTTCGAGCAGGCGGTGCTCGCGCTCGACGGCACGGGCAGCCGCCTCTCGCAGGCCGTGGTGCGGGTCGCCCGTGCCATCGCCTACGCGGCGCTCGACCTCCCCGAGGCTCCCGAGCTCGCTGCCGAGGCCGACCGGCGGGCCGACGACCTCGAGCTCGGGCTGACCGGTTGGCGTCAGGTCTTCACCGCCGCCGTCGGATCGGGTCGTTCACCGATGGTGTCGGGCTCGGCCTGACCGGCGGCGCCGCCGACGAACCCCCGCCCGGCTGGCCCGTTCGTTCGCAGGTCGCGGGCCGATCTACGATCGATCCATGGCAGATCGGGTGCTCATCGCCAAGGTCGGGCTCGACGGACACGATCGCGGCGTCAAGGTCGTGGCACGGATCCTGCGCGATGCCGGCTTCGAGGTGATCTACACCGGGCTGTTCCAGAGCCCTGACACCGTCGTGTCGGCGGCCATCGACGAAGACGTCGACGCCGTCGGGCTGTCGATGCTGTCGGGCGCGCACGAGGCGCTCGTCCCGCTGGTCGTGCAGCGCCTCCGTGAGGAGGGTTCGGAGATCCCTGTCGTCCTGGGCGGGATCATCCCGGACGCCGACGTCGACGCGATGCGAGACGCCGGGGTGGCCGAGATCCTCACGCCTGGTTCGACCGCCGACGAGGTGGTCGCTGCGGTCCGTCGGGCGATCGACTCGGCGCGCACGGCCAGCTGAGCGATCGCTCGCTCGTCCCCGACCCGATCCCGATCGGGAGGCGTGGCACCCTCGGGTCCCATGGTCGCTGCGCCCGACGATGCCCTCCGTCAGTTCCGTCACGACGTTCGCAGTCCGTTGAACGTCGTCCTCGGGTTCGCCGTGATGCTCGAGGAGGATCTCGACGGCGACGATGCCGAGTCCGCCCGACACATCCGGGTCGCGGCCGAGCAGATCCTCGGGTTGGTCGAGGCGCTCCCCGGGGAGGCAGCGCCGGCGGCGACCGTCGGAGCATCCCGACCGAACCGAGCTGCACCGGTCGACGGCGACGTGGTGCTCATCGAGGACAACGCATCGAACGTCCGCCTCGTCGAACGCATCCTCGCCCATCGTCCGACGGTCACGCTGACGTCACTGACCGACGTCGACGAGGTCCGGGGCTGGCTGGCTGCCTCGACGGCGGCGCCGGCGGTCGTCCTGCTCGATCGCCACCTGGGACGGGCCGACGGGCTCGATCTCGTCGGCGAGATCCGGTCGGTCCACGACGACGTACCGATCGTGGTCGTGACCGCCGACGCGACCGATCTCGCCCGTGACGAGGCTCGCTCGGCTGGTGCCGATGCGGTCGTGACGAAGCCGTTCTCGGTCGCCGAGCTCCTGGACGTGGTCGATCAGTCGTCGTCGGCGACGGGCTCGAAGCGGTAACCCACGCCCCGGACCGTCGCGATGCCGGCGTCGCAACCGGCGGTGTCGAGCTTGTTGCGGATGCGGCGCACGTGCTCGGTCACCGTCGCCGGGTCCTGCCACTCACTGCTCGACTCCCAGACGTTGCGGAGCAGCTGCTCCCGGTTGAAGACCCGTCGCGGGCTCTGGACCAGGAAGGTCAGGAGGTCGTACTCCTTGGCGGTGAGATCGAGGAGGACACCCCGCACACGGACCTCGCGGGCGTTCCGGTCGATCTCGATGTCACCCGAGACGAGCTGATCGTCGACCGCGGGGCGGGTGCGACGCAGGAGCGAGCGCACCCGGGCGGCCAGCTCTCCCGGATAGAAGGGCTTGACGACGTAGTCGTCGGCGCCGAGGTCGAGCCCGGCGATGCGGTCGGCCTCGTCGGTTCGGCCGGTCAGCAACACCACCGGGACCTCGCTCGTGCGGCGGATCTCGACGAGGACATCGAGTCCGCTCGTGCCCGGCAGGCCGATGTCGAGGATGATCAGGTCGGGGTCGTCGACGTTGATGAGCTGGAGCGCATCGGGTCCCGAGGCCGCGTCGAGGACCTGGACCGAATCGGCGGAGAGTGCCTTCTTCACCAGTGCCCGCACGGCCACGTCGTCGTCGACGACGAGCACCTTGTTCGTCGCGAGGATCGTGCCGGTCATCTTCATCGCCTCCGTCGTCTGTGCTGCTTCTCCTTCGGGACAACGCAGGATCAACTTGAGGAGTTGGCTGTGGTCGGGCTCGGCCCCGTACGACGCTCTCGACCTCGGGTCGTCGTCGGTGCGCGCACTAGGGTCGGCGCGCCGAGGAGGGTGATCGATGGCAGCGACGGTGTTGGGGATCGACGGCGACCGGGTGGAGCCGTGGTTCGTCGAGCACGTCGAGGGTGCGATCGCGCCGCTTCGCTTCGAGCTGCTCGCCGGCGGGCACTCCAACCTCACGTATGCCGTCACCGGTGACGACGGCACCCGGTTCGTGCTCCGTCGTCCGCCCACCGGTCCGCTCCTCGCCAGTGCCCACGACATGGGCCGTGAGCACCGGATCATCGCCGCCGTGGGCCCCACCGACGTCCCCGTCCCCGCTGCGCTCGCGCTGTGCGACGACGTCGAGGTCAACGACGCGCCCTTCTACGTCATGGCCTTCGTCGAGGGTCACGTGCTCCACGACGACGTCACCACCGCCGCGGTCGTTCCCGAAGCCGACCGGCCGGCTCTCGCCTGGTCGTTGATCGACGTGTTGGCCGACCTCCACGGGCTCGATCCCGATGACGCCGGACTCGGCGACCTCGGCAAGAAGGCCGACTACATCCCTCGTCAGCTGCGTCGGTGGTCCCGGCAGTGGGAGCAGTCGAAGACGCGGGAGCTTCCCGTGATGGACCGGGTCCACACGTTCCTCGAGTCACGGATCCCCGAGCAGATCGGTGCCTCGATCGTCCACGGTGACTACCGCTTCGGCAACTGCCTGAGCGCCGACGGTCGCATCGCCGCCGTGCTCGACTGGGAGCTCTGCACCCTGGGCGATCCGATGGCCGACGTCGGGTATCTCATGAACAACTGGATGCAACCCGGCGAGTCGGCGATGGGGCGCGAGGCCCCGCCGACGGCGGCCGGTGGCTTCCCGGACCGCGACGCCCTGATCAGCAGGTATGCGGATCGCACGGGGCGTGACGTCTCGATGGTGGAGTACTACCGGGCGTTCTCCTACTGGCGCCTGGCCGCGATCGTCGAGGGCGTCCTCGCCCGCTACCTGGCCGGCCAGATGGGTGGGCACGACGACCCGTCGGTGTTCCGGGTGCAGGTCGACTCCTTGGCCGAGGCGGCGGCCGAGGCGATCGACCGCCTCGGCTGATCCCTGCCGGCGACCGGGGCCGTCCTGCCGGACCGGTCAGCCAGCCGGGGAGTAGAACGTGACGGCGAATCCGCCCGGACCATCGACCACACAGCGCAGCTCGTGGGGGCCCCGTTCGATCTCGCTCACCGAGATGCCCTGGCCGACGAGCTCGGATCGGTAGGCAGCAACGTCGGGCACCTTCACCAGGAGACCCGGCCGGTCGTCGGAGCGGTCGGCACCGGCGAGCGCGAGGCGGGTGCCGCCGACATCGAACTGGGCCCAACGATCGCCGTCGACGAAGGTCGCCTCCACCCCGAGGAGGGTGGTCCACCGGTCGACTGCCTCGGCCAGGTCGTCGACGGGGATCACGGCAGCGAGCTTCTCGGCGGACATCGGGCCAGTCTCGCGGACGAGGCGGCCGCCCGCCCTCAGCTCACGAGGCGGGGCGGCGTGCCGTCCTCGTCGTGTTCGTCGTCCTCGGACGCGGTGAGGGCCCGTGGGACGAGGTCGACGGCGGACAACGACGGCAGCTCCTTCGGTGAGGTCGCCCCGTGCTCCGCCAGTCGTCGCGCGCTGGGCAGCAGGCGGCTCTCGAGGGAGCCGATCGCCGAGTTGTAGTGCTTGACCGACGACTCGAGGCCTCGCCCGACCCGGGCCAGGTGGTCGGTGAAGGTAACGGTGCGCTCGAGCAGCTCGCGGCCCAGCTCGGCGATGTGGCGGGCGTCGTCGGCGAGCCGCTCCTCACGCCACCCGAGCGCCACCGCCTTGAGGAGGGCGACGAGGGTCGTCGGTGTCGCGAGGACCACGCCGTCACGCAACGTCTGGTCGAGCAGGGTCGGGTCGTGCTCGCAGGCCGCGGCGAGGAAGCTCTCACCGGGCACGAACATGACGACGATGTCGACGGCGCCGTCGACCGCGGAGGCGTAGTCGCGCTTGGCCAACGAGCGAGCGTGGGCGCGCATCGCCGCGGCGTGGGCGGCGTAGCGTTCGGCCACCACCTTCGGGTCGTCGCTGTGGGTCGCCTCGAGGTAGGCGTCGAGCGGCACCTTCGAGTCGACCACGACCGCCCGTTCGTGGGGCAACCAGACGACGAGGTCGGGCCGCCCGGACCGGTCGGTGCCGGTGACGTGGAGCTGCTCGTCGAAGTCGCAGTGGGCGACCATGCCGGCCAGCTCCACGACTCGTCGGAGCTGGAGTTCACCCCACGACCCCCTGGCGCGGACGTCCTTCATCGCCGAGGCGAGGGTCCGGGTCTCACCCTGCAGGCCGCTGGTGGTGCGCTGGAGCTCGCCGAGCATCTCGGTGAGCGACCCGGCCTCGCGGCGCCGTTGGTGCTCCACTCGCTCGAGCTGCTGGGCCAGCTTGTCGAGGTGTTGCTGCACCGGTCCGACCAGGCCCTGCACGGCCTGTTCGCGGTCGGTCGACTCCTGCTTGGCCGACGCCTCGAGCCGGGCGAACCGCTCCTGGGCGAGGTCGAGGAATCGTCGGGTGGACTGGTCGAGGGCCTTGCTCGCATGGGAGTCGAACGCCTCGAGCAGCTTGCCCTCGTCGCGCTGCGAGGCCTCGGCCCGGGCGAGCTCGGCCCGGAGCCGGGCGATCTCCTGGTCGCGTCGGGTCAGCTCGGTTCGGGCCCGCTGCTCGGTCTGGAGGACGGCGTCGTGGACCCGTCGCTCGAGGCGGGCCCGCTCCTCGCCGGCCTCGGCGACCCTCGTCGTGGTCTCGGCCACCGAGCGCTCACGTTGCTCGGCCAGTCGGCGCTGTCCCCACGTGACCGCCAGTGCGCCACCGAGGGCGGCGCCGAGGAGGAGGCCGATGACGAGCCCGACGAGGTCCATGTCGACCAACCGTAGGAGCGGGGTGTGACAGTGCCGCGGATGGCCGTCAGAACGCGAACCGGCCGGCGGCCCCGAAGGACCGCCGGCCGGTGTCAGTCACCGTGAGGTGCGTGGATCAGCCCTGGAAGGAGCCGCCCTCGCCCTCGAAGTTGATGATCTCTCCGACGCTGTTGAAGGCCAGGCCGGCGTCGCTCAGCACGACCTCCTGCAGCACGGCAGCCTCGGTCCAGTAGGCGTCGTTGACGCCGTCGAGCTGGAGCGTGGCGCCGTCGAAGAAGCTCGGGTTCGAGGTCTCGATGTTCCACAGCGTGGCCATCAAGGTGACTCGGTTGAGCTCGCCGTACTCGGCCACGGTCCGCTCCAGCAGATCCGTGACGATCTGGCCGTACAGCACGCCGGTCGAGAACGAGCCGTCGGCGCAGGTCACGCCGTCGCCGTAGTCGGCCAGCACCTGTTCGATCTCGAGGATCGCCGGGTCATCGGCGAAGTTCGGGTCGCCGCACACCTTGTTCGAGTTGGCCATGCGGACACCCGAGCCCTCGTCGGCCAGGAGCCCGGCCTCGTCGGGCACCGCGCCGAGGAAGGCGGCCAGGTTGTTGCAGGTGTACGACATGTAGAACTGCGGCCGCCACTCCGAGGCCGCCACCGCACCGACCGCCTGCGGGCAGAACGCCGCAGTGGTGCCGGCCACGAAGACGTCAGCGTCCGACGCGATGATCGTGGTCATCTCGTTGGTCACGTCCGGCGCGGCCGGGTCGTGGAGCTGCTCCTCGACGAGCTCGAGGCTGGCGCAGGTCTCGCTCTCCTTCAGCGTGTCCAGGTAGGTCGTGCCGAAGTCGTTGTTCATGATCAGCGCCGCGACGGTCGCACCCTCGCCGAGCTCGTCGACGATGGCGGTGCACCAGATCTCGGTCTCGGTGACGTAGTTCAGGATGTTGCCGACGGTCCACGGGAAGTTCGCCGGGTCACCCCAGAAGGGGAAGCCGGTCGAGTTGAAGAGCTGCGGCACGCAGGCCTCGTCGGTGGCAGGGCGCACGGCGAGGTTGTTCGGGGTGCCGATGATGTGGACGAAGGAGAAGATGTTCTCGGTCTCGATCATCTCTTCGACGTTGGCCACCGAACGACCCGCCTCGTAGGCGTCGTCACGGATGACGAGCTCGAGCTCCTTGCCGTCGATCGGCGCCGTGTCGTTGATGAAGTCGAACCAGAACTGCATGCCTTCGCCGATGGCGCCGAACGCCGCCAGCTGACCCGACTGCGGGCCGGTCCAGCCCAGACGGATCTCGTCGCCGTCGACGCCCTGGGTCGCGCTCCAGTCGTCAGGGCACTCGTCGAGGTTCAGCGTGGTGCCGGCTGCGACCTCGACCGACCCCTCGGTGGGCAGCGAGTCACCGGCCGGTGCACCGCCCTCGGCCTCGGTGTCGTCGGTGGCCTCGTCGCCGCCGGCCTCGGTGTCGTCGGTGGCCTCGTCGCCGCCGGCCTCGGCCTCGGTGTCGTCACCGGCGTCGTTGTCGGAGTCGCCGCACGCAGCAGCGATCATGCCGAACGCCAACATCAGTGCCAACAGCCGGAGCCATCGCTTGCTTCGCATCATGGTTCCCCTCTCTGGGTGTCGCTCTGTGGAGCTCTGGAGTGCACGGCAGTCGGGTCAGGGTGACGCCGCCGCGTGCGACAGTCTTGCGCACGACCGGGGGTCGTGGTGGTCATCCGCCGCCTGACACCGAGCTGGTCGCCCGGTCTTCGTCGGCCTCGACGATGGGCGCCTCGACGGTCTCCACGGCGGCGGCGCCGGGCAGCGCCGGCGGCGTGACGACCACGAACCGCGCCCGGAGGCGGCGGAACCCGGCGACGATGCCCCCGGGCAGGAAGAAGGTGAGCAGGATCAGCAGGATGCCGAGGATGAACGCACCCGTGGGTCCCTGGAGCCAGCGCTCCGGGAGGAAGCCGGCGCTCTGGGTCGCACCCGACCAGTCGGGAACCAGGGTGATGACCAAACCGCCGATGACCGCACCGGACAGGGTGCCGACGCCGCCGACGACGAGGCCGACGATGAAGTTGATCGCCAGGACGAGGCTGAAATCGAGCGGTGAGGCGATGCCGAGCTCGGCGACGTAGATGACGCCGCCGACGCCACCGAGCGCCGACGCCACGCCGAACGACAGGGTCTTCGTCCGAGCCAGGTCGATGCCCGAGACGGCGGCGCCGGTCTCGTTGTCGCGCACGGCACGGATCGCCCGGCCCGGTCGGCTCTTGATGAGGTTGGACACCATCCAGAAGCAGACGGCGGCGATGATGATCGCGATGAGGAACTTCCAGAGCCGCTCCTCCTCACGGCTCGACAGATCGCCGTCGCCGAAGAAGCCACCGACCACGGGGAACGCCTGGAGGAAGTTGGCGATCGCGTCGAAGGGCATCCACGAGGGCGCCTCGAGGTCGGACTCCAGCAGCTTGCCGCCGGCGCCATTGGTGTAGTCGCGGAGCTGCTCGAGGTTGACGATCGCCGGGAAGACCTGGGCCATCGCGAGCGTGACGAGCGCCAGGTAGAGGCCCTTGATGCGCACCGCCGGCAGCCCGAGGATCATGCCGATCACGAAGCAGACGGGCACGACGACGACGAGGGTCAGCAGCACCGGCCAGTCCTGGTCGGCGACGAGCCAGGCCGTGATGTAGGCGCCGGTGCCGAAGAAGAAGCTCTGCCCGAGGGCGACCTGGCCCGTGAAGCCGACGATCACCTGCAGCCCGAGGATCGCCACCATGAAGGCGACGGCCTTCGTCAGCCGGGTGACCGAGAGGTTGTAGTTGTTCTCGCCGATCGAGATCGTGCCGACGTCGACGTAGGCGAACGCCACGAGGATCACGAACAGGACGAAGGCGGCCCACGCCCCCCAGTGGTAGATCTTGTGCTCTCTCGAGCCGTGCTCGATGCGCTTCGGCAACGCCATGGGTCTCGGTACCTCCGCTCAGACTCTCTCGACGGCCCGTGTGCCGAACAAGCCGGCTGGCCGCACGAGCAGGACGATGAGCAGCACGACGACCGCGGTGGCCAGGGCCATGTCGCTCGGGATGAAGTCGATGTACTGCACCACGAGGCTCTGGACGAGCCCGATGGAGAGGCCGCCGACGAGTGCTCCCCAGATGCTGTCGAGGCCGCCGAGTGCCGCAGCCGCAGCGGCGAAGATGAGCACGCGGAGCATGACGGTCGGTTCGAGCTGCCGGATCGGATCGGCCACGAACACCGCCGCGGCGAGCGTGCCGACGGCGGCGGCCAGCGCCCACCCGAACTGCAGCGTCGGGCCGGTGCGGATGCCGACCAGCTGGCTGGACTCGAGGTTCGACGACACCGCACGGAAGGCCAGCCCGACCTTGGTGCGGGTCAACAGTACGGTCAGGAGGAACATCACGCCCACCGCCGTGGCGAGGGCACAGACGCCGTACCACGACAGGCGGGCCCCGGCGACGGTGATGGCGGTGCCGGACGGGAACAGCTCGGGGAACGACCGGGGGTCGAAGCGCCAGATGATGCCGGCCAACGCGTTGATCGCAAGGAACAACCCCAGGGTGATGATCACGAGGGGAAGGTGGTCCGCCGGGTCGAAGGGTCTGATGAGGACCCGCTCCACGCCGGCCGCCATGAGGGCCGTCAGGACCATGGCGACGACGACGGCGATCCACATGGGCACGCCCTGCTCGGTGGCCAGCACGAGCACGACGAACGCACCGAGCATGGCGAACTCGCCCTGGGCGAAGTTGATCAGCGTCGTCGCCTTGAAGATCAGGACGAGCGCGACCGCGATCAGCGCGTAGGTCGAGCCGTTGGTCAGCCCGTCGAACAGTCGCTGGATGAACAGCTCCATGCGATACCCCTCAGATTCCCAGGTAGGACTTGCGGATGGCGTCGTCGTTGATGAGATCGCCGGCCGGACGACCGTCGATCACGATCTCGCCGGACTCGAGCACGTAGCCACGGTCGGCGATCCCCAGCGCCAGCTGGGCGTTCTGCTCGACGACCAGCATGGTGGTGCCGGTCTCCTTGTTGAGCTGCCCGAAGCGCTCGAAGAGGTCGGCGACGATCAGGGGAGCGAGGCCCAGCGAGGGCTCGTCGAGCAGCAGCAGCTGGGGACGAGCCATGAGGGCCCGGGAGACGGCGAGCATCTGCTGCTCGCCGCCCGACAGCGATCCCGCCGCCTGCGTCCGCCGCTCGTAGAGCACCGGGTAGGCCTCGTACCACCGCTCCATGTCGGCTTCGACCTCGTCGTCCTTGCGGGTGTACGCGCCGACCCGCAGGTTGTCCTCGACGCTGAGCTCGGGGAAGGTGCCCCGACCCTGGGGGACGTGGGCGACGCCGGACCGCACGATGTCGGCCGGGCTCCTGCTGCCGATCTCCTCGCCGTTGAGCTTGATCGAGCCGGCGGTCTCGATCATCCCCGACACGGCCCGCAGCGTGGTGGTCTTGCCGGCGCCGTTGGCGCCGAGGATGACGACGACCTCGCCCTCCTCGACGTGGAAGCTCAGGCCGTGCAGGACCTGGACCTGGCCGTAGCCACCTCGGAGGCCCTGGACCTCCAGCACGCGGTTGCTCATGATGCGGGGCTCCCGAGGTAGGCGGCGATGACTTCCGGGTTCTCCTGGACCTCGGCCGGGAGGCCCTGGGCGATCTTGCGGCCGAAGTCGAGGACGACGACCTTCTCCGAGATGCCCATGACCAGGCCCATGTGGTGCTCGACCAGCAGGATCGTGAGATCGAAGTCGGTGCGGATCCGGCCGATGAGCTCGCCGAGCACCTCGACCTCGGAGTGGGTGAGACCGGTCGCCGGCTCGTCGAGCATCAGGAGCTTGGGCTCGCCGATGAGCGCCCGGGCCAGCTCGATGCGCTTCATCGTGCCGTAGGGCAGGCCGGCGCAGGCCTGGAAGGCGTACTGGGCGAGGTCGAGCTGGGCGAGGACCTCGAGTGCCCGGGCCCGGAGGCGCTGCTCCTCGCGCTTGCGACCGAAGTTGGCCATGGCGGTGAAGAAGTTCTGGCTGCTCTTGGTGTGGGCGCCGGCCATGACGTTCTCGAGGACGCTCATGTTGGGCCACAGGGCGAGGTTCTGGAACGTGCGGTAGACGCCGACCTCGGAGATGCGGTGCGGCGGGAGCTGGAGCAGATCCTGCCCGTCGAAGGTCACCGAGCCGGTGGTCGGGTCGTAGATCCGGCTGACGACGTTGAACAGCGTCGTCTTGCCGGCGCCGTTGGGGCCGATCAGCCCGCAGATCTGGCCCGGCTCGATGTCGAACGACAGATCGCTGAGAGCGACGATGCCGCCGAACCTCACCGAGATGTCACGTACGTCCAACAGCGCCACGCCATGTCCCTCCGTCGACGACGGCGGAGACGCTAGCAGGTGACTCACGTCACCCGGCCAAACGCGGATGGGGTCGGACCGGTCTCAGCGACCGCTGGTCAGGAGGTCCGGGACGTCGGCGTCCCAGCAACGTCGGAGCCCCTCGATCGGCATCGGCCGACCGAGTCCGAACCCCTGTGCCCGGCGACAGCCCATCCGTCGCAGCAGTGACACGTGCGTCGCCGTCTCGACTCCCTCGGCCACGACATCGAGGTCGAGCGCGTCGCCCAGACCGATGATCGACTGCACGATCGCCGTGTCGTCGGCCTCGCTGCCGAGGCCGTCGACGAAGCTCCGGTCGATCTTGATCACGTCCACCGGAAGGGTGCGCAGGAGCGCGAGCGACGAGAACCCGGTGCCGAAGTCGTCGAGCGCGATCGTGATGCCCGCGCCGGACAGGTCGTGGATCCGGCGCAGCGAGTCCAGGTCGGCGAGTGCGGTCTCGGTCAGCTCGACGCAGAGCCGACGCGGATCGACGCCGCTGGCCGACAGCTCCCCCAGGATCATGTCGATCAGGTGGGGCTCGTCGAGCTGGCGGGCCGAGACGTTCACCCGGAGCGTGAGGTGCTCGGGCCAGGTGGCCGCGTCCCGCGCGGCTCGGGCCATCACGAACCGTCCGATCCGCCCGATGAGACCGGACTGCTCGGCGATCTCGATGAACTCGCCGGCCGCCACGAGGCGGCCCCGCTCCGGGTCGTCCCACCGCAGCAGTGCCTCGGCGCCCAGCAGCTCACCGGACACCAGGTCGTACTCGGGCTGGTAGTGGACGGCGAGCTCGTCGCCGGCAAGCGCACGGCGCAGTCCGTTCGTCGTTCGGACCCGCCGCTCGAGCCGCTGCTCGAGACCCACGTCGTAGCTGGCGACCCGGTTGCGACCCCGTCGCTTGGCCTCGTACATCGCGAGGTCGGCGCGTCGCAACGCCTCGTGCGCCGAGGTCCCGACGTCGAGGGCCGCCACCCCGACGCTGGCCGAGCCCGGCACCCTCGCCTCGCGCACGGCGTAGGGCTCGCCGAGCGCCTCGAGCACCCGCTCGGCGAGTCGCGCCGCGGCGGCCAGATCGGCCGATGGCGCCGAGACGACGAACTCGTCGCCGCCGGGTCGGGCGACGAGGTGATCGCCGGCCACCTCGCGGAGCCGCGCGGCGACCTCACGGAGCAGCTCGTCGCCTGCGTCATGGCCGAGTGTGTCGTTCACGTCCTTGAACCCGTCGAGGTCGACGAACAGCACGGCGAAGGGTCCACGGGTCGCGATCGACTCGATGCCCTCGACCAGTCCGGTGCGGTCCAGCAGGCCGGTGAGGAGATCGTGCGTGGCCTGGTGGGCGAGTCGCTCCTCCGCCATCACCTGCTCGGTCCGGTCGACCGCGATGGCGACCGCCCCCTCGACGTTGCCCTCGTCGTCGAAGATGGGTGCGCACGCGCTCTCGAACCACTGGATCCCTCCGACTCGGTTGCGGAGGCTGGACGTCCAGCGGTCGGGTCGTCCCTGCGCGATCACGGCGCGGGTGCGCTCGAGGACCTCGGGCCCGACGCGGCCGTCCTCGACGAGCTGGCGGAGCGAGCTGCGCCCTGCGCTGTCGTGGGAGGCGAAGACCGTCTCGGCATCCCTGTCGTAGATCACGATGATGCCAGGAGCGTGCTGGAGCGTCGCTTCGAGCCGACGACGGAGCCGCCGGTTCTCGGCCTCGCGATCGTGGGCATCGGTCTGGTCCTCGGCGAACGTGAGGAACCTCGTCCCCACAGCGGGGAGGTCGAGGCGGGCCGTCCGGGTCCGAACCAGACGGACGGACCCGTCCGGGCGTACGTATCGCAGGTCACTCTGCAGGTGATCGCCGTCGCCGCTCCGGACCAGGTTGCCCCGCTGGGTCGGGCCGTAGTCCCGGTGGTCGATGAGGTCGTCGGGGAAGGTGCCGCGCAGCTGCTCGGCCGTCCGGCCGACGAGACGGAGGTAGGCAGCGTTGGCCCACTCGAACTCGAGATCGCCGTCGCGCAGAGCGATCGGCATCGGTGCGCTCTCGAGCACCTGACGGAACACGGCGCTCGTCTCGAGGCGTCGCTCCAGCTCCCGCATCTCGGTGAGGTCGCGGATGTGGCTCACGACGAACCGCAGCGCTCCGGACGGCCAACGCAGCGCACCGGTCTCGACCCGGACGGGGACCGAGCTGCCGTCCGATCCGATCATCCGGACGTCGACCGACGTGGCGTCCTCGTCGGCCAAGCGGGCGAAGGTCGCAGCGAGGCGGTCACGATCGTCGGGGTGGACGTGTGGGTTCGCGTCGTCGAGCTCCTGCAGCCGTCGACCGGTCAGCTCGTGGAACGCAGGGCTCACCGCCAAGATGACGCCGTCCGCCCGCCGGACCGTCGTCGGTCCTGGCGATGCCTCGGCGATCCGACGTGCGGCGGCGAGTCCCGTGACGAAGCTGGTGGTGAGGACGGGGAGCATCGGCTCGACGATCGCGGAGGCGCCCGACGGGCTGAACTCGATCGTCGCCTCGGCCGCGAAGCCGATCGAGGCCAGGTCGTCGGGGTCGAGCGTCCCGTGGTCGTGGCTGATCGCACGGCCGAAGGGCCGGATCCGAACGCCCCGGACCCGGCCTGCCGCGACGAGCTCGGCGAGGGCGTCCTCCACACCGGCCCCGGACGGATCGTCCGGACGACGAGCGATCGCGCGGCTCAGGACCGCTGCGGTGTCCTCGACCATGGCCGCGCCGTCGGCCGCGTCGTCGCGGCGCGCGAGCGTCTGCGCCACGAGGTTCTCCGGGGTCGGCTCGGTCATCGCATCGTCCACCTTCGCGGCTCCATCGGCACCTCGGTCCGGTCCGTGAGCCGGGGATGCGATGCTCTCCGGTGGGGAACCGGCGGCGAGCCGGGGTGACGAACGAGGAGGGGTGCGATGCCAGGTCCGCTGGACGGGGTGAAGGTCGTCGACGTGTCGGCGGTGATGTCGGGTCCGTTGGCCGCCACGATCCTGGCCGATCAGGGCGCCGATGTCGTGAAGGTCGAGCCACCGATGATGGGGGACATCCTCCGGCACCTCGGCAGCGCCAAGGGCGGGATGTCGGGGATGTTCCACGTCGCCAACCGGGGCAAGCGATCGGTCGTGCTCGATCTCCGCCAGGACGACGGCATCGCGCTCCTGCAGCAGCTCGCTGGCGACGCCGATGTGTTCATCCAGAACTTCCGACCCGGCGTCGTCGACCGGATGGGCATCGGGGCCGAGCAGCTGCGGGCGGCCAACCCGGGGCTCGTCTACTGCTCCATCAGCGGATTCGGCCCGGAAGGGCCCTACTCGCGCCAGCGCGTGTACGACAACGTGATCCAGGTCTACTCGGGACTCGCCGCCATCCAGGGTGACCCGGCGACGGGCGAACCGGCGATGCACCGCCAGCTCCTCTGCGACAAGCTCACGTCGGTGACGGCTGCGAGCGCGATCACCGCGGCGCTCTTCGCCCGGGAGCGCACCGGTGAGGGCCAACACGTCGAGCTCGCGATGCTCGACGCCGCGATCGCCTTCCACTGGCCCGACTCCGGTGCCGATCACACCCTCCTCGACGACGACGTCGCCCACCAGCCGACGATCGGCTCCAACTACTCGGTGATGAAGTTCGCCGACGGGTGGGGCACGGCGACACCGCTCTCCGACTCGGAGTTCCGCGGCTGGTGCAAGGCCTACGGCCGCGAGGACATCGCCGACGACGAGCGGTTCTCGACGTTGCCGGCGCGCATGGCGAACCTCGCCGACTTCCTCACCGTCGCCGCCGAGGTCGGGGCGATCGCGGAGTCCATGCCCAAGGCCGAGGCGGCGGCGCGGATGGCCGCCGAGGACGTGCCCTCGGGGGTCGTGCGCACGCTCGACGAGCTCCACGAGGACCCGCAGGTCGTCCACAACGAGGTGTTCGTCGAGCGCGAGCACCCGGTGGCGGGTCGGATGCGCGAACCCCGACCGGCCGCACGGTTCTCGTCCACACCCAGCTCACCCGGTGCCCCGGCGCCACTCCTCGGACAGCACACCGACGAGGTCCTGATCGAGCTGGGCGTCGGCGACCGGATCGCCGACCTCCGCGAGCGGGGCGTCGTCGGCTGAGCGCGTGCGATCATCGGCGCCCGACGCGAGTGCCTGGAGGCCACGATGACCGAGCCGTTCTTCACCGACGTCGAAGCGCCGATCCCCTTCGTCGGCCCCGATTCGAATGACCCGCTCGCCTTTCGCTGGTACGACGCCGATCGGGTGGTCGCGGGCCGGTCGATGGCCGAGCACCTCCGCTTCGCGGTCTGCTACTGGCACTCCTTCAACTGGACCGGCTTCGACATCTTCGGCGCCGGCACCCTCGATCGTCCGTGGCTCGAGGCTCCGGGTGACCAGTTGGCCCACGCACGCACGAAGATGGCGGCGGCGTTCGAGTTCTTCTCCAAGCTCGGCGTGCCGTACTTCTGCTTCCACGACCGCGACATCGCGCCGGAGGGGGCGACGTTCGCGGAGTCGTGTCGGTTCCTCGACGAGATGGTCGAGGAGGCAGCCGGCCACATGGAGCGGACCGGCGTCGGGTTGCTCTGGGGCACGGCCAACCTGTTCTCCCACCCCCGCTACGCCGCGGGCGCCGCGACGAACCCCGATCCCGAGCTCTTCGCCCATGCCGCCGCCCAGGTCACGCACTGCCTCGACGCCACCCATCGGCTCGGCGGCCAGAACTACGTGCTCTGGGGCGGGCGTGAGGGCTACGAGACGCTGCTCAACACCGACCTCGGCCGCGAGATGGACCAGCTGGGCCGCTTCCTCTCGATGGTGGTCGAGCACAAGCACCACATCGGCTTCGACGGGCTGATCCTGCTCGAGCCCAAGCCGTTCGAACCGACGAAGCACCAGTACGACCACGATGTCGCGACCGTCCACGCCTTCCTCCAGCGCTACGACCTCGCCGACGACGTGAAGGTGAACATCGAGGTGAATCACGCCACGTTGTCCGGGCACGACTTCGCGCACGAGGTCGCCACGGCGGTCACGGCCGGGATCTTCGGGTCGGTCGACGCCAACGCCGGCGACGATCGCCTGGGTTGGGACGTCGACCGCTTCCCGGTCTCGGTCGAGCAGATGACCCTGGGGCTCTACGAGATCCTCCGCGGCGGAGGGTTCACCACGGGTGGGTTCAACTTCGACGCCAAGCTCCGTCGTCAGTCGAGCGATCGGACCGACCTCTTCCACGCCCACATCGGCGGGATGGACACCCTCGCTCGCTCCCTGCTCGCCGCCGCGGCCATGTGGGAGGACCGGGCGCTCGAGGCGGTGCGCGACGAGCGCTACGCCGGATGGGACCAGCCGTTCGGTCGCTCGATCCTCGACGGCGACGTCGCGCTGCGCGACCTGCACGCCCGGGCCCTCACCGCCGGTGACGAGCCGACCCACCTGTCCGGCCGCCAGGAGGCGCTCGAGAACCTCGTCGCCCGCTACGTGGAGCGGGCCGCGTAGTGGAGTTGGTCTGCGGCGTCGACTCGTCGACGCAGTCCACCAAGGTCGAGCTGCGCGACATCGAGACGGGTGCCGTCGTCGCTGCGGCGGCGGCACCGCACCCGGCGACCGAACCGCCCGTGAGCGAGCAGGACCCCGAGGCCTGGTGGACCGCGCTCGTGTCGTGCCTCGGGGTGGTGGGTGAGCACCTGGGCGACGTCGTCGCGGTCTCCGTCGCGGGCCAGCAGCACGGGATGGTGCTGGTCGACCATGGGGGCGCGGTCGTCCGCCCGGCGAAGCTGTGGAACGACACCACCTCGGCACCCCAGGCCGAGGCCCTCGTCGCCGAGCTCGGGGCTGCCGGGTGGGCGCAGGGTTGCGGGTCGGTGCCGGTCGCCGCCTTCACGATCACGAAGCTGGCGTGGATGGCCGAGCACGAGCCCGACGCGCTGGAGCGGGCCGCGCGGGCGATGCTCCCGCACGACTACCTCACCTGGCGGCTGACCGGCGCCCACGTGACCGATCGCGGCGACGCGTCCGGGACCGGGTGGTGGAGCCCGGCGACCGGTGACTGGGACGACGGGCTCCTCGCCCGCGCCGTGGGCGGCGTCGGGTGGCGCGGTCGCTCGCCGCACGTGCTCGGCGAGACCGAGGCGGCGGGCACCGTCACGGCCGACGTCGGGTTGCCGGCGACCACGATCGTCGCGGCGGGTACCGGCGACAACATGGGCGCCGCGCTGGGGCTCGGTCTGCAGCCCGGTGACGTGGTCATGTCACTCGGGACGTCCGGCACCGTCTTCGCGGTGTCCGAGACCCCGACGGCCGACGCCGCCGGCCTCGTCGCCGGGTTCGCCGATGCCACCGGCCGATTCCTCCCGCTGGTCTGCACGCTCAACGCCACCAAGGTCACCGACGCCGCCGGTCGCTGGCTCGGCGTCGGGCGCGACGAGCTCGCCACCCTGGCCCTCGACGCCGCGGCGGGTGGGCCCGTCCTCGTGCCGTATCTCGATGGCGAGCGCACGCCGAACCTGCCGGACGCCACCGGCCTGCTCGTCGGGCTGCGCACCTCCACGACCCCGGCCGACCTCGCCCGGGCGGCGCACCTCGGCGTGGTGTGCGGGCTGCTCGACGGCGTCGACGCCCTCGTCGCGGCCGGCGTGCCGGTGGACGGTCGCCGGTTCCTGGTCGGTGGTGGGTCCCGCTCGACGGCGTATCGCCAGCTCGTCGCCGACACGTGGGGTGGGCCGGTGATCGTCCCCGACCTCGACGAGACCGTCGCCACCGGCGCCGCGGTGCAGGCAGCGGTCGCGGCGACGGGTGGCTCGTTCGATGACGTGGCCGAGGCGTGGGGCCTCGGCGCAGGGTCGTCGACCTCGCCCCGTGCCGACGCCGACGGCGACGCCGTCCGGGCGGCCTACGCCGAGGCCCGCCGGATGGTCGGCTGATCCTCGCCACCCATACCATCGACGCCCGGCTGGCGACGAGCTCGACCTGAACGGCTGAGGTCGTCGCGCTCAGACGGTCAACGAGTCGCCCGACTCGTCGTGGGGCCAGACCTTCATGGCGACCTCGGCGAACACCTCGGCGGCGGGGTTGACCACGGCGACCGGTCGGACGAGGGCGGTCGTGAGCTCCGGTGCGGGCGGTCGGAGCTC
>JBCCTY010000046.1:0-18822 GCA_039197885.1 Actinomycetota bacterium | reverse complement strand
TGGTCGTTGTCGTCGAGCGAGCGCATGACCTCGCGGTCGAGGGCCACCTCACCGACCAACACGTTGTCGGCGAGCACCACGCCGTTGCGATCGAGGATCCGGCCGCGCACCGGGTCGAGCCGCACCTCACGCACCTGGTTCTGCTCGGCCTGGACGACGAAGTCGGGGCTGACCAGCACCTGCAGGTAGTAGAGGCGGGCGAAGAGCGCCGCGAAGAGGGCGAAGAGCACGACCCCCAGCACGGCGAGGCGCACCCGGGGGACGTCGTGGGCGCTCAACGGCGCGCTCCGGGCAGCTCGATCTCGAGCGCCCAGCGCATGGCCCGTACGGCGACGGGCATCAGGATGACGTTGGCGATCATCAGCGAGAGCATCAGCTGTCCGATGGGGAGGTTGAGGAGGTGCTCCTGGCCCAGCAGTGAGCCGAGGCCGACGAAGAGCCCGACGCCGGCGGCGGTGCCGAGCGCGGCGGACACCGCACGCGAGAGGCGGCCCGGGGCCACCAGTCTGCCGTGGAGATGGCCGACTCCCCACCCCAGCAGCGTGGCGCTCAGGGCCCAGAGGCCGAACGGGGTCTGGACGAGCAGATCCATCCCGAGGCCGGCCACGAAGCCGATCATCGCACCGAGATCCGGCCCGGCCAGCGCGCCCCCGGCGATGGCGACGAGGACCAGCAGCGCCGGGGTGGCCCCGAGGAAGCGCAGCTGGGGCGCCACGGCGGCCTGGGCGACCACAGCGGTGACGAGCACGACCCCGAGACGCACCCTCATCGGGGGGTCCCGGCCGCCGGTTCGCTCGCCGGTGGCCACCGCAGCACCGTCACGATGTCGAGGCGGTTGAGGTCGGCGGCCGGGGCGAGCGACACCCGAAGCACGCCGTCGATCTCGTCGACCTCCGCGGTGGTGACCGTCCCGACCAGGAGGCCGGGAGGGAACGCCGAGCCCTCCTGGCCGCTCGTGGTCACGGTCTCACCGGGGATGACGACGGTCGAGATGTCGACCAGCTCGATCTCGAGGGGGTCCGACCGGCCCCGGCCGACCGCCGCCCCGGTCTCACCGCTGCGACTGAGCCGCACGCCCACGCCGAAGGTCCCGTCGGTGAGCAGCTGGACCCTGCTCCGGCCGCCGGTGGTCTGGACGGTCCGCCCGACGAGCCCGCCGGGCCCGAGCACCGGCATGTCGTCGAACACGCCGTCGTCGGTGCCGACGTCGAGCTCGATCGTCCGTTCGAAGTCGGAGATCGGGGCGTCGATCACTCGCGCGGTGACCGTCTGGAGGTCGAGATCCTCGGTGACGCCGATCAGCTCCCGCGCCTCGCCCAGCTCGCGTTGGAGCTCGGCGACGATCAGCGCATCGGCCTCGAGCTCCTCGACCCGGGCCCGCAGCTCGGCGTTCTCCTGCTCGACCTCGTCGTAGTTGAAGGCGCCGTTCCAGGCGTCGCGAACGGGTTCGGTCGCCCCGTCGACGAGGCCCCTCGCCGGGGACAGGACGTCGAGGGCACCGTCACGCAGGCCCTCCAGCGGTCCGGCGTCGCCGCGGAAGTCGATGGTGATGAGCGTGATCGACGCCAGCACGAGCACGATGATGGTCGTGCGGGACGGTCGTTGGGACGCGCGTCGGGCCACCACGGGCCGCTACCTGCTCGTCAGGCGTTGCTCGAGGAGAACAGCACGCCCTTCAGCGCCTCGAACTCCTCGAGGGACTGGCCCGATCCCATCACGACCGCGTCGAGCGGATGCTCGGCGATGAGGATCGGCATGCCGGTCTCGTCATGGAGCAGCTGGTCGAGGCCCCGCAGCATGGCGCCGCCGCCAGCCAGGACGATGCCCTGCTCCATGATGTCGGCGGCCAGCTCCGGTGGCGTGGTGTCGAGGGTGACCTTGACGGCGTCGACGATGCTGGCCAGCGGCTCGGCCATGGCGTCGCGGATCTCGACCGACGACACGGTGATGGTCTTGGGCAGCCCGGTCACGAGGTCGCGGCCCCGGATCTCAGCGTAGAGCTCCTCGGGCTGGGGACAGGCGGTGCCGATGGCGATCTTCACCTCTTCGGCCGTGCGTTCGCCCAGGGCCAGGCTGTACTCCTTCTTGATGAAGGTGATGATGGCGTCGTCGAGCTCGTCACCGCCGACGCGCACCGACTGGCTGGCCACGATGCCGCCCAGCGAGATGACCGCCACCTCGGTGGTGCCGCCGCCGATGTCGACGATCATGTTGCCGGTCGGCTCCTGGACCGGGAGTCCCACGCCGATCGCGGCCGCCATGGGCTCCTCGATGATGTAGGCCTTGCGGGCGCCGGCGTACTCGGCGGCTTCCTGCACCGCCCGCTGCTCCACACCGGTGATGCCCGACGGCACGCAGATCACCATCTCGGGCTTCGCCCAGCGACGGGGACTCACCCGCTGGATGAAGTAGCGCAGCATCTTCTCGCAGATGTCGAAATCGGCGATGACGCCGTCCTTCAGCGGGCGGATCGCCTGGATGTGCCCCGGGGTCCGACCGATCATCCGCTTGGCCTCGAGGCCGACGGCGAGCGGCCGCCCGTCACGCACGTTGACCGCGACGACCGACGGCTCGTTGAGCACGATGCCGCGGCCCTGGACGTAGACGAGGGTGTTCGCCGTGCCGAGATCGACCGCGATCTTCCGTCCGGAGATCGACGCGAACACCGAGTCGGACACAGGACGCCTCCAGCGGGCTGATGCGTCGCCCAGCCTAAGGGCCCCACCGGTGCCACTCAAGGATTGGTCGTCGTAGCCGTTCACGGGTCAGCTCACTCCCGGGAAGAAGATCCCGATCTCGCGGGCGGCCGACTCGTTCGAGTCGGAGCCGTGCACCAGGTTCTCGGTCATGATCGTGCCGAAGTCGCCACGGATCGTGCCCGGGGGCGCCTCGGCGGGGTTGGTCGGCCCCATCAGCGTCCGGACGATGGCGAAGGTGTCGTCGGGCCCCTCGACCACCAGCAGCATCGACGGCGATCGGGTCATGAACGCCATGAGGTCCGGCAGGAACGGCTTGCCCGCGTGCTCGGCGTAGTGCTCGGTCGCGGTCGCCTCGTCGATCTGGCGGAGCTCGGCCGCCACGAGGCGGAGACCCTTGCGCTCGATGCGGGAGATGATCTCACCGGCGAGGCCGCGCTCGACGGCGTCGGGCTTGCAGATGACCAGGGTGCGACCCACGCGGGGCTCCTCGAAGGGGGGATCGGGGCTGAGCAGCGGTCAAGGCTACCCAGCGCGCGCCCCTACGCGGAATCGCGACCGCCCAGCGTGGTCTCGTCGTCCCACGAGCAGCCGAGGTGCTCCCGTGCCTCGCCGACGACGTAGAGCGACCCCGACACGAAGATCGAGTCGTCGGGCGTGGCGAGGGCCCGGGCCCGATCGACGGCGTCGGGCACCGATGGCACGACCTCGACATCGAGGCCGAGCTTCGTGGCGGCGGCAGCGATCTCGTCGGCCGGGATGGCGCGGGTCCAGTCGGGGGCGGTGGCCACGACGGTGCGGGGGGCGATCCGGGCCAGCGACTCGAGCATCTCGGCCGGCTCCCGGCCGCTGTTGCAGCCGAACACCAGGATCGTGTCGCCACCGACGGAGAACTCCGAGGCGTAGGTCTCGGCCGCCGCGGCGGCACCCTCGGCGTTGTGGGCGCCGTCGAGGAGCACGAGGGGCTGGCGGCCGACGATCTCGAAGCGGCCGGGCGCGGTCACCGAGGCGAACGCCGCCTCGACGATGTCGCCGCCCAGCGACCGGTCGAGGAACGCCTCGACCGCAGCGAGGCCGAGCGCGGCGTTGCGGCCCTGGTGGGCGCCGTGGAGCGGGAGGAACAGGTCGGTGTAGGTGGCCATCGGCGTCCGGACGTCGAGCACCCGCCCGCCGACGGCGATCTCGTTGCGCTGCACCTCGATGTCGTCGCCGAGCACCCACACGGTGCCCGGACCCTGATCGAGGAAGTGGTGGCGCAGCTCCGGGTCGTCGGCACCGAGCACCAGGTGGGCACCCTCCTCGACGATGCCGGCCTTCTCGGCGGCCACGTGGTGGATGGTCGGCCCGAAGTAGTCGAGGTGGTCGAGCCCGACGTTGGTCACCACCGCCACCTCGGCCGAGACGACGTTGGTGGCGTCGTGGCGGCCGCCGGCCCCGACCTCGATGACGTTCGCCGAGGTCGGGACGTCGGCGAAGTAGGCGTAGCCGGCGGCGGCGAGCAGCTCGAAGTAGCTGCTGGTGACGTCGGCGAGCGGTGCCGCCGCGGCCACGAGCTCGAGCGCCCGGGCGAACTCGTCGTCGGAGAGCGCACGGCCGTCGATGCGCATGCGCTCGTTGATCCGCTGCAGGTGGGGCGAGGTGTAGGTGCCGACGGTGAGGCCGAGCTCGACCAGGAGGGCGGTGACCACCCGGGCGGTCGAGCCCTTGCCGTTGGTGCCGGTGATGTGGATGGTCGGCGCGGCGTCCTGGGGATCGCCCAGGACGTCCATCAGCGCCCGGATGCCGTCGAGGCTCAGCTCGCCGGGCGCTCGCGGACCGATCCGCTCGAGGTTGATGTGGCCGTTGAGCCAGGCGAGGGCCTCGTCGTACCGCATGCGGACGAGGCTACGGAGGAGTCGTCAGCTGGCGGCGCGGCGAGGCCGGCTGGCGGCGTCGGAGCCCGGCTTGCGGGGCACGAGCGTGGGATTGACCTTGTCCTCGACCGACTTGCGGGTGAGCACGGCCGCCTCGACGTCGTCGCGCGACGGCAGCTCGTACATCACGTCGACGAGCACCTCTTCGAGGATGGCGCGCAGCCCGCGGGCACCGGTCCCCCGCAGCATGGCCTGCTCGGCGATGGCCTGGAGCGCCTCGGGCTTGAACCGCAGGTCGACGTTCTCGAGCTCGAAGAACTTCTTGTATTGCTTGACCAGGGCGTTCTTCGGCTGGGTGAGGATCTGCACGAGGGCGTCGTTGTCGAGCGGGGCGAGCACGCCCATCACCGGCAGACGACCCACGAACTCGGGGATGAGGCCGTACTTGAGGAGGTCCTCGGGCAGCACCTCGGGGAACAGCTGGGTGAGGCTGTGGTCGACCGAGCTGCGCACCTCGGCGGCGAAGCCCATGCCGCCCTTGCCGACCCGGGACTCGATGATCTTCTCGAGACCGGCGAAGGCTCCGCCGCAGATGAACAGGATGTTCGTCGTGTCGATCTGGATGAACTCCTGGTGGGGGTGCTTGCGGCCCCCCTGCGGTGGCACCGCGGCCTGCGTGCCCTCGAGGATCTTGAGCAGCGCCTGCTGGACGCCCTCGCCCGAGACGTCGCGCGTGATCGACGGGTTCTCGCTCTTGCGGGCGATCTTGTCGATCTCGTCGATGTAGATGATCCCGGTCTCGGCCTTCTTGACGTCGTAGTCGGCGGCCTGGATCAGCTTGAGGAGGATGTTCTCCACGTCCTCGCCGACGTAGCCGGCCTCGGTGAGGGCCGTGGCGTCGGCGATGGCGAACGGTACGTTGAGGAGTCGGGCGAGGGTCCGGGCCAGCTCGGTCTTGCCCGAACCGGTCGGCCCGATGAGCATGATGTTCGACTTGGCCAACTCGACGTCATCGTCGCCGATGGTCTGGCCGACCTGCACCCGCTTGTAGTGGTTGTAGACCGCGACCGAGAGGATCTTCTTGGCCGCGTCCTGTCCGATCACGTAGTCGTTGAGGAAGGTGTAGATCTCGCGGGGCTTGGGCAGCTCGTCGAAGCCGAGCTCGGTCGTCTCCGAGAGCTCTTCCTCGATGATCTCGTTGCAGAGATCGATGCACTCGTCGCAGATGTAGACCCCGGGGCCGGCGATCAGCTTCTTGACCTGCTTCTGCGACTTGCCGCAGAAGGAGCACTTCAGCAGCTCCCCCGAATCGCCGAACTTGGCCATGTCAGCGCTCCCCCGGGTCCTGTCCGCTGCCGCTCGATCGCCCCACCCCGCTCGTCATGCTCAGGCGGCCCGGATCGGGCCGTCTTCGAGCGGTGACCGCGACTCGATCACCTCGTCGATGACACCGTACTCCTTCGCCTCCGCCGCACTCATGACGAAGTCGCGGTCGGTGTCGTGGTGGATCTTGTCGACCTCCTGCCCGGTGTGGCGGGCGAGGATCTCCTCGAGCAGCACCCGCATGCGGTCGATCTCCTTGGCGGCGAGCTCGATGTCGGTCGCCTGCCCCATCGCCTGGCCGTAGGGCTGGTGCAGCAGGACCCGGGCGTGGGGCAGCGCGAGGCGCTTGCCCTTGGTGCCGGCCGCCAGCAGCACCGCGGCGGCCGAGGCGGCCTGGCCGAGGCAGATGGTGGAGATGTCGTTGCGGATGAACTGCAGCGTGTCGTAGATCGCGAAGAGCGCCGTGATGTCGCCCCCCGGAGAGTTGATGTAGATGCTGATGTCGCGGTCGGGGTTCTCCGACTCGAGGAACAGCAGCTGGGCGCTGGTCAGGTTGGCGATCGTGTCGTCGATCGGCGTGCCGAGGAAGATGATGTTCTCCCGCAGCAAACGGCTGTAGAGGTCGTAGGCCCGCTCGCCGCGATTCGTCTGCTCGACGACGGTGGGCACGAGGTGGTTGGCGACCTCGAGGCGACGCTCGCCCCAGGCCCCGAACAGCGATCCGCTCACGACTCCTCCTCAGGGGTCACTTCGTCCTCGGTGTCTTCGTCGGCCGCCAGCTGCTCCTCGACAGCGGCGACGACGTCTTCGATCGGCGGCCCGTCGGCCGCCTCGATGTCGTCGGCGGTGGTCTCCTCGGGGGGATCGAGCAGCGTGCGGTCGATCGGTTCCCCGGAGTCCTCGTCGACCAGCTCGGCCCGATCGAGCAGCCAGTCGAGCGCCTTGCGCTTCGTGAGCTCGGCGGTGATGCCCATCAGCCCGTCGGCCTCGTCGAGGCGCTCCCGCACCTCGGCGACCTCGAGCTCGAGCCGCGAGGCGGTGTCGGCCAGCTCGGCGTCGACCTCCTCGTCGGTCGGGGCCAGCGACTCGGCCGACGCCACCGCCCGGAGGGCGAGATCGACGATCGCACCGGAGCGGGCGCCGTCCTGGAGCTGCTGGCGGAAGTCGTCCTGGGTGGTGCCGGTCATGGCGAGCCACTGCTCGAGCTGCATGCCCTGGGCCTGCAGCGACATCGCCAGGTTCTGGAGCTGGTCCTCCATCATCGCCTGGACCATCGGCTCGGGCGGCTCGACGTCGGCGAGGTCGCGCAGCGCCGTCGCCACCCGGTCTCGCACGGAGGACCGGGCCTGGGCGGAGCGGACGGTCGAGAGGCGCTGCACGGTGTCGGCCCGCATGGCCTCGGCCGACTCGAACTCGGTGTTCTCGGCGACCCACTCGTCGGTGAGCTCGGGGAGCACCTTCTCGCGCACGGCCTTGACCAGCACGCGGAAGTCGAGCGTCGCGCCCTCCTCGGAGGGGTGGTCGGCGCCGAACTCGAGGATGTCACCGGGCTTGGAGCCGCGGAGGTTCTCGTCGAGCTCGACGACGAGCGCCTCGATGCCGACCTCGTAGCTGTAGTCCTGCGCGGTGAGGCCGCCGATCTCCTCGCCGTCCTGCGAGCCGTTGATGTCCATCAGGACGTGGTCGCCGTCGATGGCGGGGCGGTCGACCTCGTTCAGGTCGGCGTACTGCTCGCGCACCCGGTCGACCTGGGCGTCGACCTCGTCGTCGCTCGCCACGGGCGAGGGGAGCTCGACCTGCAGGCCGTCGTAGCCGTCGACCTCGATCGACGGGCGGACCTCGACCACGGCATCGAAGACGACCGGTCCCTGCTCCTCGCCGTCGGTGATGTCGATCTCGGGTGGGGCGATGGCGTCGACGAGGTGCTCGCGGAGCGCCGCCCCGTAGTAGTCGGGGATCGCGTCGCGCAGCGCCTCACCACGGGCGACCTCGGGGCCGATGCGGGCCTCCAGGATCCTCCGCGGCGCCTTGCCCGGACGGAAGCCCGGGATACGGACCTCCTTGGCGATCTTGCGAAACGTCTCGTCGAGGGCCGAGTCGAACTCCGACTCGTCGACCTCGACGGTCAGCTTCACCCGGTTGTCGTCGAGGGTGGAGACCGTGCTCTTCACAGGTGGGCGAGTGTACCGGCCGCCGCCGGTGTCCCTCGGACCCTGCCGCGACGTCCGCGTGGCGGGGTCGCGACGTTGTGCGTCGGGTGGCTCAGGATCGACTCCCCCGCCGCCGACGGGAGGACCATGCGCCGTCGTGCCGTGCCCTCCGCCCTCCTCGCCCTCGTGCTCGCGACCTCGGCCTGCGCCTCGACGGCAACGGGACGAGACGCCGACGCCTCCGGAGCCGGCGGGGCGACCTGGACCGAGACCTACGACACCGACCCCTGGGGCGACGGTCTGACCCGCGCCGTCGTCCGCTGGAACCCCGACGCATCGCCGACGAGCGACGACGAGGGCCCGGACCGCCTCGCGCCGAACCTCGTCGCCCCGGACCTGGGCGACATCTTCGAGGACGTCGATCCCGATCACCCGCTGTCGGGTGACCCGTCGGCCGTGCCGACCCCCGCACCGACCGCTCCCGACCGCCTCCCGCCGACGACCGTGCCGTCACCGACCACCACACCGACCGACGCCGTCGCCCGCACCGGTACCCCGGACACGGCGCACCCGCTCCTGGACCGGGACGGCGTCGTCGAGGTGGTCCCCGTGGCCGATGACCTCTACGAGGTCGTGGCCGACCTCGAGGTCGAGGAGATCCTCGCGCTGCCCGGCGTCCAGGAGGGCTGGCCGGAGATCGTCGCCGGGATCAGCCAGGACACCCGCCGCGCCGAGCAGTGGTACCTCGACAACGACGGCTCGGCGGTGCGGGGCCAGCCCGGCGTCGTCGACGCCGACACCGCGGCCCCCGACCTGTGGGGCCGGGTCGACGGCAACGGCATCGTCGTGGCGGTGCTCGACACCGGCGTCGACGTCTCCCACCCCGACCTCGTCGATCGCATCTGGGTCAACAGCGGCGAGACCTGCGGCAACGGCGTCGACGACGATGGCAACGGCTACGTCGACGACTGCAACGGCTGGGACTTCACCGACGGCGACGGGTCGATCGCCGACACCAACGGCCACGGCACCCACATCGCCGGCACGATCGCCGCGACGGCGGACAACGGCATCGGCATCGCCGGGGTCGCGCCGCGGGCACAGATCATGCCGGTCCGCATCTCGACCGGTCCGTCCTTCGGGCTCGCCGTGACGGTGCGAGCCGTCGACTACGCGGTCGCGAACGGCGCCGACATCCTCAACCTCTCCTGGGGCACCCGACCGGGCACGCCGGTCAACGCCTATCCCCCGCTGGCCGACGCGATCGAGCGGGCCCGCCAGGCCGGCGTGGTGGTGATGATCGCGGCGGGCAACAACGGCGTGAACATCGACAGCCGACCGATCATCCCCGCCTCCTACCCCCACGACAACGTGGTCACGGTCGCCGCATCGACCAACGCCGACCAACGCGCCTCGTTCTCCAACTGGGGACCCGCGACCGTCGAGGTCTTCGCCCCCGGGCACCACATCATGGCGACGATGCCCGGTGGTGGGTACGACTGGATGAGCGGCACCTCGATGGCGACGCCGGTCGCTGCGGGCGTGGCCGCACTCCTGAAGTCGGTCGATCCGACGGCCGGCTACGCCTCGATCCGCGACGCGCTCCTCCTCGGCGCCACCGAGGTCCCGGCGCTCGCGAGCTTCACCTCGACACCCGGCCGGGTCGACGCCGTCGACTCGGCGAGCCAGCTCGCTCCGGGGATCAGCTTCGGTGTGACCGGCCTGACCGAGGTGCGGCCCGACACGCCGACCACGATCGGAGCGACGCCGGTGATCGATCCGGCGAGCGGCATCGACACCTCCGGGACGAGCGTCCGGGCCACGTTGGTGATCGACCACCAGGGCGCCGTCCGCTCCGTGACCGACCACGAGATCGTGGTGGACGGCGCAACGACCACGACCGACGGCGCCGGGCGCGTCGAGGGTTCGATCCGCTCGAACGCCCCGACGATGGACCTGGAGGTGGCGCTGCCCAGCGGCCGGTACGGCCTCCTCCTCGAGCTCGTCGACGCGAGCGGCACCCGGGTCGGCGAGGCCGGCCTGGCCGGCTTCACCGTCGAGCCCGAGGTGCAGGCACCGGTCCCGACGACGACGGTCCCCGGCGACGCCCCGACCACGACGACGCCGCCCTCGACCGGCGGAGGCGGCGGCACCACGCCCACGCCGGGCATCACCGATCCGCCATCGACCGGTGGCGGCGGCGGAGGCAGCACCCCTGCGCCCGGCGGCGGGAGCGCCCCGACCGTCACGACCATCCCGACGACCGGTGGTGGCGGCGGCGGCTCGACACCGGCGCCGACCACCACCACCCCACCCTCCACCGGCGGCGGCACCACCCCCGGCGTCACCACCCCACCCTCCACCGGCGGCGGAGGCGGCTCGACCCCCGCCCCGACGACCACCACCCCACCCTCCACCGGCGGCGGCGGCGGCTCGACCCCCGCCCCGACGACCACCACCCCGCCCTCCACCGGCGGCGGCGATGCGCCGACGTCGATCGGGGACATCCGGGTCTCGTCGATCTCGCCGAACGTCGGCTCGATCGCCGGGGGCGACCTCGTCGTCATCACCGGCGGGGACTTCGGCGCCTCACCGACCGTGCTGTTCGGTGATCGAGCCGGCAACGTGCTGGTGAACGTGGCCGGTGTGCAGCTGCTCGTGTCGACCCCGACCGCCCCCGCCGGCATCGTCGACGTCACGATCACCTCCGGGTCCCAGCAGGGCGTGCTCCCCAACGGCTACACCTTCCGGGAGTCGAGCACCGGCGGCGGCTCGACGCCGGCGCCGACGACCACGATCCCGGTGGTGATCCCGCCGAACGACGGTGGCACCGAGCCGTTGCCCGGCGGGAGCGACCCCGGGACCACGCCGTCGCCGGGTGACCAGGGCGCCGGTGACCCGGGCACCACCCCGGCGCCGGGCGACGTGACGACGCCGGAGGACCCCGAGCCGGCGTTCGTCGAGGGCCCCGGGGGCATGCGCCTCGGACCGCTGCCCTCCGACCTGGCCGGCCTCGGCCTCGAGGCGTCGGATCTGACCCGATCGACGTGCTCGTCGGATCCCTGCACGGCCCGCCCCCGCTGATCGGCCGGCGACCACGGCATCAGGCAGGCGGAGCTGAGTAGCGTTCGGCGCCGTGGTCGCCCTGCAACTCCGAACCTCAGAGATCGCGGTCGCCGAGCTGCTCGACCTCCCGTGGTCGACCCCGATCGACGACTGGCCCGAGGACATCACGGTCCGGTTGCCGCGTGGCACCCACCGGCACCCGGTGTGCTTCGTCGAGCGATCGGGCGTCTACCTCGCGCTCAAGGAGCTCCCCGAGCGTCTCGTTCGCCGCGAGTTCGAGCTGCTGAGCCACCTGATGGAGGAGGGCCTCCCGACCGTCGACGTCGTCGGGACGGCGCTCTCGCGACGGGGCGCAGGCGACGAGCGGCTCGAGGGCGTGATCATCACCCGGCACCTCTCCTACTCACTCCCCTACCGGTCGCTCTTCCGTGGCCCGATCGTCCCCGACGTCCGCCAGCGCCTCATCGACGCCCTGGCGGTCCTCCTCGTCCGGTTGCACCTGGGTGGCTTCTTCTGGGGGGACTGCTCGCTCAACAACGCGCTGTTCCGGCGCGACGCCGGGGCGCTGGCGGCCTTCGTCGTCGACGTCGAGACCGGAGAGCTGCACGAGGAGCTCACCGACGGACAACGGACCTACGAGCTCGACATCGCCGCCGAGAACATCGCCGGCGGCCTGTTCGACCTCGTCGCGGCGGGCCGCATCGACGAGGACGATCTCGACCCCTTCGAGGTCGTGGAGAGCCTCCGGCAGCGCTACGCCGATCTGTGGGCCGAGCTGACCCACGTCGACGAGGTCGGCGGCGACGAGCTCTACCGGATCAACGAGCGCCTCCGCCGTGTCAACGAGCTCGGCTTCGACACCGCCGAGGTGGAGGTGAAGGAGACCGGCGGCGAGCGCCGGTTCCGGTTCCGGCCGGTGGTCGTCGAGGAGGGCCACCACAAGCGGCAGCTGCTCCAACTGACCGGCATCGAGGTCGAGCAGGAGAACCAGGCTCGCCGCCTGCTCAACGCCATCCGCAGCTTCGGTGCCTGGTTGTCCGAGCAGGAAGGCCGCGACCTCCCCGAGGGCGTGGTCGCCTACCGCTGGCTCACCGAGCGGTGGGACATGACGATGGCGTCGATCCCCACCGAGCTCGCCGGTCGCCTCGAGCCGGCCGAGATCTACCACCAGGTGCTCGAGCACAACTGGTTCCTGTCGGAACAGGCCGGCAAGGACATCGGCCTCGATACCGCGGTCGACTCCTACATCGAGGCGGTGCTCCGTCACCAGCCCGACGAACGGATGGTCATCGACCAGCCGACGGCCGTGCTCGACCTCTCGGACCTGGCCGACGTCGAGGACGACACGACGTGAGAGCGGGCGACGGGAATCGAACCCGCATCATCGGCTTGGAAGGCCGAAGCTCTAGCCATTGAGCTACGCCCGCGTGGGCACCGTCAGGGTACCGGGTCGGACCCGCACGGAAGCGGTCGTGGCAGGATGCGGCGATGGCGCGCCCCGGGAGCGAACGGATCGATCTGGCGACGGCGGTGGCAGCGCTGTTGGCGCTCGACCTCGACGCCCCGGCCGGGGTCGACGCCGCCTTCGAGGTGACCTCCGCGGTCGCCCGGGAGACGGCGGGGGTGAGCGACATCGAGGTCGACGCCGTGTCGGCGGCGTTCGATCCCCACACCCCGGGTGACTGGTCACGTCGACCCACCGTGCGCGCCGCCATCGAGGCCACCAGCGGGCTCACCGCGGCCAGGGCACTGGTGGCCGAGCTGGCCGCCCGCTCGCCGGTCACGGCCTGGGACGCCTTCGTCGCGCTGATGCGGATCGCCCACGCCACGGCCGCCGCCGATCCGCTCCCGTCACGACGCGAGGCCGATCGCATCGAGGCGATCCGACGCGAGCTGTCGGGCGTGCTGACCGTCGCCGGGATCGACGTCGCCGCCGGCCGACCTCAGGTGGCCGCGGCGACGGCGACGGCGGGAGCGACCGGCGAGAGCGGCGTCGATCCCGCCGACGACGAGCCCCGCCCGATCGACGACGAGCGATTCGAGGCCGCCCTCGCCGAGCTCGACGGCCTCGTCGGCCTCGTCGAGGTCAAGGCCGAGATCCGACGCCTCGCCGACCGTGCCTACATCGACCGACTGCGCGGCGAGCGGGGGCTGAAGGCCGCGGCGTCGAGCCGCCACCTCGTCTTCGTCGGCAACCCCGGCACCGGCAAGACCACCGTCGCCCGCATCGTGGCCGAGGTCTACGGCGCCCTCGGCGTCGTTCCCCGGGGCCACCTCGTCGAGGTCGGCCGCGCCGACCTGGTGGCCGGGTTCATCGGCCAGACGGCCAAGAAGACCAGGGACCTGTTCGCCACCGCGGTCGGCGGGATGCTCTTCGTCGACGAGGCCTACTCGTTGGTCCGGGGCGACGAGCGTGACTTCGGGACCGAGGCGCTCGACACCCTCGTCGCCGAGATGGAGAACCACCGGCGCTCGACGGCGGTCGTCGTGGCCGGCTACCCGCGGGAGATGCGGGAGTTCCTCGACGCCAACCCGGGGCTGGCGTCACGGTTCCCCAAGACCATCGAGTTCGCCGACTACTCGACCGCGGAGCTGGTCGCGATCGCCCGTCTCCGGAGCGGGGGCGACGACTACGACCTCGGTGACGGAGCGGCCGACGCGCTCACGGCCTGGCTCGACGAGGTCCCCCGCGGTCGGGGCTTCGGCAACGGCCGGCTCGTGCGCAACGCCCTCGACGCCGTCTACGACCGGCAGGCGCAACGCCTCGTCGACGCGGGCGCCCGCCGCGACCCCGGCGCCCACGATGCCGAGGCCCTCCGGCGGATCGAGGCGGCCGACGTCGACGTCGCCGTGCTCGATCCCCTCCTCGACGCCCTGCGCTGAGCACGGCGCTCCGACTGCCTCGTCGGGGAAGGGGGATGTGAACCCCCACCTTCGACTGCCTCGTCGGGGAAGGGGGATTTGAACCCCCGACCTCCGGCTCCCAAAGCCGGCGCGCTACCAACCTGCGCCATTCCCCGAGACCCGCGAGGCTACCGGCACGGGGACCGAGGCCGCAGAGGGGATCGTCCATGGACATCGGTGTGCTCATCTTCCCGACCGACGAGGCCATCCGGCCGGCCGTCCTGGCAAAGGAGGTCGAGGAGCGGGGCTTCGAGTCGCTGTGGTTCCCCGAGCACTCCCACATCCCGGTGTCGCGCGAGACGCCCTGGGGCGGTCGGGAGGGCGCGCCGCCGCTCCCGCCCGAGTACTGGCGCACCCACGATCAGTTCGTGGCGCTCGCCACGTGTGCGTCGGTGACCGAGCGGATCAAGCTCTGCACCGGCATCACCCTCGTCGCCCAGCGCGACCCGATCTGGCTGGCCAAGGAGGTCGCCACCCTCGACGCGTTGTCCGATGGCCGCGTCGTGCTGGGCGTCGGCTACGGCTGGAACAAGGAGGAGATGGCCCAGCACGGCACGGCCTACGGCGAGCGCCGGGCCCTGCTCCGCGAGAAGATCCTCATGATGCGGTCCCTGTGGACCGACGAGGAGGCGGCCTACGTCGGCGACCGACTCGCGCTGGAGCCGTCGTGGGCCTGGCCGAAGCCGACCCAGGCCCCGCATCCACCGATCGTGCTGGGCGGGGCCGCCGGCCCGAAGACCATCGCGGACATCGTGGAGTTCTGCGACGGGTGGATGCCGATCAACGGTCGCCACCCGTTCGACGACCAGTGGTCGAGGATCCGGCAGGCAGCGGAGGCGGCAGGTCGCGACCCGGCCTCGCTCTCCCTCGGCGTGTTCGGGGCGCCGGCCAAGGCGGAGGTGCTCGAGTCGTTCCGCGAGCGCGGCGTCGACCGGGCCGTGCTCGGCCTGCCGCCGGCCGGGGCCGAGGTGGTGCTCCCCCTCCTCGACGACTACGCGGAGCTGGTCGACCGGTTCGACTGAGCGGCGGCCATCGGGCTCTGCGGCCGCCGCCGGTGTCAGGCCGCGTCGGCCTCGGCGAGACGGGCCCGGAGCCGGTCGCGGATCTCGTCGGGCTCGTAGTCGACGAAGGTCCTCGTGCGGCGCCGCTGCGTCACGACCGCACCGGTACCGGCCACGGCGAGGATCCCGGCCAGCCCGATCCACTTCCACCTGCGCACGATCGGTGAGCCTACGCTGCCTCGACGTGGAGCTCGACGACGCCGAACGGATCGCCCGGACCGGTGACGTGTGGCTCTTCACCGGACATCAGCTCGCCGACCGTGCGATCCGCGCCGCCACCAACGCACCGGTGAACCACGTCGCGATGGTGCTCGCGCTCGACGATCTCCCCCCGCTGCTGTGGCACGCCGAGCTCGGTCGCTCGCTCGTCGACGTCTGGACGGGTGAGCACCACCGGGGCGCCCAGCTCCACCGGCTCCGTGACGCAGCCGACCGCTGGGTCAACCGCTACGGCCAGACGGCGTTCTTCCGCCAGATCGAACCCGAGGTGTCGAGAGAGCAGGAGGACGCGGCGCTCCGGGTGGTGAGCGAGATGAGCGGACGGAGCTTCCCCTCGAGCCCCCGGCTGGCGTCGCACTGGCTGCGGGGACGGGTCCGACGGGCGACGAACCTGGAGGACGTCTACTGCGCCGAGCTGGTCGCGCTGTCCTACCAGCGGATGGGGCTGCTCGGTGAGCGACGTCCGCCCAACTGGTACGACCCCGGCCGGTTCTGGAGCGGCGACCGCCTCGAGCTGGCGGGCGCCTCGCTGGGCCCCGAGGTGGCCGTCGAGGTGCCGCCGCCCGTCGTCGACCGCCCATCAGCGGAGGACGTCGCCGATGGCAACGGTCTGCGGCCCGCCGGTGGCCGCGTCCGGTCCGGGTTCCAGGCGGTCGCGCGTCGCGTCGGTCGGCGAAGGCCGGGGTCGGCGTCAGACGACGGGGCCATCACCCCGCCGACCCCGACATCACCGCCAGGCGACCCGGAGCGCTGATCCCCGCACCGTGGCGAACGTGACCTCCCCGACGGTCCAGGGGACGACCGGGTCGATGCGATGATGGCCGGGTGATGAAACCGGTCGGCCGGGCGACCCCGGAGACGGTCCAGGTCCCGGGGATGTCGCCGCACGCGGTCTCGCCACGTGGACTCGTCCGGACGGTGACTCGGCGACGCCGACGCGATCTGATCCTCGGGTCGGTGTTCGTCATGCTCCACCAGGCGTCCGAAGCGGTGATCCCGATCATGATCGGCCTGGCGATCGATCGAGCCATCGTCACCGGTGACGAGGCGGCGATGGCTCGGTGGGTCGGGCTGCTCGTCATCGTGTTCGTGGTCCTCTCCTGCGCGGGGCTCGTGGGCTACTACTCGCTCGAGCGGGCCCAGCTCTGGATCGCTCATGACGTCCGGCAGGGCGTCGTCGGTCGGGCGCTCGACCCGAGAGGCGGCGTCGGAGTTCGCTCCGGCGACGTGGTCAGCATCGCCTCCAACGATGCCGAGGAGGTGGGCGCCGTCTCGTGGGCGATCGGTCTCGGCGCCGGTGCCCTTCCCGCGTTGGTGGGCGGCTCGGTGTTCCTCCTCGCCGTGTCGCTGCCGCTGGGCCTCGTCATCATGGTCGGCGTCCCGATCGTGGTGGTCGTCGTCATGGCGCTCAGTCGACCGCTCGTCGGGCGCAGCGAGCAGGAGCAGGCGGCCGTGGCGACCGCGACCGGCGTGGCGACCGATCTGCTCCGCGGGCTCCGCGTGCTCACGGGCCTCGGGGTCGGCGCGGCGGCCTCGCCCCGGTACCGGGTCGCCAGCCGGAGCGCGCTCGCGGCCCGGCTCCGATCGGCGCGCTTCTTCGCCGGGTACGAGGGTCTCACGCTCGGTGTCAGCGGAGCCCTCGTCGTCGTGGTGGCGTGGCTCGGCGGTCGACTGGCGCTCGAGGGCGACATCACCGTCGGACAGCTCGTCGCAGCGGTCGGTCTCGCCCAGTTCCTCATCGGGCCGCTCTCCCTGCTGATCGAGTCCGGGGCGCTGGTGGCGACGGTGCGGGCGGCCGCCCACCGCGTCGTCGACCTGCGGAGCCGCCCGACGGCCGTCGACGACGATGCCCTCGACGTGCCATCGCCCGACCCGAAGGCGCCGGCGGTTCACCTCGAGGGCGTGGGTGATCGCCACCTCACCAACGTGCACCTCGCGGTGGACTCGGGCGCCGTCGTCGGCATCGTGGCCGAACCTGCCGAGGCCGCGGCCATCGTCGAGCTCCTGGGACGACGTCGCGACCCGGACCGGGGTCGCCTGCTCCTCGGTGGCGTCGACGTCCGCGACTGGCCGCTCGACCGCTTCCGTCGCGAGGTCGTCGTCTCCGCGGCGCACGCCGAGCTCTTCGACGGAGCGCTCGGCGAACAGATCGCGGTCGCTGCCGAACCGATGTCGATCGACGCCGCCATCGAGGCCGCTGCCGTCGACGAGGTCCTCGACGCCGTTCCGGACGGCCTCGGCGCACGCATCGGCGAGTACGGCAGGCGCCTGTCGGGAGGTCAGCGCCAGCGGGTGGTGCTCGCCCGTGCGCTGGCCACCGACGCCCCGGTCCTCGTCCTGCACGACCCCACCACGGCGGTCGATGCGAGCACCGAGCACCTCATCGCGGGTCGGGTCGCCCGCCTCCGCCGAGGCAGGGGCACGACGATCTTCGTCACGACCACGCCGGCGCTGCTCTCGATCTGCGATCGGGTCGCCGTCGTCCGAGATGGCGCGACCGCGGCGACCGGCCGCCACGACGAGCTGCTCCACGATCCTGCCTACGTCGAGCAGGTGCTGCGATGACGGCATCGCTGCTGCCCGTGGCCGACGGCCGAACCACGCGCCGGGCCCTGATCGGGCTCCTGCGGCGCAGGCCGGGCCGGACCGCCCTCGCCCTCCTCGCCACGGTCTCCTCGACGACCGCCGGACTCCTCGTGCCGCCGCTGCTCGGCGCCATCGTCGACGCGGTCGTCGAGGGCGCCGAGACCTCCCGTGTGGACCTGCTCGCCGTCGGGCTCCTCGTGGCCGGGATCGCCCAGGCGGGACTGGCAGCGGTCGCGATCGTCCGTGTCGCCTCGGTCGGCGAGCACCTCCTGGCCGACGTGCGCGAGGACGTCGTCGAGCGGGTCCTCCACCTCCCGCTGGCCGACATCGAGGAAGCGGGCCTCGGCGATGTCGTGGCACGGGTGAGCGGTGACGTCGACGCGGTCTCCGAGGCGACCCGCGAGGCGATCCCGGAGCTCGTCGCCGCGGCGTTCGCCATCGGGTTGACCATCGTCGGCCTCGGCATCCTCGACTGGCGTCTCGCGCTGGCCGGCTTCGTCGTGCTGCCGATCCAGGTGCTCGCCGCCCGGTGGTACCTCGGGACGTCGGCCCCGGTCTACGCGGTCGAGCGTGAGGCGCTGGGGCGCCGGACCGGCTCCATCACCGAGGCCGTGACCAGCGCGCCGACGATCACGGCGCTGCGACTGGGACCGGACCGCGCGGTGGACGTGGCCCGTCGATCCGCGGAGGCGAACGAGACGGCGCTGCGAGCCGCTCGCATCCGGACGAGGTTCTTCGGGATGTTGAACGTCGCCGAGCTCTGCGGACTCGCGTCGGTGCTCGTCGTCGGCTTCCTCGCCGTGCGGGCCGACGCGATCACCGTCGGCACGGCCACGGCCGGCGCGCTCTACTTTCATCGGCTCTTCGACCCGTTCAACAGCCTGCTCGGACTCCTCGACACCGCACAGGAGGCCACCGCGGCGTTCGCCCGGCTGGTGGGCGTGCTCGGACTGCCCGTTCCCCC
>JBCCTY010000045.1:0-19125 GCA_039197885.1 Actinomycetota bacterium | reverse complement strand
CTCGGCCGCGGTCAGGCCGCCGTCGCGGAGCATCAGCGCGTCGTGGTAGTCGAAGAACGCCCGAGCCTCGTCGGGACGGTGGGCGAGCACCAGGAAGACGTTGGGCACGAAGCCGCTCTTCTCCTGGACGGCCAGGATCCGGTCGCGCAGGTCGTCGGGCAGGTCGTCGAGCTCGGGCACGGGGAAGCGGCTGATCGGTCGATCCATCGGCGCCGACGCTAGTCGTCGCCACCGAACGCCCCCGTCGGCGGAGCGACCAGGCGCCGTCGGTCGCTCGTCGGCGTCACCGAACGCGTTCGTCGGCACGGCCAGCACGCGCCGTCGGTCGCTCGTCGACGAGGACGCAGCCCGGTCGCCCGGTACCGTGCCCGCGTGCTCCCACGTCTCGCTGCGCAGCTCGTCCGCGGGTTCCTGATGGGCTCTGCCGACGTCGTCCCCGGTGTCTCGGGTGGCACGATCGCGCTGGTCCTGGGCATCTACGAGCGGTTGGTCACCAACGTCCACCAGGGGGCGAAGACCCTCGGTCGGCTCGTGAAGCTCGATGTCGACGGCGCACGGCGCGAGTTCCTGAAGGTCGAGTGGTGGTGGGTGCTGAGCCTGTTGGCCGGCATCGTCGCGGCCGTGCTCGCCCTGGCGAGCCTCCTCGACCGGCTGCTGGAGGACCACCCCGAGGTCATGTCGGCGATCTTCGCCGGGCTCGTCGTCGCATCGATCTGGGTCGCCTGGGGCAACCTGCGCACCCGCGATGCCACGCGCATGACGATCCTCGTCGGGGTCGGCGTGGCCGCGGCCGTCGTGCTCGGCTTCCGCTCCGACGCCAGCGACGATCCGGCGTGGTGGATGCTGGTGGGTGGTGGCGCCGTGGCGATCTGCGCCGGGATCCTGCCCGGCATCTCCGGTTCGTTCACCCTGCTCATGTTCGGGCTCTACGACCACGTCATCGGTGCCATCGACGAGCGCGACCTGGAGACCATCGCCCTCGTCGGCGTCGGCGCGGTCGTCGGCCTGGCCCTGTTCTCGTCGGGCCTCGACTGGCTCCTCCGTCACCACCACGACACGGTCGTCGCGGCGCTGATCGGGCTGATGCTCGGGTCGCTGCGCATCCTCTGGCCGTGGCCGGCCGCCGCCGAGGGTGGGATCGACGAGGTCACCATCGGCGCGCCCGACAGCGACACGCTCCTGCCCGCGTTGGTGGGCTTCGCGGTGGCGGTCGCGGTCGTGGTCGGGATCGCCTCCATGGTGCGCTCCGAGGAGCCGGCGACCGCCGCCTGACGGTGTGTCGGATCGCACCCGAGGGTGGATCCGGCCCGGATTCGTGCTATCCCTCGACACGGAGGGCCTCCGGTCGACACGGCCGTGAGACCCGAACGTCCCCGAACCGGTCCGAGACCCCGTGAGCACCTCACTCGTCATCGTCGAGTCCCCCGCGAAGGCCAAGAAGATCGCCGAGTACCTCGGCGACGACTACGTCGTGGAGTCGTCCGTCGGCCACATCCGTGACCTGCCGCGCAACGCCGACGACGTGCCCGCCGCCTACAAGGGTGAGGCGTGGGCCCGTCTGGGCGTCGACGTCGAGAACGACTTCAAGCCGCTCTACGTCGTCACCGGTCGGGCCAAGGACCAGGTCAAGCGACTGAAGTCGCTGCTGAAGGACGCCGACGAGCTGCTGCTCGCCACCGATGAGGATCGCGAGGGCGAGGCCATCGCCTGGCACCTCATCGAGGTGCTGAGCCCCACCGTGCCGATCCGGCGGATGGTCTTCCACGAGATCACCCCGAAGGCGATCCGCGAGGCCGTCGAGCAACCCCGCGAGCTCGATCGCCGCCTCGTCGACGCCCAGGAGGCGCGGCGCATCCTCGACCGCCTCTACGGCTACGAGGTCTCGCCCGTCCTCTGGAAGAAGGTCATGCCCCGGCTGTCGGCCGGACGCGTGCAGTCGGTCGCCGTGCGCCTCGTCGTCGAGCGCGAGCAGGAGCGCATCGCGTTCCGGCGGGCGACCTACTGGGACCTCCAGGGCACCTTCACCTCGGGTGCTGCCGATCCGTTCGACGCCGCGCTCGTGCGGGTCGATGACGCCAAGGTCGCGACCGGTCGTGACTTCGACGACACCGGGACGGTCGCGGACGGCGTCGTCGTGCTCGACGAGGCCCGGGCCACCGGGCTGCGCGACGGGCTGACCGGCCAGGACCTCACGGTCTCGGCCCGTGAGTCGAGGCCGTACCGGCGCCGGCCGGCTGCGCCGTTCATGACCTCGACGTTGCAACAGGAGGCGGGTCGCAAGCTCGGGTTCTCGTCCTCTCGCACGATGCGGGCCGCCCAGCGGCTCTACGAGTCGGGCTACATCACCTACATGCGGACCGACTCGACCACGCTCTCGGCCGATGCGCTGTCCGCCGCCCGCGACCTGATCCGCGGTCGCTACGGCGCCGAGCTCGTGCCCGACGAGCCCCGCACCTACCACCGCAAGGTCAAGAACGCCCAGGAGGCGCACGAGGCCGTCCGTCCGGCGGGAGAGGCGTTCCGGCTCCCCGACGACGTCCGCTCCGAGGTCGGCGCGGACGAGGGCCGGGTCTACGAGCTGATCTTCCAGCGCACCGTGGCCTCGCAGATGATCGACGCCACGGGCGAGACGGTGACCATCCGCCTCGGGGGCCGCTCGACCGACGGCGATCAGGTCGAGTTCTCCACGGCCGGCACGGTGATCCGTCAGCCCGGCTTCCGCCTCGTCTACGTCGAGGAGAGCGACGACGGCAACGCCGACCGGGAGCGGGTGCTGCCCCCACTGGAGGAGGGCGACACGGTCACCGCTCGGGAGCTCGAGGCCAAGTCGCACGAGACCTCGCCCCCGTCACGGTTCACCGAGGCCTCGCTGGTCAAGCGGCTCGAGGAGATCGGCGTCGGACGGCCGTCCACCTACGCCTCGATCATGGAGACGATCCAGGACCGTGGCTACGTCTGGAAGAAGGGCTCGGCCCTGGTGCCGGCCTTCACGGCGTTCGCGACCGTCCGGCTCCTGACCCAGCACTTCCCCGACCTGGTCGACTACGCCTTCACCGCCCGGATGGAGGAGGAGCTCGACGACATCGCCGGCGGGAGGGCCGAGTCGATCCCGTGGCTCGATCGCTTCTACCACGGTGACGTGAAGGTCAGGGCGTCCGGCGGCACCGGTCATGACGCCCTCGGGCTCAAGGAGCTGGTCTCCGACATCAGCGACATCGACGCCCGAGCGATCAACACGATCCCCCTCGGTGTCGACGGTGACGGGGTGGCGGTCGCGGCCCGGGTCGGGCGCTACGGGCCCTACGTCGCCCGGGGCGACGACACCGCCGGGATCCCCGACGACGTGCCGCCCGACGAGCTCACCCTCGAGAAGGCGATCGAGCTGCTCTCGGCCCCCTCCGAGGAGCGTGTGCTGGGCATCGATCCCGAGACCGGGCTCGAGGTGATCGCCCGGCCCGGTCGCTTCGGTCCCTACATCCAGCTCGGCCAGATCGAGGACGGGTCGAAGGAGAAGCCGAAGACCGCCTCGTTGTTCAGCGACATGGACCTCACGACGGTCACCTTCGAGGACGCCCTCAAGCTGCTGTCGCTGCCGCGGGTGGTCGGCACCGATGTCGAGAGCGGCGAGGAGATCCTGGCGCTCAACGGTCGCTACGGGCCCTACATCAAGAAGGGCACCGACAGCCGCTCGCTCGAGACCGAGGCGCAGCTCTTCACCGTCGACCTCGACGAGGCCCAGAGGATCTTCGCCCAGCCCAAGCGCCGCCGCGGGCAGGCTCCGGCCAAACCCCCGCTGGCCGAGCTCGGACCGGACCCGGTCTCCGACCAGCCGATGGTGGTCAAGGAGGGTCGCTTCGGGCCCTACGTCACCGACGGCGAGGTCAACGCGAGCCTGCGCAAGGGTGACGAGCCGACGACGCTCACCGCCGACCGGGCGTCGGAGCTGCTCGAGATGCGTCGTCAGAAGCTCAAGGACGAGGGCAAGTGGCCGCCGAAGGGCAAGAAGAAGGCCGCCAAGAAGCAGGCGAAGGCCAAGAAGCGGGCCTCGGCCAAGAAGGCTGGTGCCAAGAAGGCGGGCGCCAAGAAGCGGGCGGCGAAGAAGCGTGCCGCCAAGAAGCAGGCGGCGAAGCAGGTCGCCCCCGCTCCCGCCGCCGACGGCGAGTCGTGAGATCGTCACGCTCCGGGGGCCGCCACCTGGTGCAGGGGGTTCACTACCCTGCGACAGGTGGATCGCCCCCCGCACGGCCCGGCTGACCGGACCGCGTCCGATCGCCCGCGCCGGGGCACCGACGACACCACCGCCCTCGATCTCGGCGGGATCGATGCCCGGCGGAGCGCCGGCCTGCGGCCCGAGCCACCCGCTCCGCCCGGTCCCGACGCCGCCCGCCACGTCCGGATCTTCGGCTCGCACGCCTTCTTCCGGCTCTGGATCGTGCAGGTCGTGTCGTCGTTCGGTGACTGGCTGGGCTTCCTCGCGATCATCGCCATCGCCGCCGACCTCGGCGGCGAGGACGCCGGTGCCGCTGCCGCCATCTCGCTGGTCCTGATCCCCCGCATCCTTCCCGGGCTGTTCCTGGCGTCGGCGGGTGGCGTGATCGTCGACCGGCTCGACCGCAAACGCCTGATGGTGGCCTGCGACGTCTCGCGGGCGGGGCTGATCCTGCTCGTCCCCCTCGCCGACAGCCTCCTGCTGCTGGTCGTGCTGTCGTTCCTGATCGAGATCGCGACCTCGCTGTGGGCCCCGGCGAAGGAGGCGATCGTCCCCAACGTCACGCCGGCCTCGCACCTGGCCACGGCCAACTCGCTCAACCTCGTCGCCACCTACGGCACGATCCCGCTCGCCGCCGCTGCCTTCGCCGGGCTGGCCGCCGTCTCGGACGGCCTCGCCGGGCTGTCGGTGCTCGACTGGGTCGACGGGCCCCGCCTCGCCCTCGGCCTCGACTCGGTCACCTTCCTGGCGTCGGCGCTGCTCGTCTGGACCCTGCCCATCGTCACCCGCTCCAAGGAGATGCGTCGGGCGGCCGCGTCGAAGCGCCGGCTCGACTTCGCTTCCAGCTTCCGCGACCTGCGCGACGGGTGGACCTTCATCGTCGGCACCCCGGTCGTGCGGGCCGTGATGGTGGGCCTCGGGACCGGGATGGTCGGCGGCGGGATGATGATCCCCCTCGGTGAGCTGTTCGCCGTCGACGTGGTCGGCGCGGGCGATGCGGGCTTCGGGCTCCTGCTCTTCGCCCTGGGGCTCGGTGTCGCCATCGGGGTGAGCCTCCTGAGCCTCGTGCAGCGCCGGTTGCCCCGTGACTCGACGTTCGTGTCGGCCGTCCTGCTCGCCGGGGTCTGCCTCATCGCAGCCGCGTCGCTGCAGACCTTCTTCGTGGTGTTCCTGCTCATCACGTGCATGGGCCTGGGGGCGGGCGCGGTGTACGTGCTCGGCTTCACGATCCTGCACGAGAGCGTCGAGGACGAGCTCCGGGGCCGGGTGTTCGCGTCGCTCTACGTCGTCATCCGGTTCTGCGTCCTCGTCGCCATCGGCCTCGGTCCACTGCTCGCCTCCGGTCTCGACCTCCTGAGCGACGCGCTCGTCGACGGGCAGCTGTCGTTCCTCGGGGCCGATTTCGACGTCCCCGGTGTCCGCCTCGCCCTCTGGCTCGCCGGGGCGGTCATCGTCGGGGCGAGCGTGCTCGCCGCCGCGTCGTTCCGGCGCCAGGCCGAGCTCGACGCCGAGCAGGCGGCCGGACCGTGAGCGGGCGGTTCATCGCGCTGGAGGGATGGGAGGCGACCGGGAAGTCGACGCAGGCGGCAGCGCTCGGCGAGACCCTCGACGCGCTCGTCACCCGCCAACCCGGCGACTCGAGCATCGGGGCGAAGGTCCGCGAGCTCGTGCTCGAGACCGACGTCGACGTCACGCCGCGAGCCGAGGCGTTGCTGTTCGCCGCCGATCGGGCCCAACACGTCGCCGAGGTCGTCCGGCCGACGCTCCGCGCCGGTCGTGACGTGGTGTGCGACCGGTACCTCTACTCGTCGGTCGCCTACCAGGGCTTCGGTCGGGGGCTCGACCCGGCCGAGGTCACCCGACTGTCGATGTGGGCGGCCGAGGGGCTCGTGCCCGACCTCGTCGTGCTGCTCGACCTGCCCTACGAGGTCGCGGTCCGCCGTCTCGATCGCGACCGTGACCGGATCGAGCGAGGCGACGACGGCTTCCACCGTCGGGTGCACGCTGCGTTCGCCGAGCTCGCCGCCGCCGAACCACACCGGTGGGCCGTGATCGACGCCGATGCCGCCCCCGACGAGGTCACGGCTCGGATCATGGAGGTCATCCACGATCGTCTCGGTGGGTGAGCAGGCCGGTGGGCAGGGACGCCCGCCGGTCCGATCGGTAGCGTGCGCTGCCGTGCAGCTCGATCCGTGGGACGACGTCGTCGGCCAGGACGCCGCCGTGGCGTTCCTGCGCCGCGCGGCCGTCGATCCGGTCCACGCCTACCTCCTCGTCGGTCCGGCGGGGAGCGGCAAGCGGGCAGCGGCCCGGGCCTTCGCCGCCGACGTGCTCGCCGACGGGGCGGACGACCCCGAGCGCCTCCGTCGGCTCGCCGGCGACGAGGCCCATCCCGACCTCGTCGTCGTGGAGCGCACCGGTGCGTCGATCGACGTCGACACCGCCCGTCAGGTCGCCCGCCTGGCCGTGCGCCCGCCGGTCGAGGCCGCCCGCAAGGTGCTCGTCCTCGTCGACTTCCACCTCGTGCGTCAGGCCGGACCGGCCCTGCTCAAGACCATCGAGGAGCCGAGTCCGACGACCGTCTTCGTGGTGTTGGCCGACGAGGTCCCGCCCGAGTTGGTCACGATCGCGTCGCGGTGCGTGCAGGTGCCCTTCGGGCCCGTCCCGACGTCGGCGGTCGTCGACGCCCTCGTCGCCGGAGGCATCGAGCCAGCCACGGCGGCGGTGGCAGCCGACGCCGCCGCCGGTGACCTGCGCCGGGCGAGGCTGCTCGCCAGCGACACCGAGCTCGGCGCCCGCACGGCCGCCTGGCGGGGGGTGCCCGATCGCCTCGACGGCACCGGGCACACGGCGCTGACCGTGGCCGATGAGCTCCTGGCGCTCCTCGACGCCGCGTCGACACCGTTCGAGGCCGGCCACGCGGAGGAGATCGACCGCTGGATCGAGCAGCGCGAGGCACAGGGCGCCTCGAAGGCCGTCCCCAGGGAGATGGCCGACCGGCACAAGCGTGAGCTGCGCCGGGCTCGCACCGACGAGCTGCGCAGCGGCCTGCGGACCCTCGCCGGGCGGTACCGCGCCGACCTCCTCGACGGTGGTGACGCCGCTCGTACGCTCGCCGCCCTCGACGCGGTGACCACGACGGCGGCGGGGCTGACCTTCAACCCGAGCGAGCGGCTGCTGCTCCAGGACCTGCTGGTCCGCCTCGGCTGAGGTGCGAGCGGTCCGGCTGGGCGGGTGAGGCGGTGCGAGCCCGTGGTGGGGATCGAACCCACGGCCTAGCGCTTACGAGGCGCTCGCTCTACCACTGAGCTACACGGGCACCGAGCAGACGAGGGTACCGGTTGGTCGTCAGCCGCGGAACTGGTCGAGCACCGCCTCGGCGCCGGGCTCGAGCCCGAGGACCTGGGCGCCGCTCGCGGTGGTGAAGCCGAACACGGGCAGCTCCACGGACTCCGGCGTGACCCCACGCAGCGAGAGACCGAGATCGAGCACGTCGCGCAGGCCCAGCGAATCGTCGACGGTCAGGCCGCCGCTCATGGCCGACATGATCCGCGCGAGCGCCAACGGGTTCCGGGTCGAGGTGACGTCGGCCAGCACGGTCCGCATGAACTGTTGCTGGCGCAGTCCCCGGCCGAGGTCGCCGGTGGTGTCGACGACCTGGCGGCCGTCGATGATCTCGGTGTAGGCGCGCGACCGGACGTAGGCGAGGGCCTGGGACCCGTCGAGCTCGACCGGCCCGGCCGTCGGCACGTCGAGACCCGAGCGATCGTCGAAGGCCGGGTTGGGGAAGTCGATCGTCACGCCGCCGACGGCGTCGACCACGTCGGAGAAGGTGGCGAGATCGACCTCGAGGTAGTGGTGGACCGGCAGCCCGAGGCTCTGCTGGACGGTCTGGATGAGCTGCTCGGGGCCGTCGGCGTACGCGGTGTTGAGCCGCTGCTCGCCACCCGTGCCGGCGATGGGGAGCCACAGGTCGCGGGGCAGCGACAGGAACGAGGCGGTGTCGCCCTCGACCCGCAGGATCATGACGGTGTCGGAGCGTTGGCCGGTGACCTCCTCGCCGATGAGGAAACCGGCGTTGGGGTCGTCGGCGTCAACGCCCTCGCGGGAGTCGGACCCGACGAAGAGGTAGTTGGTGCCGGTGCCGCCGGCGTCGAGGGTGGAGCTGACGTCGACGCGGTCGATCGAGCCCCACGACCACATCGTCCAGAGCAGCCCCAGGAGCGTGACCAGGAGGAACAGGCCGAGCACACCGGCGACGACGAGCGGCCAGCGGCGACGTCGGCGCGGCGCGGGGGTCGCGTCATCGGGCGGGCCGGGCGGCGCCGGTGGGCCCGGTGGAGGCGGGAGTGGTGTCCCCGGTGGTCGGTGGGGGCTCGGCGCAGGGCGCGGCGCCGGCGCGGGTCGGGGCGGCGCCGCGGTGCGAGCGCCGCGCGGTGGAGCAGGCGGCGCATCGGCGTCGGACACGTCGGCGGTGCGCGAACCGGGGAGCGAACGGGCGCGCGACCAGAAGTCGTCGTCGTACTCGCCGGGAGACGGCGCCGGACGGCCCGTGCGACGGGAGCCCTGATCGGCCAACGTGACTACCTCCGAGGGGCGGCGCCGTTGCCGCCCTCCAGGGTGGGAGCGTAGAGCCGCAACCCGCACGAGCGGTGTCTGCTGTGGCGCTCGTCGCACCGGCGCCGCTCGCCCGGGCCCGCAGCGATCCGGATGCCGCGGCTGAACGAACCGTCAGGCGAGCGCCGCGGCGAATGGGTGCCCCGTCACCCCGGCAGTACGGTGGGCGGATGGCAGACCAGGCCGACTTCGAGGAGCAGGCGATGCCGTTCGCCGACGCGCTCTACTCGGCTGCCATGCGCATGACGCGTCACCAGGCCGACGCCGAGGACCTCCTGCAGGAGACCTACCTCCGGGCCTACCGAGGCTTCGGGGGCTTCCGCGAGGGCACCAACCTCAAGGCGTGGCTCTACCGCATCCTGACCAACACCTACATCAACCGCTACCGGGCCAAGCAGCGCCGTCCCGACGAGACCGACCTGGGTGAGGGCGAGGACTTCTACCTCTACCGCCGTCTCGGTGGCCTCGAGGCGGCCTACGCCAACCGGTCGGCCGAGGACGAGGTGCTGGACCTCTTCACCGAGACCGAGGTGAAGGAGGCGATCGAGGACCTCCCCGAGCAGTACCGCTTGGCCGTGCTCCTCGCCGACGTCGAGGGGTTCGCCTACAAGGAGATCGCCGAGATCCTCGACATCCCGATCGGGACCGTCATGAGTCGCCTCCATCGGGGAAGAAGACGGCTCCAGGAGCGGTTGTTCGATTTCGCAGCCCAGCGCGGCCTCGCCGATCCACCGGCGGAGGACGTGCCGGTGACGGCGGGTTCGAGCTCGGGAGCAGACGACGGAGATGGCTGAACAGGAGTGTGATGACGTCCTGCGGCGCGTGCACGACTTCCTCGACGGCGAGCTCACCGCTGAACGCCTCGCGGAGATCCGCGCTCACCTCGGCGACTGCGGCCACTGCCTGGAGGCCTTCGACTTCGAGGCCGAGCTGAAGATCGCCATCCGCGCGACGTGCCGCGAGGAGGTCCCGGCCGGGCTCAAGGAGCGGATTCGCGCCCAGCTCGAGGCCGAGCCGGGCTGATGTCGGAGCCGCGAACGGGCGTTGTGCCGGGCGCGGACGGAGCCTCTACCATCGGCCCATGCTCCTCCTCGCCGCGAAGGTCTGGCACGCCTGGATCGCCTTCCCCCTGTTCGCCGGCGCCGTGCTGGTCACCGTCGGTGTGATCGCCGGTTACGTGAAGCAGGTCGTCGCCCCGCGCTACCCGCGCCGATGACCTCACCGGTCGACTGGGACCTCGCGTCCCGGGTGGCGGTGCGCTGGGCGGGTAGCGAGCCCTTCAGCGAGAGCTATCACTACGACCGGATCGAGCGCGACTTCGCCCAGTTCACCGTCCAGGCCGAGGCGCTCGTCTCCGAGACGACCGGTCTGTACCCGGACTCCGGTCCGGCGACGGCGAAGGTCATCAGCCGGGCCGAGTGGATCGACGTCAACGTCCGCTCCTTCCAACGGCTGCTGCGTCCCCTGACCGACCGGCTCGGCGAGCAGATGGGATCGAGCGTCATGGCGCCCGTCGCACGGCGGATCGCCGGCTTCGAGCTCGGGGTCGTGCTCGGGTGGATGTCCCAACGGGTGCTGGGCCAGTACGACCTGCTGGTCGTCGACGACGCCGACAGCGACGACGAGGGCGACGTCGTCTACTACGTCGGTCCCAACGTGCTCGCCCTCGAGAAGCGCTGGGGCTTCCCGCCGTCGGAGTTCCGCCTGTGGTTGGCCCTCCACGAGCTGACCCACCGGGCGCAGTTCACCGGTGTGCCGTGGATGCGCGACCACTTCCTGTCGATGGTCCACGAGCTCATGGAGGAGGTGGAGCCCGATCCCGAGCGCTTCGCCGCCGCCATCCGCCGTCTCGTCGACGAGCGACGGTCGGGTGAGAGTTCGCTCTCCGACGGCGGCCTCAGCGCGTTGTTCGCGAGCGACGAGCAGCGGGCGACGATGGACCGCATCGCCGGGATGATGAGCCTGCTCGAGGGCCACGGCGACGTGACCATGACCCGTGCCGGCGGCGACCGCGTCCCGAGCGCCGAGCGCTTCCATCGCGTGCTCCACGAGCGGCGTCAGCAGACGAACCGCCGGTCGAAGCTCATCCACAAGCTCATCGGGCTCGAGGCGAAGATGGCCCAGTACGAGCAGGGCGAGCGCTTCATCGAGGCGGTGGAGGCCGTCGGCGGCGAGCGGGCGGTCGACCACGCGTGGACCGGCCCCGAGGCCCTGCCGACCATCGGTGAGATCCGCGACCCCGATCGCTGGATCGACCGCATGGGGCTGCTCGAACGGGCCGCGTCCTGAACACGGGTCGACCCGGCGCCGCCGCCGACCTGGCCGAGGCGCTGCTCGACCGCTGCACCTTCCCGCCGTCCGGAACGACGGTGTCGTGCGCGGTCTCCGGCGGGCCCGACTCCTCCGCGCTGCTGGTCCTCGCCGTCGCCGCCGGCTGCGACGTCGAAGCGATCCACGTCGACCACGGTCTCCGCCCCGGATCCGATCGAGAGGCGACGATCGTGGCCGGCACGGCCGAGCGGTTCGGTGCTCGGGTGAGATCGATCCGGGCGCCCGTCGAGCCGGGGCCCAACCTCGAGGCCCGTGCCCGGGCCGCCCGCCGTGCCGTGCTGCCCGACGGCACCCTGCTCGGACACACCGCCGACGACCAGGCCGAGACCGTCCTGCTCGCGCTGCTCCGGGGCGCCGGCATCGACGGGCTCGGCGCCATGGGTCCAAGGCACCGGCCCATCCTCCGCCTGCGACGGGCCGAGACCCACGGGCTCTGCGCCTCGCTCGGTCTCGACGTCGTCGACGATCCCACCAACCGCGACCCCGTCCATCGCCGCAACCGGGTCCGCCACGAGGTGCTGCCCCTGCTCGCCGAAGTCGCCGACCGCGATCTGGTGCCGGTGCTGACCCGACAGGCCGAGCTCCTCCGCGACGAGGGCGAGCTCCTCGACGAGCTCGCCGCCGAGCTCGACCCGGCCGATGTGGCGGCGATGCGGGTCGCCCCGGTCGCGTTGGCGCGTCGCGCCCTGCGCCGTTGGCTCCGGACCGAGCACCCGCCCCGGGCCGCCGACGTCGAACGGGTGTTGCGGGTGGTCGCCGGCGACCACGTCGCGACCGAGGTCGGTGGTCGACGGATCGCTCGGCGTGGCGGTCGGTTGGTGATCCAGGCCACCTCGGCCCCCGGGCCCGGCTGGTAACATCGGCCTCGCTCGGAGGTGCTCGGAGGTGGAGCGGGACTTCGAGGCCGATCTCGATCGATCCCGAGGAGAACCCCGTGGCGCTGCGAGGCAAATGGGCTGACGGCATCGTGCCGCGGAACTTTGCCTGGGTGATCAAGGACTCCCTGGCCGTGTGCGAGCGGCCCGGCGGGAACGGTGAGAACCACCGGCGTGTCCGCCGAATGGAGGAGATCATCTGGATCCGCCAGCAGGAGTTCGACCACGTCATCTCCCTGATCCCGGCGACCCACAACCTCCACAACTACGACGAGCTGGAGATGCCCTACCTCCACCGTCCCTTCGGCGCCCACGAACCGGTGCGTCCCTTCCTCGCGTCCTTCTACCCCGAGCTGCGGACGATGCTGGCCGATGGGCGCAAGCTGGTCGTGCACGGTGAGGAGGTCGGCGACCGGCTCTGCGGCCTCGTCGGCGGCTACCTGCTCTGGTCCGAGATGGTCCCGCTCGGTCCCCAGGCCATCTCGGTGACCGAACGCCTCCTCACCCGCAAGATGGGCCCGATCGGGAGGGGCATCGTCACCGAGGCCGGCGCGCTGGCCGGCTCGGTCGGCACCTGATCCCTTGCCGAGCGCAGCACCCCGCCTCCGGGTGATCGGCCCGGGGCGTGCCGGTGGCGCGCTCCAGCTCGCCGCTCGGCGGGCCGGATGGACCGTGCGCTCGCCGGTCCGACGCGGCGAGCCCCTTGACGACGCGCTCGTCGACGTCGATGTCGTCGTGATCGCCACCCCCGACCGTGCGGTCGTCGAGGTCGCCGCGCACCTGCCCGTCGATGACGAGGTGGTGATCGCCCACCTCGCCGGATCGTTGGGACTCGACGCGCTGGGCGGTCACCGACGGCGAGGCGCCCTGCATCCGATCGTCTCGTTGCCGTCGCCCGAGGTCGGTGCCGAGCGCCTGCTCGACGGCGCGTGGTTCGCGGTCGCCGGCGACCCGCTCGTCACCCGACTCGTGGACGATCTCGGTGGGCGCGGCGTGGTCGTCGACGACGACGTTCGTGCCCTCCACCACGCCGCCGCCTCGGTGGCCGCCAACCACCTCGTCGCCCTGTTGGCCCAGGTCGAGCGGCTGGCCGATCGGGCCGGTGTGCCACTCGACGCCTATCTCGCCATCGCCCGTGGTGCGATCGACAACGTGGCCGAGCTCGGTCCGGCTGCAGCGCTCACCGGGCCGGTGGCTCGCTTCGACACCGCGACGGTCCGCCGGCACCTCGAGGCGCTCGGTGACCGCGAGCTGGCGACCTACCTCGCCCTCGCCGACGAGGCGGCGCTGCTCGCCGATCGACCGACACCGGTGGGCGGTCCGGCGTGGCGGTGACCGTCGTCGAGACGATCGACGGCGTCCGAGCCCGCCTCGACGAGGTTCGTCGAGCGGGTCACACCGTGGGCTTCGTCCCGACGATGGGCGCTCTGCACGAGGGCCACCTCTCCCTCGCCCGTGCCGCCCGGGAGGCGAACGACCGCGTCGTGGTGTCGATCTTCGTCAACCCACTCCAGTTCGCCGAGGACGAGGATCTCGGCGCGTACCCCCGCGACCTCGACCACGACCTCGCGCTGTGCGAGCGGGTCGGCGTCGACGTCGTCTTCGCACCGTCGGTCGACGAGATGTACCCCACCGGACCCGTGGCGACGACGGTCTCGGTGTCGGGGGTGTCCGAGGGCTTCGAGGGGGCGACCCGCCCGACCCACTTCGCCGGCGTCGCCACCGTCGTCGCCAAGCTGTTCTCGATCGTCGGGCCGTGCGCCGCCTACTTCGGCGAGAAGGACTTCCAGCAACTCGCGGTCGTTCGGCGGATGGCTGCCGACCTCTCGATGCCCGTCGACGTCGTGGGATGCCCGATCGTCCGTGAGGACGACGGGTTGGCCATGTCGAGCCGCAACGTCTACCTGGGTGAGGCCGAGCGGGCCGCGGCCCCGGTCCTCCAGCGCGCCCTGGTGACCGGGCGCGAGCTGGTCGAGGGAGGCGAGCGCGACCCCGCCGTCGTGGTGGCGGCGATGGTGGCCGTCGTCGACGCGGAACCGCTGGCCGAGCTCGACTACGTCGCCGTCGTCGACGCAGCGACGCTCGAGGTCCCCGAGCGCCTCACCGGTGAGCTCCGGTTGCTGGGCGCCGCACGGGTGGGGCGGCCGCGCCTGATCGACAACGTGGCCGCCCGGGTCGACTGACCTCGGCGAGGCGTCACGGCGTGGGGATCGCCAGCGACCACGCTCGTCCGGCGTCGAGCTCGAGGATCGGCACGCTCGGCTCGTCACCGTCGGGTGACACGAGCCAGACCAGTTGCCGATCGCCGGTCGGTGCCGCGATGACGACGAGGCGTCCATCGGCGAGCCACACGGGAGCGGCCCGGTCGGTGAAGATGCCGAGCGAGGTCGTCGTGCCGTCGGCGACGTCGGCCACCACGAGCTCGATGCGGTCACCGCGCTGGAGGTGGAAGGCGATCCGCTCCCCGTCGGGCGACAGCGCGCCCTCGCCCAGGGCGATGCCGTCGACGTCCAACGGAACGGTCGCCAGGACCGAGAACGGTGAGGTCGCCGCCACCACGAGGGCGCCGCTGCCGTCACGTCGGCTGCTGAACACGCTCAGCTCGGGCGTCGTCGCCAACAGACCCTCACCGAGGTAGCTGGTCTCGGCGCCCGGGATCCACAGCCCGACACCGCCCTGGAACCACAGCAGGAAGACCTCCGATGACAGCGGTGCCACCAGCTCGCCGGCCAGCGGCACGAGCACGTCGGGCGGGCGGTCGGGCTGGAGCGGCGAGTCGACGATCTCGTTGTCGTCGCTGACGGTCCAGACCCGGTCGTCGTCGACCGGGAAGACCGCGGTCGCCGGGCCGAGCGTGAACGGGATGAGCCGCAGTTCGTCGTCGACCCGGAAGAGGTTGTCGCCGTTGGACCAGACGACGGCCTCGTCGGCCCGGATGGCCCGGATGCGCTCCCCGGGGAGCTGGCTCTGGCCGGTCGCGACGTTGACTCGTCGGTCCTCGGTGTCGTCGATGCGGTGGAGCTGCATCGTGTTCTCGGACGCCGAACGACCGGCGAGCAACCAGATCGGCTCGGTCAGGTCGTCGGCGGCAGGTAGACGCGAGAGCGACGGTCGGTTCGACGTCTCGGTCGTCGCGAGGGCCGTCGTGATCGTCGCGGGCGCCGTCGAGGTGGTCGGCGACGAGGCGGGGTCGTCGCCGGAACGCGCCACGACGAGGGCGACCCCGCCGACGCCGACCACCACGAGGACCAGGAGCACGAGGCGCAGCGACCCGCGTCGTTCGAGGACGAGCGCGGTGTCGTCGGTCGGTGGCTCGCCCGGCTGCGGTCCTGACACGAGAGGGCAACACTAGTGAGGGGTCGGATCGGACCGGGAACGGATCCGGGTTTCCTCGGCCCCGTGCGACGCGCCATCGTGTCGCACACGAGGAGGTGCGTTCCCCGATGCTCCTGGCGATCGATGTCGGCAACACCCACACCGTGGTCGGGCTCTACGACCTCACGGAGACGGCGACGACCTCCCCGGAGGCCGGGCTGCTCGACCACTGGCGCGTCTCGACCAGCCCCCAGAAGACCTCCGACGAGCACGCCCTCACGATCCAGGAGTTCCTCGGGTTCCACGGGTTCTCGTTCACCGAGCAGGTCAACGGCGCTGTCATCTCCTCGGTGGTGCCGAGCGCCACGATGGCGCTGCGGGAGATGGTCGAGCGGTACTTCGGCTTCCGCCCGGTGGTGATCGGTCCCGGCGTGCGCTCGGGCATGCCCATCCTCTACGAGAACCCTCGTGAGGTCGGGGCCGACCGGATCGCCAACGCGGTGGCCGCGTACGACCTCTACGGCGGCCCGGCGATCGTCGTGGACTTCGGGACGGCGACCACCTTCGACGCCGTGTCGAACAAGGGTGAGTACCTCGGCGGCACGATCGTCCCCGGTGTGGAGGTGTCACTCGACGCGCTGTTCCAGCGAGCCTCCGCGCTGCGCCGGGTCGAGCTGGTCGAGCCCCGCAACGTGGTCGGCCGCTCGACCATCGAGTCGATCCAGTCCGGTGTCATGTTCGGGACGGCGGCCATGCTCGACGGGCTCGTCGAGCGGATCGAGATGGAGATCGGCGAGGCGACCGTGGTGGCGACCGGCGGGCTGGCCGTCCTGATCGCCCCGCTGGTGCGTCGGGTCGACCACCATGAGCCCTGGCTGACGCTGCACGGGCTCCGTCTCGTGCACGCCCTCAACGTCGAGGACCTGGAGCGACCGTGACCGAATCCGTGCCCTATCGCTTCGAGCCCGATGCCAGGGCGGCCGAGCTGCAGGAGCGGTTCGGCGACCTCGAGCCCGGCACCGAGACGGGTGAGACGGCGACGGTCGCAGGGCGGCTCATGCTCCGCCGGGCCCAGGGCAAGCTCGCGTTCGGGACGTTGCAGGACTCCTCGGGACGGATCCAGCTGTTCGCACCGTCGAAGACGACCCCCGACTTCGAGGCGTTCACCGATCTCAACCTCGGCGACTGGATCGGCGTCAGCGGCGAGGTGATGACGACCCGCCGCGGCGAGCTGTCCGTGCGGGTCGACTCGTGGACGCTGCTCGCTCCCGCCCGACGCCAGTTCCCCGACAAGTGGCACGGGATCACCGATCCCGACACCCGGTACCGGCAGCGCTACGTCGACCTGTGGGTCACCGACGAGGCGCGGGCCACCTTCCAGCTCCGCAGTCGCCTGCTGTCGCTCACCCGACGCTGGCTCGAGGGTCGCGGGTTCATGGAGGTCGAGACACCCGTGTTCCACCCGGTCCCCGGTGGCGCGCTGGCCCGGCCCTTCGAGACGCACCACCAGGCGCTCGACCTCGACCTCTTCCTCCGCATCGCGCCCGAGCTCTACCTCAAGCGCTTGACCGTCGGAGGCTTCGAGCGGGTCTTCGAGATCGCCCGGGTGTTCCGCAACGAGGGCATCTCGACCCGGCACAACCCCGAGTTCACGATGCTCGAGCTCTACCAGGCCTACGCGGACTGGACCGACATCATGGAGCTCGTCGAGGAGCTGGTCGCCCACCTGGCCGTCGAGCTGACCGGTTCGACGACGGTCACCTACGCGGGGCGTGAGGTCGACCTCTCCACGCCCTGGCGACGGGCGTCGCTCACCGAGCTCGTCAGCGAGGCCGTCGGTCGCCACGTCGGCATCGACCTGCCCCGCGACGAGCTCGCTGCGCTCGCGGTCGAGTACGAGATCCCGCTCCAGGACGACTGGGGGCCGGGGAAGCTCGTGTTGGAGCTCTACGAGAAGCTGGTCGAGGGCGAGCTGTGGGGTCCGGTCTTCGTCACCGGCTACCCCAAGGAGGTCTCGCCGCTGTCGCGTGACCATCGCGAGCTCCCCGGGATGACCGAGCGCTTCGAGGGCATCGTCGCCGGGCGAGAGCTCTGCAACGCGTTCAGCGAGCTGGTCGACCCCGACGAGCAGCGGGCCCGGTTCGAGGAGCAGGCCCGAGCGAAGGCGGCAGGCGACGACGAGGCGATGGTCGTCGACGAGGACTACCTGCGGGCCCTCGAGTACGGGCTGCCGCCGACCGGTGGGCTGGGGGTCGGCATCGATCGGCTCGTCATGCTCCTCGCCGGGGTCGAGACGATCCGCGACGTCGTCCTGTTCCCCACCTTGCGTCCCGAGCAGGCGTGAGGCCGGGGGACGGTCCGGCGGCGTAGGGTGGAGTCGGTGGGGCTCCCCACCACCGCCGACCGGCCGGTCGACCATCCCGTCGGACCGCATCTCGGATCATCCGCGCGGACGCGCCCTCCGGGGCTCTACGTCCGACTCGCCCTGTGTGCGCTGGCCTACGCCGGCATCGCGCTGCTCGCCGTGTTCGGGACCAACACCGTCGGCGGCGCCGAGTCCGACCTCGCCGAGGGGTTCGCCGAGGTCCCCGACCGGGTCACGCAGGCGCTCGTCGGCCTGGCGCAGGTGCTCGCGTCGTTGGTCCCGGCCGGCCTCGTGCTGGTCCTCCTGGTCCGGCGACGGTGGATGCGCACGCTCGTCGCGCTCGCCGTGTACTGGCTGGGCATCGTCACCTACAACTGGGTCGACGCCGGGCTGAGCGACCGACCCGGCGAGCTCTTCCTCGACGAGCTCCTCCCGCAGGCCGATGCCTTCGGCTCGGCGTCGTTCCCCACGCCGTCGTGGGTGGCCGGCGCCGTGGCGCTCATGTTGACGGCTGCTCCGGAGCTGCCGCGTGCGTGGCGGCGCACGGCGGTCTGGTCGCTCGGGTTGGTGGCGGCGTTGCGGGTCGCATCCGGCACCGGGCTCGCGCTCGACCTGATGCTGGCCTGGGTGCACGGCTGGGCGATCTCGGTGATCGTCGGCCTCATCGTCGGCGTCCCGACCCGGCTGCCCAGCCCGAGCGAGGTGATCGCCGCGCTGCGGGAGAACGGGCTCGAGGTGTCGAACCTGCGACTCGCGGCGCCGTGGGCCCGACCGGGCCGCCTCGTCGCCGACGGCGAGGACGGCCCGCTGTTCTGCAAGGTCCGCAGCGCCGACGAGCGCGACGCCGATCAGCTCTACCGCCGCTACAAGCGCCTCCGCTACCAGGGCCTCGGTGAGGAGCGGGTGGCCGGCGACCTCCGCAGCCTCGTCGAGCACGAGGCCCTGGCGTCGTGGGCGGCGGAGCGGGCCGGCGTCCGGACCCCCGCCACCGTGGCCATGGCTGCCGTCGGAGAGGACGCGGTGGTGTTGGTCCGCCACGCCATCGACGCCGTGCCGCTCGAACGGGTCGACGACGTGGCCGAGCGGGCCCTGCACGACCTGTGGCACCAGGTCGCCCTGCTCCGCCGGCACCGGATCGCCCACCGCCTCCTGCGGCCCGCCAACGTCCTCGTCGATCGTGACGGCGATCCCTGGATCTCCGACCTGAGCCGTGCGGTGGTCGGGGCCGACACGCGGGCGCTCGACCTCGACGTCGTCGAGCTGCTGGTCTCGTTGTCGCTCCAACTCGACGCCGATCGGGTCGTGCGCGCCGCGGTGGCCGAGATGGGGGCCGGCACCGTCGCACGAGTGCTCCGGCTCCTGCAGCCGGCGGCCCTGACCGGCACGACCCGCGCCGAGCTCCGCCGTTCCCG
>JBCCTY010000044.1:0-19635 GCA_039197885.1 Actinomycetota bacterium | reverse complement strand
GCCCCCTCGAGGCCGAGCAGCTCGATCGCCCGCTCGCGGAGGAGGAACTTCTGGATCTTGCCGGTGACGGTCATCGGCAACTCGTCGGTCGCGTGCACGTAGCGGGGCACCTTGTAGTGGGCGATCCTGCCCTGGCAGAACTCCTTCACCTCGGCGGCGGTGAGGTCACCGCCGTCCGAGGTGATCACCCAGGCCATGAGCTCCTCGCCGTATCGCTCGTCGGGGACGCCGATCACCTGGACGTCCTGGATCCGGGGATGGGAGTAGAGGAACTCCTCGATCTCGCGCGGATAGACGTTCTCGCCACCGCGGATGACCATGTCCTTGATGCGACCGACGATGTTGACGTAGCCGTCGGCGTCCATCGTGGCGAGGTCACCGGTGTGCATCCAGCCGTCGCCGTCGATCGCGTCGGAGGTGCGCTCCGGGTCGTTCCAGTAGCCGATCATGACCGAGTAGCCGCGAGTGCAGAACTCCCCCGCCGCCCCTCGTTCGACCGTGATGCCCGTCTCCGGGTCGACGATCTTCACCTCGACGTGGGGCTGCACCCGACCGACGGTGCTCACCCGGGCGTCGATCGGGTCGTCGGTCGCGGTCTGGGTCGACACCGGCGACGTCTCGGTCATGCCGTAGGCGATGGTGACCTCGTCCATGTTCATGGTCTCGATGCACTGCTTCATGACCTCGATGGGGCACGGCGAACCCGCCATGATCCCGGTGCGCAGGCTCGACAGATCGAAGGACTCGAAGTCCGGGAGCCCGAGCTCGGCGATGAACATCGTCGGGACGCCGAAGAGGCTCGTGCACCGCTCGTCCTGGACGGCCCGGAGGGTCGCCTCGGGCTCGAACGACGGTGCGGGCAGCACCATCGTGGCGCCGTGGGTCGTGCAGCCCAGGTTGCCCATGACCATGCCGAAGCAGTGGTAGAGCGGCACGGGGATGCAGACCCGGTCGTGCTCGGTGTGCGCGCAGGCCTCGGCCACGAAGAAGCCGTTGTTGAGGATGTTCCGATGGCTGAGGGTCGCGCCTTTCGGGAAGCCGGTCGTCCCCGACGTGTACTGGATGTTGATCGGGTCGGTGTTCGCCAGCTGCGACGACACCGCTCGGAGCCGGTCCTCGTCGACCCCGTCGGCGTCGGCGAGGAGCGCCGGCCAGTCGTCGGTGCCGATGAACACGACCTGCTCGAGATCGGGCAGTTGGCCGCGGACCTGGGCGACCATGTCGACGTAGTTCGAGGTCTTGAACTCCGTGGCCGCGATCAGGCCACGACAGCCCGACTGCTGGAGGGCGTACTGGACCTCGTGGGTCCGGTACGCCGGGTTGATGTTGACGAGGATCACCCCGAGCTTGGCCGTGGCGAACTGGGTCAGCACCCACTCCGAGACGTTCGGGGCCCAGATGCCGATGCGATCACCGGTCACGAACCCCCGTCCCAGCAGCGCGCGGGCCAGTTCGTCGACGCGGTCGTTCAACTCGGTGTAGGTCCACCGGACGTCCTGGTGGGGGACGACGAGCGCCTCGCGATCGCCGAAGCGTGCGACCGTCGCCTCCAGATCGTCACCGATGGTCCGCTCGTTGAGCGCCAGGTCGGTGCGTCCGATCGCCATCGACTCCGTCATCGCCGGCTCCCCCTTCGTCCTGCCTGGTGCCGATCCTAGGTGGCGGACCAACCGGGGTCCCGGGTCGGCGGGGGGACGTTGAATACCATGACGCCCGGTCGGACCGATGGGAGCTGCGGCGGTGCTCGAGGACGAGGTGCAGGTCGTCATCGCCGCCGACGACGACGAGCTCTACCGGGTCCGCCGCGACGTCGCCAAGGAGCTCCGCCGGACGCGGAAGCTCCCGATCGCCGTGCTCGACCAGGACGAGGGCGACGAGGAGCCGCTCCCCGTGGCCGAGCGGCTCGACCTCGCCCGCCGGGCCGACCTCGTCCTCGTGCTCCTCGGCTCGGGCTACGGCGAGCCGCCACCGGGCACGCAGCGCTCGCTCCCCCACCTCCAGTACGACGTGGCCCTCGCGAGCCCGCACATGGCCCTCGTCTGCAGCGAGATCGCCTCGGCCGCCGCACCCTCGAGCGCCCTCATCGACTGGGAGGAGCGGATCGAGCGCCGGGTCCGCATCGACCGTCGCCACGCCATCGATCCCCAGTTGGCCGACGGTGTGGCCCACCTCGTCCGCGACGCCGCCCACCACCGGCTCGTCGCGCTCGGTCTGGTCGGCGAGCCCGGATCGCCGACGGCCGAGCCGCTCCTCTGGGTGCCGGACGAGGTGTGGGAGGTCGTCGGCCGGCGGCGACGCCCGGATCGGGTCGGTCCCCGGCTCGGACTGCTCGGTCCGCAACGTCCCGTCGCCCGCATCGACTCGACCGCCGAACCCGAGCGCGAGCCGGCCCAGATCGCCGGCGACGAGCAGTGGAACGAAGCGGTCGTCGCGTGGGACTCGGAGCTGTGGGGAGCCTTCGCCGATCACCTCGCCGCGGCGCACGGCCACCGCCCCCTCGACGCCGACGCCGCCCTCTTCCTCGCCCGCGTCCGATCGGCGTCGTGCCGAGTCGACCGGGCCGAGTCCGCGCTCGTGCTGGCCCGCGACGTCGCCGCCCTGGCAGAGCTGCGGGACGAGCCCGCGCTCGCCTCATCGGCGCTCCTGGTCGCGGCCCGGGCCGCCCGCGTCGCGGGCGCCGACAGCGTCGAGCACGCCCAGCGCGCCCACGAGCTCGTGCCCCACCGCGCCGAGCCCCTCGTCGAGCTCGCTGTCGAGGCCGCCCGCACCGAGGACTGGGACCGCTTCAGCGAGCAGGCGTGGGCCGCCACCTTGCGCTATCCCGAGGCGATCCTCCACCTCGCTGCCCACCCAGCACTGGCCGCCCATCCGAACCAACTCCACGGCGTCGTCGAGGAGCTCCGCGAACGCGTCGTCGAGCAGCTCCGCCCCGTCGCCGAGGTCGGCCGACGTCATCTCCCGCCGGGTCCCCTGGCCGCCGACCTCCGCCCGGAGGACGTCGATGCGGGCATCCGGCGCCTCGTCGAGATCGGTGCCGACACCGTCGAGCACCTCCACGGCCAGCTGCGGCGACTCGCCGACGAGGTCCAGACCGCACACGACCGCTACACGGCGCTCCGAGGCGATGCGCCGCCACGCGACGAGCTCGGTCCGAGTCCCGACGCGGTCATCGCGAAGGACCCGACCCCGGTGCTCGCCGCTGCGCTGGTCGGCGGCTTCGTGGCGGCCCTCACGACCGGTCAGCTCGGTGGACCGTGGTGGGCGCACTTCCTCGCCGGCTTCACGTTGGTCCAGTTCGCCGAGTGGTCGTGGCGTCGGCGACGCCAGGCCGACTACGAGGTGCGCGAGGCCGCTGCCCGGGCTGCCGACGAGGAGGAGCAGGTGGTGCTCCAACAGGCGATCCAAGAAGCTCACCAGGCGCGGGAGTTCGCCGTCACGCGCTTCCAACGGGCCGTCGAGGACGTGGAGCGGAACGCCCTGCACTGGTGGTGCCTGCTGCCCACGGTCGAGCCCGATCGTGCCGAGCCCGGTGACCTCGTGCGGGTGCGGCGCAGCGACCAACCCGCCGGCGCCATCGTCGACCTTGCGCTCTTCCCCCGCGACCTCCGCAACGTCATCACCGCCGACGAGGTCCACGGTGACCACGTGCTCTGCCGCGTGGTTGACCGGCGCGAGGACGGCGTGCTCGAGCTGAGCCGTCGGCTGGCCTACTTCGACGGGTGAGCTCGCGCTCCTCGTCCGTCAGCCGCTCAGGAGACCGAGCGACTCCTCGTCGTCGACCGCATCGATGATCCGGTCCGCGATGTCGCCGACGAGCTCGGCGATGCCGATCCCGGCGACCACCTGGAACACGAAGTAGGCGATCACGAGCAGCACACCGATGATGAAGGCCCAGCGGACATAGCGGGTGATGTCGCTGACGGTCTCGGAGATCAGTGGCTGGACGTTGCCCACCTGCCGCCGTACCTCGCCCACGACGCGATCGACCTCACCCCGGGCGGCCTGCTGCAGCTCCCCCATCGCCCGGTCGACCTCGGTCCGAGTCGAGCTCTGGACGGCGCCGACGATGCGGTCGATGTCGCGCGACGCGATGGCCGCACCGGCCGCCTGCTGCGCGGCCTGCATCGATGCCTTCGGGTCGATGGCGTCGGTCATCGTGTGGAGCGGGCGGGTCCGGAAGTGATCGCTCCAGTCCTCGCCGTCCCACCAGCGCAGGCGCGTCCCGCCGTCGGGATCGGGATACCAACCGGCAGGTGACAGGGTCGTCACCGATCACTCCGTGGGCGGGGGGAGATCGACCCGCTCGGCGGGGTCGGGCATCTGTCGGTGCGCCTGCGGGCTGTCGTCGGCGTGGGTGCCGTTGGCCAGGCCGAACGTCTCGCCCATCGCGCCGAGGGTGCCGAGCAGGCCGGCGTAGTCGGCGGGCACGATCAGCTTGGTCGCCCGGCCGTCGGCCAGGCGCTCGAGCGCCGCGAGGTACTCGACGGCAACGGTCGCGCCGTCCGGAGCGGCCTCCTTGATGCCTTCCAGGCGTTCCTTGGCGCCGATGCCCTCACCCTGGCCGACCAGCGCCAGTCGGGTCTTCTCGGCCTCGGCGCGGAGGCGGATGGCCTCGGCGTCGCCCTCGGCGTCGAGGATCGCGGCGGACTTGCGCCCCTCGGCCGCGAGCACCGCGGACCGCTTCTCACCCTCGGCACGGGCGATGGCCGCCTCGCGGAAGCCGTCGGCCTCGGTGACCGTGGCCCGGCGATCGCGTTCAGCTTTCATCTGCGCATGCATCGCCGACACCACCTCGGCCGGCGGGTCGATGCGTTGGATCTCGACCCGGACCACCCGCACGCCCCACTTGTCGGTGGCGTCGTCGAGCACCTCGCGCAGCTGGGTGTTGATCGTGTCCCGTGACGTCAACGCCTTGTCGAGCTCGAGGTCACCGATCAGGTTCCGGAGGTTCGTCTGGGCCAGCTTCGTGATGGCCGTGAAGAAGTCCGCAACGTTGTAGACGAGACGCTGTGGGTCGGTGGCCTCGTAGTAGACGACCGCATCGACCGACACCACGACGTTGTCGGCGGTGATGACCTCCTGCGGCGGCACGTCGACCACCTGCTCGCGCATGTCGACGAGGCGCATGGTGTCGATGAACGGGAAGATGAAGTGGAAGCCGGGCTCACGGGTCGTCTTGTAGCGACCGAGCCGTTCGACCAGCCCCCGCTGGTACGGGCGCACGATCTTGACGCCCGTGGCGAGCACACCCAGGGCGACGACGCCCAGGGCAACGATCACGATGGCGGCCGGGTTCATCCGGTGACCTCCTGTTCGGCGTCGGATCGGCGGGTCGGGGCCGGGCGAACCACCACCCGGGTCCCGCGGACCTCGATGATCTCGACGAGCGAGCCCTCGGGGACGGCAGCGTCGGCGTCGGTGACGCCACGCCAGATCTCACCCTCGACCTGGACGGTGCCCGTGCTCTGGGCCCGCTGGTCGGGGATCTCGCTGGTGGCGGTGCCCATCATCCCGACGAGGCGGTCGGCACCGACGCCCGGCGGCAGGTCACGATCGGTGACGAAGCGTCGAGCCCACCGGTAGAACGCGTAGAAGAGCGCCGCGCCGCCGAAGACGAAGACGGCCCACTGGACCTCGACCGCCACGTCGTAGAACCCGAGGATCGCGGCGAACAGCGCGGCGATGGCGAACGGGGCGAGGATGAAGGTGCCCGCGATGAGCGTCAGCTCGAGGATCGCGAAGATGACCGCGAGCGTCAGCCAGATCCACGGCCACACGTTGAGGTCGATCCCGAGGTCGAGCACGTCACCAATGGTACGGCCCCCGGATGCGCCGAGCGTGTCCGAAGGCCGACGACCGGTCCGAAGCGAGGCCGCCGCAGGGCCGCCGAGCCGTCGCTAGGGTCCAGGCGGTGAGAGGCCTCGAGGTTCCCGAACCGACCGAAGACTTCACCGCCGACCCCGTCGAGCTGTTCTTCGACCTGGCGTTCGTCTACGCGTTCTCCCGACTGGTCTGGCTGCTCGTGCACGACCCGACCTGGGAGGGTGCGGGCGAGGCCGCCATGCTCTTCACGGTCCTGTGGTTGGTGTGGTCGACCTTCACCTGGGCGGCGAACGCCGTCCAGGGCAACGCCCGGCCGGTCCGGGCGATCTTCCTCGTGGCGACGGCGGCGTCGGTCCCGGTCGGCGCATCGGTCACGACGGCCTTCGGCTCGGGCGGGGTCACCTTCGCCGTCGGCGCCTCGTTGATCGTCGGCCTGGGCATCAGCCTGCAGCTCTGGGGCCTCAGCGGTGACGGCGTCACGGCAGAGGAGTACCGCTCCGTCCTCCGCTATGGCATTCCCAACATCGCGGCCGGCACCCTCCTGATCATCGGCTCGTTCGTCGATGGCGACGCCCGCACGGTGCTGTGGTCGCTGTTCATCCTGGCTGCGCTCGCCGGCGTCCGCGACGCCCGATCCGGCACGTGGATCGTCCGTCCGGGACACTTCGCCGAACGCCACGGCCTCATCCTGATCGTCGCGCTCGGCGAGGTGGTGGTCGCGATCGGGCTGTCGGTCGTCGAGTCCCTCGAGGAGGCCGACGGGCTGCCGGGGGTGACGCTCGTCGGCCTCATCGCCGCCGGCATCCTCGCCGGACTGCTCTGGTGGAGCTACTTCGACCGGGTGCAGCCGGCACTGGAGCATCACTCCACCGCCCTCGAGGGCAACGAGCGGTCGCGCTTCACGGCCGACACCTACACCGGGATGCACCTCCTCATCGTCGGTGGCGTGATCGCGCTCGCTGCCGCGGTGGAGGAGATCCTCCTCCACCCCCGCGACGAGGTGCCCACCCCCTTCCTCGTCATGTTCGTCGGCGGTGTGCTGCTGTTCTACGCCGGGATCGCCGCGGCCGTGGCGCGGTCGTACCGGATCGTCGCCGTGGAGCGTCTCGTGACGGTGCTGGCCGTCGCGGCGGTCGCCGTGATCGGGAGCTCCTGGGACGGCATCGTCGTGCTGGTCGTCGTCGACGTCATCGTCGCGCTCGGCCTGATGGCCGAGTACGTGCGGATCGAGCAGCCGTCGACCACGAGCACCACCACCGCCGATGCCTGACCGCGGCGCAGGTCACGCCCACCCGCCCGCGTAGGGGACGAAGGCACCGGTCTGGAAGCCGCTGGTGCCGTCCAGGAACACCGCGCAGAACGCCGCGAACTCCTCCATCGTGCCGAGGCGGCCCATCGGCACCTGACCCTCGATCCGCGCCCGACGCTCGGGATCGCCCTCGATGCGGCTGGCCTTCCGGAACGCCGGGAAGTCCATGAAGTTGGTCCCGACGGCGTTCACCTGGACACCGGAGGAGGCGATCTCGTCGGCCACGTTGCGCACGAGCATGTTCGCCCCCGCTCGGGTGGCCGAGTAGAGCGGCGCTCCCGGAGTCGGGCGCGCACCGGAGGCCGAGGTGATGACCAGCACCTGCCCCGAGCCGGCGTCGATCATCGGTGGCAGCACCGCCTGGAGGAAGCGCATCGGGGCCTCGAGGTTGCCGGCGACGACGGCGTGCAGGTCGTCGACCGAGGCCTGCATGAAGGGCCCGACGACGATGCGGCCGGAGAACATCGCGGCCGAGTCGATCCGGCCGAAGCGTCGCATCGCCCCGGCCACGAGCGCCGGTGCCGCATCCGGATCACCGATGTCGGCGACCCCGTCGACCACCTCGACCGTGGCGCCCAGCGAGCTCAGCTCGTCGACGAGTCCGTCTGCCGGTTCGCCGAGGACGAGATCGTGCTCCCGCCGGGCGAGCGTCCGGGCCAGATCGGGGCCCACGTAGCTGCTGGCTTCACTGACGATGGCGACACGACGAGTCATGGCGGCGAACCTAGCGCCGCTCCACCAGCCCTATCCCCGGGGCCGGCGCTGGGCACCGCTCGGGACGAAGGGGAGGCCGACGACCTCGCACGCGACCTCGCTCCCCCGGACATCGGCGAGCACCCTCGTGCCCGGCTCGGCCAACGACTCGGCGACATAGCCCATCGACACCGGTGCCTCGATCGAGGGGCCGTAGGTGCCGCTGGTGATGACACCGACCTCACCGACGGCGTCGTTGCGGAGCGTTGCCGGCGGCCGCGCCGGACGCCGCCCCTCCGGCCGCAGACCGACACGGAGCCGTCGAGGGCCGTCCCGCAGCTCGGCCAGGATCCGCTCCTCACCGAGGAAGGCGCCGCCCTCGCGTCGACGCCGCTGGATCGTCCACGTGAGCCCGGCCTCGATCGGTGACGTCGTCTCGTCGAGGTCGTTGCCGTACAGGCACAGGCCCGCCTCCAGGCGCAGCGTGTCGCGGGCACCGAGCCCGGCCGGCGCGACGCGCTCGTCGGCGAGGAGACGCTCGGCGAGACCCACGGCCGCGTCGACGGGAACTCGCAGCTCGCCACCGTCCTCACCGGTGTATCCGCTCCGGCTCAGCCAGACGGGGACACCAGCGACCGTGGCCTCCGCGCCCTCCATGGCGTAGAGGTCGCCGACCTCGGCGCCGAGGTCGGCCAGGACGGCGATCGCCTCCGGGCCCTGGAGGGCGAGCAGCGCGAGATCGGTGCGTTCGATGACCGAGTCGTCGCCGAGGTGGGTCCTCAGGTGGGGGAGGACGACGTCGCGGCGGGAGGCGTTGACGACCAGCCCGAGGTGGTCGCCGTGGTTCGTGACGATGCAGTCGTCGAGGATCCCGCCCGACTCGGTGGTGAGGGCGGTGTAGCGGGAGCGTCCGAGACCGAGCCCGACGATGTCCGACGGCACGAGACGCTCCAGGGGCTCCGCCGAACCGGACGGCAGGTCGACGATCGCCATGTGCGCGACGTCGAACAGCGAGGCCGCGCTGCGCGTGTGGAGGTGCTCCTCGATCGTCCCGGCGAACGCCACCGGCATGTCCCAGCCGGCGAAGCCGGTCATCTTCGCCCCGAGGGAGACGTGGAGGTCGTGGAAGGGCGTCTGGCGCAGCTCGGTCACGTCGCAAAGCGTGCCATGCCCGCGCCCGGTCGCCCTGCCAGCCGTTCGTCGACCTCGGCCGGAGTGGGCAGCGATGGCTGCGCCCCGGCGACGAGTGCGGTCGCCGCGCCGACCCGGACCGCCCAGGCGACGGCGTCGTCCGGAGCGACACCGGCGGCGAGGCGGCCGGCGAGGGCAGCGCAGAACGAATCGCCGGCGGCGGTCGTGTCGACCGGCTCGATCACCGGTGCAGGGACGTGCTCGGCGCGGTCGCCCTCGACGACGAGGGCGCCACGAGCGCCCAGCGTCGCCACGACGAGGTCGACGGGCAGGATCCGCGCTGCGGCGGCGACCTCGGCGAGATCGGCATCGGCGAGCAGCTCGACCCCGGCGAGGAGACCGAGCTCGTGCTCGTTGGGGACGAGCACGTCGACCCGCTCCAGCAGCGACGACGGCAGCGAGTCCGGCGCTGGTGCGGGGTTGAGGATCACCCGACCCGAGGCCGTCGCAGCAGCGGCGTCGACGGTGGCCGAGGAGATCTCCAGCTGCACGAGCACGGTCGCCGCCGTGGCGACCGCCGGGGTGGCGAGCACGTCCTCGGCGCCGAGGCGGGCGTTCGCACCCGGGCTGACGACGATGGCGTTGTCACCGCCGGCCTCGACCGCGATCAGCGCCGTGCCCGTCGGGACGCCGGACGTGCGCCGGACCCCATCGGTGTCGACGCCGGCACCGGCCAACGAGTCGAGCAGGATCGAGCCGGCCTCGTCGTCGCCGATCCGCCCGCACATCGCCGTGGCCGATCCGAGTCGCCCGGCCGCCACCGCCTGGTTGGCGCCCTTGCCGCCCGGATAGCGGGCGAGGTCGCCACCGAGGACGGTCTCCCCGGCGTGGGGCACACGATCGACGGCGGTGACCAGGTCGAGGTTGAGCGACCCGACGACCGCGACGTCCGGGGCGCTCACCCGGCTTCCGCCAGCGCCGTCAGGATGCTCCGAGCCCCGTCGATGGTCTCCCCCAGCCCACCGGCCATCGTGTTCCCGCCGTGACGCACGGCGCCGAGGTTGCAGCTGACGCTCGTGAACCCGAGGTCGACGATCGCACGCAGCTGGTCGACGCACTCGTCGGGTGTGCCGACGACGGCGAAGGCCTCCACCAGCTCGTCGTCGATCAGCGGCTCCAACTCGGGGTCGTCGTGTCGGTCGTGGTCGAAGTACCAGCCGGTCGATCGACCGAGCGCCGCCCGGATCGCGGTGAGCTGGTCGGGACCGACCTCGACCTCTCCGGCGCTGCCGACGATGTCGAGGTAGTGGGCGGCGTAGCGCTTCATGCTCGACCGGGCCGCAGCACCGTCCTCGGACACGCAGAGGGTGACGCGGGGCGCGACGTCGATGGAGGCCGGATCCCGACCGACCCGGGCGGCGCCGGTCGCCAGCCACGAGCGATAGGTCGCAACGGTCTCGTCGGTGAAGTGCCGGGCGCCCACGAGCGCCACGTCGGCCAGCTCGCCGGCCAGGGCCATCACCTGACGGCTGCGGGTGCCGATGGCCACCGGCACCGGCGTCTCCGGTGGTCGGACGAGGCGTCCGCCGTGGACCTCCTCCCCGGCGAGGAGCGCCCGGATCGACTCGACGGCCGTGCGCAACGTGCGAACCGGACGCTCGTCGTCGAAGCCCAGCTCCTCGAGGCCCGCGCCGACGCCGATGCCCAGGAACGCGCGCCCACCCGACACCTCGTGCAGCGTCGACAGCGCCGAGGCGTGGGCGACAGCGTGTCGGGTGTAGGGGTTCGTGACCATCGAGCCGATGAGGATCCGCTCGGTGCGCTCGGCCGCCATGACCTGGAGCAGGTAGGGATCGGGCCAGTACACGACGTCGGAGATGCCGAGGCGGTCGAACCCGGCCTCCTCGACGGCGACGGCGAGGTCGACCACCTCGGCCGCCGACATGCCGGGGGTGATCTCGGCCTCGAAGATGGTCACAGGACCGGATACTTCGACTTGTCGGGCAGCCCGGAGCGCATCGTGATCGCCTCGCCGGCGGCCTGGGCGTCGACCCACATCCGCTCCTCGTCGATCGTGGTGACGTGACCGTCCTCGACGACCACCTGCCCGTCGACCAGCACGGTGTGCACCCCACGGCCGTCCGCCGACCAGACCAGCTGGTTCATGACGTTGAGCAACGGGCGCCACTCCGGCCGGTCGCTGTCGTGGAGCACCAGGTCGGCCCGCTTGCCGACCTCCAGCGACCCGATGCGGTCATCGAGCCCCATCGTGGCCGCGCCGCCGAGGGTCGCCATCTCGAACGCCTTCTCGGCCGGGAACATCTGGGGGTCGTTGCGGCCGTCCTTGAACAGGCCGGCCACGAGGTACGTGGCCCGCATGAGGTCGGAGTAGTTCGAGGCGTTGTTGCCGTCGGTGCCGATCGACACGTTCACGCCCTGTTGCACCATCTCGGGCATCTTGCCGACCTGGGTCACGCCGTAGGCGACCTTCAGGGCCGTCGTCGGGCAGTGCGCGACGTTGACCTTCGCGTCGGCCATGACCGACAACTCGGTGTCGTCGACCCGGACGCAGTGGGTCATCGCGACGTCATCTCGCAGCACCCCGAGCTCGGCGAGGTGCACCATCGGACGCTGCCCGAACTCGGCGATGAACCCGTCGGGGTCGAGGTCGGCGGGTGACATGTGGAAGCTCATCCCGACGTCGTGCTCGTCGGCCAGCTCGCGGGCGGCCCGCCAGAGCGGGTCCGACGCCGTCGTGTGCCCGACCAGGATCGACCAGGCCGAGATCAACGAGTCGTCGGCCTCGGGGAAGTCGGTGAGCTGGCGTTGCAGGTGAGCGATCGCGTCGTCGGTGGGCTGCTGATAGACGTCGGGCTCCGGCGGGAGATCCCAGATCCAGCGACCGACCCGGCCTCTGATGCCGATCTCGGTCAACCCGTCGACGACCTCGTCGAGGAAGCGGATGGTCCCCGCCTCCAGGAAGGTCGTGGTCCCCGAGCGCAGCATCTCCGCCGCGGCGAGCTGGCCGGAGAGTCGCTCCTCCTCCGAGGTGTAGACGGCGTAGAGGGGACAGAGCCACTCGAAGACGTTCTCGACGAACGGCGTGTCGTCGGGGACGTAGCCGCGGGTCAGCGGCTCGCCGGTGATGTGGATGTGGGTGTTGACGAGCCCCGGCGTGAGGACGAACCGGTCGCCACCGAGGGTCTGCGTCGCCTCGTACCTGGCCTGGAGGTCCGACGCCTTGCCGACGTCGACGATCGCCCCGTCTCGGATCGCGACCGCTCCGTCGCGGATGATGTCGCGGGTCGGGTTCATCGTGACCACGAACCACGCCGTGATGATCGTGTCGACTCGTTCCATCAGCTGTTGCTCCGAGGTCGGGTCCCGACGATCACCTGCTGGAAGCCGATCGGTTCGACGAGGCGCAACGCCTCGAACCCGGCGGCCCGCAGCCACGTCGAGAACTGGTCGTGGGTGAACGTGAACCCCCGGGCGGTGCTCGCCATCATCGTCGTGCCCATCATCACGGCGTGGGGGTTGAACTTGCGCTCGAGGTCGGGGAAGTAGTCGCTGAGCACCACCCGCCCCTCGGGTCGCAGCGCCCGGAAGGCCCGCTCGATGAGGTGCTGCGCGCCCTCGGCGCCCTCGGTACGACAGATGTGGCCCAGCACGACGAGGTCGTACGCACCGTCCTCGATGTCGATCTCGTGGAAGTCGCCGGGGCGCAGCTCGACCCGGTCGGCGACGCCGTGTTCGGCCACCTTGCGCTCGGCCACCGGCAGGACACCGGGGAGGTCGTTCACCACGGCGGTGGCGTCGGGGCAGGCGGCCAGGACGGCGATCGCCCACGGCGCTCCCCCGGCACCGAGGTCGAGCACCCGGGGCGCCCGCAGCGCCGAGTAGCGGATCCGGAGGTCGGCCCGGGACGCGCAGCGGAACATCGTCGTGAACGTGCCCTCGACGAGCGGCACGTAGAACGCCGCTGGGTCGTCCTCGATCGGTGTCGCAGGACGACCGTCGCGCACGGTGTCGGCGAGGCGGGTCCAGTTGTCGTGGGGACCCGGCGCGACCGGCACCAGGTCGGCCATGGTGGCTGGACCATCGGAGACGAGGTATCGCTTCGCGGTGTCGTTGAGCTCGTAGACGTCGCGCACCTGGTCGAGCAGGCCGAGGTTCACCACCGTGTCGAGCAGCGAGACCAGGTGGGGTTCGGACACGCCGAGACGCTCGGCGAGCGGAGCGACGGTGGTCGGCCCGGTCTCGGCCAGGGTGTCGAAGACGTCCAGCTCCAGCGCCGCGGTGAGCACGTAGAAGTGCCCGAGGCCCTCGATCACCGCCCACACGGGGGCGGAGGCCGGCGGCTTGTGGTCGGTCCACGGTCGGCCGACCCGGGCCATGGTGTGGCGCTTCTTGAGCTCCGGGTAGGGGCTGTCGCGTGCCTCGCTCACGGGCAGCTCACGGCCGCAACAGGATCTTGCCGAAGAAGTCCGACGCCAACATCTTGCCCTGGGCATCAGCGGCGTCGGCGAGCGCGAACTCCGAGTCGATGACGACCTCGAAGTCGCCGGAGCAGAACGTCTCCCACGCCGGGCCGAACTCCTCGGGGCGGTACGGGTCCGACCCGTGGATGCTGATGCCGGAGTGGAAGAGGTACCCGAGCGACGGGATGGTCGCCTCGTCGCCGGAGGAGTTGCCGCAGCTCACCAGGCGACCGTGGACGCCGAGGGCGAACAGCGACGGACCGAAGAGGGCGGTCCCGACGTGGTCGAAGACGAGGTCGACGCCCTTGCCGGCCGTGACCTCGCGTCCGAACCCGGCGACGTCGCCGGTGCGGTTGTTGAGCACGTGGTCGGCACCGAGGGCGAGGGCCCGCTCGCACTTCTCGTCGGTGCCGGCGGTCGCGAGCACGGTGGCACCGGCGTGCTTGGCGAGCTGGATGCCGGCCGTGGACACGCCCGACCCGGCGGCATGGATCATCACGGTCTCACCGGCCGCGAGCTTCCCGACGTCGAAGAGGGCGTGGGACGCGGTCAGGAAGCACGTCGGGAACGTGGCGGCGTGCTCGATGGGCATCTCGTCGGGCACCGGGTAGACGTGGCTCGCCGGGACGAGGCAGCGCTCGGCGTAGCCGCCGGCGACGGTGCCGCCGATGATCCCGAGCTCGCCGAACAGATCGCCCTTCCCACCGAGCTTCGACCGGTCGTCGACCCCCGCCAGCGACGGGTCGACGACGACCCGGTCACCGACCGCGACCCCGTCGACGGCATCGCCGACCTGGACCACCGTGCCGGCGACGTCCATGCCGGCGACGTGTGGGTAGCTGAACCCGGGCATCTGGAACCAGCCGTTGCGCTGCACCACGTCGAGGCGGTTGAGCGAGCACGCCCCGACCTCGACGACGACGTCGACGGCGCCGGGCTCGGGGTCGGGCAGATCGCCGTAGGTGAGCACCTCGGGGCCGCCCGCCTCCTCGTAGTACGTCGCCTTCACGTCATCGCCTCCTGCGTTGGTTCGGGTCGAGGCCAGGTGGGGTCCATCCCGCATCGGCCGGGTTCAGGTCGGTGCCCGGAGCGACCACCGCATCGATGGCCTCGAGCACGTCGGGCTCGAGTCGGACGTCGATCGCGCCGAGCAGCTCGTCGAGCTGCTCCTCCGTCCGGGGGCCGATCAGGGCCGCGGTCACCGCCGGGTGCTCGACGTTCCAGGCGAGCGCCAGGTGGGTCAGCGACAGCCCGGCGTCGTCAGCGATCTTCGTGAGCCGCTCGACGGCATCGAACTTCGCGTCGTTGCCGACGTCGAAGTGGTCGGGGTTGGTGTCGGCGCGGCTCCCGGACGGTGCGGCGGCGCCCCGTCGGTACTTCCCGGTCCGCCAGCCCCCGGACAGCGGACTCCAGGTGATGACGCCCAGACCGTGGCGGTGGCACACGGGGAGCACGTCCCGTTCGATGCCCCGGGTGAGGATCGAGTACGGCGGCTGCTCGCAGTGCGGGGCGATGCCGCCGGTCCGCTCGGCTGCCCACGCCGCCTCGACGATCTCGGCCGCCGGGAACGTGCTGGTCCCCCAGCACAGGATCTTGCCCTCGCCGACGAGGTCGCTCAGCGCACCGACCGTCTCCTCGATCGCGGTGTCTGGGTCGGGTCGATGGACCTGGTAGAGGTCGATGCGGTCGGTGTCCAGACGACGAAGGCTGTCCTCGACCGCCTGACGGATCCATCGCCGCGAGTTTCCCCGCCGATTGGGGTCCTCGCCCATCGAGTGATGGAACTTGGTCGCCACGACGACGTCGTCGCGCCGACCCCGCAGGGCCTCGCCGACGATCTCCTCGCTCTGGCCTGCGGCGTACATGTCGGCGGTGTCGACCAGGTTGATCCCGGCGTCGAGGGCGCGGTGGATGATCCGGTGGCAGGCCGACCGGTCGGTGTTGCCCCAGGCGCCGAGGACCATCGTTCCCAGCCCGAAGCGGCCGACCCGGATACCGGTCCGTCCGAGAACGCGATGCTCCCCCGTCACTTCAGGCCGCGGAGGAACGGACGAGCCAGTGCGGCCGGTGGCCGGATGCGGTGGGCGAACAACGCCATGCCCAGGATGGTCACGAGGTACGGCAGCGCCGAGAGCAACTCGGTGTTCAGGCTGTCGTAGCCCTGCTGCGGCAACGACAGCCGGAACGACACCACGGCGCCGAACAGCACGCACCCGGCGACGGTGCCCCGCAACGTCCAGCCGCCGAAGATCACCGCGGCGATGGCGATGAAGCCCCGCCCACCGACGATCGAGTCCTCGAAGGCCCCGATGGCCCCCAGCACGAGGTAGCCACCGCCGAGACCAGAGGTCAGCCCGGCGAGGTAGATGGCCTCCCGGCGACGCTGGTTGACCTTGAGTCCGGACACGTCGGCGGCGTTGGGGTCCTCCCCGGCAGCTCGGACCTCGAGGCCCCACCGGGTTCGAAAGGTCAGCCACCAGACCAGCGGGACGAGCGGGTACACGAGGTAGAGCGGCCACGGCTGCGCGAAGAGTGCCGGACCGAGGAGCGGCAGCTCCGACAGCAGGGGGATCTCGGTGGTGGCGACGCGCTGGGTCGTCGGATCGAGCTCGGCATCGAGGAACCCGACCAGCCCCAACACGAGGATGTTGAGGGTGAGGCCGACGACGAACTGGTCGGCAGGCAGACGGTGGCTCATGTTGGCCTGCACCGACGCGATGAGCACGCCGGCGAGGCAGCCGGCGACGAGTCCGGCGGCGACGCTGCCACCGAAGCGGTCGTAGCCGACGGCGGCCGCGAAGGCTCCGGCCAGGATCATGCCCTCGACGGAGATGTTGAGCGTGCCGGCCCGCTCGGCGACCCATTCGCCACACGCCGCGAAGAGCAGCAGCGCAGCGAACCGGACCGCGCTGGAGTACGTGACCTCACTGCTGAGGACGTCCCAGATCGCCTCCATCAGACGCGGTCCTTCGAGGCCGCGAGCGCCCGTCGTCGTGAGCGGATGTAGATCACGGCGGGCGGGATCAGCAGGGCCAACACCAGGAGGGCCTGGACGACGTCGGTGATGCGACGCTCCACCCCGGTGGCGGCCAGGAAACCGGACCCGGTCCGCAGCGATGCGAACACGAAGGCGACGCTGATGGCGGCGACCGCCCGCTCACGGGCGACCAGCGCCACGAGCAGACCGGTCCAGCCGATGTTCACCGAGAAGCCCGGTACGAGCTGGTAGTTCCCGAAGTCGCCACCGGCGAGCATCGCCGCCCCGGCCAGACCGGCGAAGCCGCCGGAGATCAACATGGCGCCCATGCCGTAGCGGGTGGCCGACACACCGGCCCGCTGCGCGGTCCGGGGATTCCGGCCCAGCATCCGCAACCGGAAGCCGGGCACGGTGCGGGCCAGGACGAACGCGACGGCCCCGGCGAGCGCGATGCCGAGCAGCACCGAGATCGGGAACTCGTTGCCGAAGACCGTGATGCGGGGGAGTCGGGTGTCGTCGGCGAGCTGCTCGCTGACCTGGTTCCGATTGGCTCGGCCGGCGGCCGGGGCGAGCAGGAGCGACGGGTTCTTCAGGCCGTACCCGACCGCGTTGGCAGCGACGGTGACGAGCAGCAGGGTCGACAGCACCTCGGGCACACCACGCCAGTAGCGCAACGCGCCGGCGATCCCGGCCCACACCGCTCCACCGAGCACCCCGGCGAGCAGCAGGGCCACGATGACCACGGGCCCCGGGCCTCCGAGTCGCACGCCGACGTAGGTGGCGCAGGCCGCTCCGATCAGGAGTTGGCCCTCCTGACCGATGTTCACCAGACCCGCCCGGGCGTTGACGATGGTGCCCAGCGCCACGAGCAGCAGCGGCAGCGCGGTGCCGAGCGTGAGGCCCCAACGGCCGGGACGACGGATGCTGCCGTCGAGCAACGCCGAGAACACGTCGCGCCACGACCCACCGGTCGCGGCGACGAGGATCGCCGCGAGCACGAGTGCGGCGGCGATGCACACGGCGTAGAGCACGACGACCTCGATGATCGCGGCGCGGCGAGCCGAGGCCTGCGAACGTGCGGCCCGCTTCGTGTCGATCTCGACCTCGCGCTCCTCGGCCACGTCGGTCACGGCGTCGCCTCCGCCATGCCGCCCATCAACAGGCCGAGGCGTTCGAGGTCGACGTCGGCTCGCGGCATCTCGCCGACGATCGCGCCGCGGCTGATGACCGCCACGCGATGGGAGAGCTCCATGATCTCCTCGAGCTCGGTCGAGATCAGCAGCACCGCGACCCCGGCCGCCGCTGCCGCCTGCAGCTGCTCGGACATGTACTCGATGGCGCCGACGTCGAGCCCGCGGGTCGGCTGGGCCGCCACGAGGACCTTCGGGTCGTGCGCCAGCTCACGGGCCAGCACGACTCGCTGCTGGTTGCCGCCCGACAGCGACCAGAGCGGCGCGTCCGGCCCCTGACAGCTGATGCCGAAGCGATCGATCAGCGCCTGCGCCTGCTCCCGGAGCCGACGCCCGTCGATCACGCCACCTCGGGCGACGCGGGCGAGGTCGGCGAGGAACAGGTTCTCGGCGACGGTCATGTCGAGCACGACGCCCGAGTCGTGCCGATCCTCGGGCACGACCGCGATGCCGGCATCCTGCATGGCGCCGGCACGTCCGCAGGGCACGTCTGCGGCGTCGACGAGCACGTGGCCGGAGTCGACCGGGAGCAGGCTCGACAGCAGGTCGCCGAGCGCCCGCTGGCCGTTGCCCTCCACGCCGGCGACGCCGACGATCTCGCCGGGCCCGACGTCGAGGGACAGGCCCGACAGCAGCGCTCGACCGTCGGGCGTCCGGTGGATGACGTCGTGGATGGCGAGCACCGGTTCGGCGGGCGTCTCGCTCGACTCGGCGACCGGTTCGTCGACTGCGACGATGCCGAGCGCCACCCGTTCGGAGCGCAGCGACACGTCGCGCCCGACCATGGCTCGGGCCAGACCGGCGGCATCGGCCTCTGCCGTGGGGCGGCGGTCGACCACGGCGCCCTGGCGCATGATCGTGACGTCATCGGTGGCGTGGAGGATCTCGTCGAGCTTGTGGCTGACCAGGGCCACGGCACGGCCCTCCTCGTCGACGACCCGTCGGAGTGCCTCGAACAGCTGCTCGGACTCGCCCGGGGTGAGCACCGAGGTGGGCTCGTCGAACACGACGATCTTGGGGTCGCGACGGAGGCACTTCACGATCTCGACCCGTTGGCGGAGCCCGGCCGGGAGGTCGGCCACGATGGCGTCGGGTTCGATGTCGATGCCGTAGTGGCGGCTCAGGTCACCGACCCGGTCCCGGACCTCGTCCGGTGCGAGCGACCCGACGTCGCCGAGCGCGACGTTCTCCCACACCGTGAGCGGCTCCACGAGGCTGAAGTGCTGGTGGACCATGCCGACGCCGAGCTCTGCTGCGGCGATGGGGTCGGCGATCACGACGGGCCGACCGGCGATCAGGACCTGACCGGCATCGGGGATCGCCAGGCCGATCAGGACCTTCATCAGGGTGGACTTGCCAGCGCCGTTCTCGCCGAGCACGCCGTGGATGCGGCCGGCCTCGAGGGCGAGGTCGACCGACGAGCAGGCGACGACCTGCCCGTATCGCTTCGTGATGTTGCGCATCTCGACCGCCGGGGGTGGCGAGGCCTCCGCCCCACCACCCCCACGGTCCCCGGTCGTGCCGGTCACGAGCGAGACCGGCTAGCCCGCGTAGGCCTCGCCCTTGATGGCGCCGAAGTCGCCGGCGAGCGCACCGCTGGCGATCTCGGCGTAGACGGCGTCCATGGCCTCCTGCTGCTCCGGCGTCGCCTCGCAGATGACCGCGCCCGGCTCCTCGTCGATGCCGACCTTGAAGATGCGGGTCTCGCCCTCGGTGAACTCACCGGCGACGATGTCGCCCATCACGGCGTTGACGTAGTCGCCGCCGTCGAAGCGGACGGCGATCGAGTAGGCGAGCTCCTCGTCGGCGTCGCACACGTTCGACGCACCGGCCGACATCGTGATCAGGCCCGCCTCGGCGCCGGCCTGCACGATCGGACGGTGGGCACCGCCGAGGTACGGCAGGACGGCGTCGGCACCGTCGGCGATGGCGTTGTTGAGCGCCTCCGTGGCGTTGGCGACGTTGTCGAAGTCGAACGGGAAGTCACCGGTCGGCACGTAGCTGAAGGCGATCGACTCGTCGACGGCGCTG
>JBCCTY010000043.1:0-19916 GCA_039197885.1 Actinomycetota bacterium | reverse complement strand
GGACGGCACGCCGAGCGGCGACAGGATGATGTCGACCGGGGTGCCGTCGGCCATGTACGGCATGTCCTCGACGGGCAGGATCCTCGAGATCACGCCCTTGTTGCCGTGGCGGCCCGCCAGCTTGTCGCCGACCGAGATCTTGCGCTTCTGGGCGACGTAGACCCGGACGAGCTGGTTGACGCCCGGGGGCAGCTCGTCGCCGTCGTCCCGGTTGAAGACGCGGATGTCGATGACCGTGCCGCCCTCGCCGTGGGGCACCTTGAGCGAGGTGTCCCGCACCTCACGGGCCTTCTCACCGAAGATCGCCCGCAGGAGGCGCTCCTCCGGGGTCAGCTCGGTCTCGCCCTTGGGCGTGACCTTGCCGACGAGCACGTCGCCCGGCGAGACCTCGGCGCCGATGCGGATGATGCCCCGCTCGTCGAGGTCGGCCAGCACGTCGTCGGAGAGGTTCGGGATGTCCCGGGTGATCTCCTCCGGGCCGAGCTTGGTGTCGCGGGCGTCGATCTCGTACTCGTGGATGTGGATCGACGTGAGCACGTCGTCCTTCACGAGCCGCTCGCTCAGGATGATGGCGTCCTCGAAGTTGTAGCCCTCCCACGCCATGTAGGCGACGAGGAGGTTCTTGCCGAGGGCCAGCTCGCCGTGGTCGGTCGAGGGACCGTCGGCGAGGACCGCGCCCCGCTCGACCTTGTCGCCGGCGCTGACCAGGGCCCGCTGGTTGATGCAGGTGTCCTGGTTGGAGCGCCGGAACTTCGCGAGGCGGTGGGTGACCTTCCCCTGCTTGGCGTACTCGATCACGATCGAGCGACCGGTCACGTCGACGACGGTGCCCTTGTCGAGCGCGACGAGGACCTCGGCCGCGTCGCGGGCCGCACGACCCTCGACGCCGGTGCCGATGTAGGGGGCCTCGGGGCGCACGAGCGGGACGGCCTGGCGCTGCATGTTGGCGCCCATGAGCGCCCGGTTGGCGTCGTCGTGCTCGAGGAACGGGATCAGCGCCGTGGCGACCGAGACGATCTGCTTCGGCGAGACGTCCATCAGCTCGACCTCACCCGGTGGCACGAAGCCCACCTCCGTGGTGGAGGCGAAGTAGGTGTCGCGCTCCATCTGGAGGGCCAGATCGGCGAGCGACGCCGCCTGCGGGCTCTTCCGCACGAGCACGCGGTCGTTGACGAAGCTGCCGTCGGGGTGGAGCGGCGCGTTCGCCTGTGAGACGACGTACTCCTCCTCCTCGTCGGCGGTGAGGTACATGATCTCGTCGGTGACCTTGCCGTCGGTCACCTTCCGGTACGGCGACTCGAGGAAGCCGAACTCGTTCACCCGGGCGTAGGTGGCCAGGGCGCCGATGAGGCCGATGTTCGGGCCCTCCGGCGTCTCGATCGGGCACATCCGGCCGTAGTGGGAGAAGTGGACGTCACGGACCTCGAAGCCGGCCCGCTCGCGGGACAGGCCGCCCGGGCCGAGCGCCGAGAGGCGACGGCGGTGGGTCAGGCCCGAGAGCGGGTTGACCTGGTCCATGAACTGCGACAGCTGGGAGGTCCCGAAGAACTCCTTGATGGCCGCGACGACCGGCCGGATGTTGATGAGCGTCTGCGGCGTGATCGCCTCGACGTCCTGGGTCGTCATGCGCTCGCGCACGACCCGCTCCATGCGGGACAGGCCGATGCGGACCTGGTTCTGGATCAGCTCGCCCACCGACCGGATGCGGCGGTTGGCGAAGTGGTCCTGGTCGTCGAGTCGGTAGCCCGGCTCGGTCTTGGCCAGGTGCAGCAGGTAGGTCGTCGCCGCGAGCACCTCGCAGCGCGACAGCACCGGCTGGTCGGGGTCGGGGCGGTCGAGCTCGATGCCGAAGAGCTCCTCGATCTTGGTGAGCTCGTTGCCCAGCTTCTTGTTGAGCTTGTAGCGACCCACCCGGCTGAGCGAGTAGCGGCGGTCCTCGAAGAAGGCGTTCTGGAAGTAGCTCGCCGCGGCCTCGGGCGTCGGCGGCTCGCCCGGACGGGCCCGCTTGTAGATCTCGATGAGCGACTCCTCCTGCGAGGGAGCCACGTGCTGGTCCTTCTCCCACTGCCCCTCGAGGAAGTCGAAGTGTCGGACGAAGGCCTCGAGGAAGCCGGGGTGGGACTCCTCGTCGTAGCCGAGCGCGCGCAGGAGCGTGAACAGCGACAGCCGGCGCTTGCGGGCCACGCGGGCGCCGGCGGTGACGTCCTTGCCCGGCTTCTGCTCGACGTCGAACTCGATCCACTCGCCGCGATAGGGGTGGATCGTGCCGGTGACGAGCTGGTGCTTCGACAGGTTCCGCAGCCGGAACCGCTCACCCGGCTGGAAGATGACGCCCGGCGAGCGGACGAGCTGGGAGACCACGACCCGCTCGGTCCCGTTGATGATGAAGGTGCCCTTGTCGGTCATCATCGGGAAGTCCCCCATGAAGACCGTCTGCTCCTTGATCTCGCCGGTGTTGGCGTTCATGAAGCGGGCGCGGACGAAGATCGGAGCGGAGAAGGTCATGTCCTTCTCCTTGCACTCCTCGACGGAGAACTTCGGCGGGGGCCTCAAGTCCTCGTCGTCGGGGTCGAATTCCAGTTCGAGCTGCAGCTGGCCGGTGAAGTCCTTGATCGGACTGATGTCGGCGAAGGTCTCGGCGAGGCCCTTGAGCAGGAACCGCTCGAAGGAGTCCCGCTGGATCGCGATCAGGTCGGGGAGCTCAAGAGACTCCCCCAGGTTGCCGAAGGTGAAGCGCTCGCGGGCGGTTCGAGACGACAAGGCGCACTCCCGGAGGTCGGGTGGTCGAGGCTTCGTGCGCGCGCTTCACCGGCTCCTCGGGCGAGGGAGGGGACAGAGCGCGGACACGACAGCACAACACTACCCGCGGACGGGCCGCGCAGCAACAGCGCCGCAGACGTTCCCAGCCCCGCGGGTCGGCATCGGCCGGGTCCCCGCGACGTCGGAACATCGCTGGGGCGAAAGGCTACGGAAGCGGACCCCCACGGTCAAGCGTCACGGTCCGGACCCCTCGGCCCGCAGCTCCAGGAGCACCGCGGTCTCGGGGAGCAGGGCGGGCATCGGTAGGCCGCTCGTCGCCAGGGCCGCGCCGGTCGCGATCGCCGACGGCGCCTCCATCCACGGGGGGAGCCGGCGGGAGTTGTGCCGGACCGGTCCGAGCTCGTCGACCACCCGCACCTCGTAGCGCAGCTCGTCATCGAGGCCGGCCAGCCGCACCGGCAGCGGGACGGTCGAGGCCGTCGTGGTGAGCTGGACGTGCGCGAACACCGCGTGGCGACGGTCGACCGAGACCACGCCGTGGACCAGGGCCGACGGATCCGGGTGGTCGATCCGCACGACGTCACCGCCGTGGAGCAGCGGGCGCAGACGTCGGTGGGCGGCGACGGCCTCGGCGACGGCCCGGCGCTCGTCGGCGCCGGCCTCGAGCAGGTTCCACTCGATGCCGAGGTGCCCGAAGAGGGCCGTGGCCGCGCGGAAGTCGAGGTGCTGGCGACGACCCGTCGTGTGCGCCTGCTCGGGGCCGATGTGGCTGCCCATGACCTCGGGCGGGAACAGCATCGAGAAGCCCCGCTGGATCCGCTGACGCTCGACGGCGTCGTTGCAGTCGGAGGTCCAGATGCGCTGGGTGCGGCGGAGGATCCCCAGGTCGGCACGACCGCCACCCGAGGCGCAGCTCTCGATCTCGACGCCGGGGTGGTCGCGACGGAGGGCGTCGAGCAGCTCGTAGAGCCCGAGGACATGACCGTGGACGCCGGCCCGTCCGTGCCGTGAGGCCTGCACGAGATCGCGGTTCATGTCCCACTTGAGGTAGCGGATGTCGTAGGTGTCGAGGAGGTCGGTGATCGCCGACAGGAGGTGGGCACGCACCTCCTCGCGACCGAAGTCGAGCACGAGCTGCTGGCGACCGAGCACCGGCTCGTAGCCCGCCGTCGTGAGGGTCCAGTCGGGGTGAGCCCGGTAGAGGTCGGAGTCGGGGTTGACCATCTCGGGTTCGACCCAGAGGCCGAACTCCATCCCGAGGCCGGTCACGTGGTCGACGATCGGCGCGAGGCCGGTCGGCCACACGGCGTCGCTCACCCACCAGTCACCGAGACCGGCGCTGTCGTCCCGGCGACCACCGAACCATCCGTCGTCGAGGACGAAGCGCTCGACGCCCACGACCGCGGCCACGTCGGCGAGCTCACGGAGCGTCGGGAGGTCGTGCTCGAAGTAGACGGCCTCCCAGGTGTTGAGGATCACCGGGCGGGGCCCGAGCGGGCCGAGCCCGGCGCGCACATGACGGTGGAAGGCTCGGCTCATCCCGCTCAGGCCGTCGGGCGACCAGGCCACGACGACGTCGGGGGCCCGGTACGAACCACCCGGCTCGACCACCACCTCGCCGGGCACCAGCAGCTCGCCGGCCTGGAGGTGGCGACGACCGTCGACGAGGACCTCGGCGGCGAGCTCGTAGTTCCCGCTCCAGGCCAGCTGGACGCCCCAGACGTCGCCCCGTTGCTCGCCGAGGCCCGGTGTGCCGGCGATCACGGCCGGGGCCTGGTGATGGGAGGTCCGACCACGCCGGTTCTCGACGACCCGGAGCCCCTCGAAGGGCGAGCGGTCGACCTGGAGCTCGCGACACCAGCGCCCCGAGAAGGTCAGGAGCTCCGTGGCGTCGGGCGGCACGGGGATCGAGGGCGCCAGGCGCAGCACCCGGTAGCCGTCGGTCCCGACGTTGCGCAGGGTCGTCGACACGGTGAGCGCGTCGTCGGCGACCAGTTCGAGGGTGAGCTCGAGCCCGGCGATCGGGTCGGTCAGCTCGTAGCGAGCCGACCGCTCGTCGACGACCTGCTCCACGAGCGAGAAGCGCGGCGACCAGGCCGAGCCGTCCCCGCGGCTCCCGACGAGTCCGGGCCGGCCGGCGTGCCCCGCGGCCTCCTCGGCGACGATGCCGAGCGGCACGGGCGCGTCGAGGCCGCCGTTCGGGACGGCACCGACCGGCGAGATCGTCGACTCGCCCGGGGGTGGTCCGACGGACAGGATCTGGGGCATCGCGCCGTCGCTGCGGATCGACACCGACAGGTGCGGGCTGGTGAGCACGTGGTGCTCGATGTGGCCTACGTCCATGCCCACCCGGACGCCGTCGAGACGTCTGACCTCACTTGATACCGGAGGTGGCGACGTTCTCGACGAAGTAGCGCTGGGCCATGACGAACACCGTGAACGGGATCATCACCGACAACACGATGGCGGCGAAGAGGAGGTTCGGTCCCTCGCCGGCCTGCCCACCGAGGGTCTGGAGGGCGAGGGTGAGCACGAAGTCGTCGGTGTTGCCCAGGTTGATCGTCACGAGCGGCCAGATGAACGAGTTCCAGGCGTAGAGGAACATGAACGTCGCGAGCGTGGCGATGGCGGGCCAGCTCAGCGGCACGTAGATACGCCACAGGATGGTCCACCGCTTGGCGCCGTCGACGACCGCCGCCTCCTCCAGCTCCTTCGGGATCGCCACGAAGAACTGCCGCATCAGGAACGTGCCGTAGGCGTTGAAGAGGAACGGCCACACCAGCGACCCGAGCGAGTTCACCCAGCCCAGGCTCACCATCAGCCGGAACAGCGGGACGATGAGCACGATGAACGGGATCATGATCGAACCGACGTAGGCGACGAACAGCTTGTCGCGGCCCGGGAAGCGCACCCGGGAGAACGCGAACCCGCCCATGATCGAGGTGAACAGCGTGCCGGCGACGACGAGGACGGTCACCACGATGGTGTTGGTCAGCGACCGGTCGACGTCCTGCAGGTCGATGACGTCGGAGAAGTTCCCCCACTGTGGATCGATCGACTCGGCGCGGCTGGCCGTCCGGGCGACGCCGAAGGTGACGTCGGGGTCATCGCCCAGCGTCTCGAACCGGGCGACGGCCGTGTTGCGCTCGAGCGCGAGGGTGACGGTCTCCTCGCCCCGCGAGACGTCGAAGAGCGGCAGCTCGACGCCGCCGACGGTCGCCGTCTCGCCGGTGTCGGTGGCGAGCTCGAGCGGCCACGCCAGCGTGGTCTCCGGGTCCTCCGGGACGACGAAGAGCCCGGCCTCGATGCCCTGCTCGGCGATGTAGACGTCCTGGTCACCACGACCGGGGATCTCGACGCTGAAGAGGTCGACCTCCTCGCCGTCGACGACGGCGGTGTCCGGGGAGCGGGGCAGGATCGTCGGCGGATACCGGAACGTGTCCTCCGGGGTCTTGAGCGCGGAGCCCACCATGAACACGAACGGGAACAGCATGATCCCCGCGAAGAAGATCAGGACGGCGTAGGCGATCACCGGGCCGACCAGTCGGCGCAGGCGGAACCGCCGCCGGCTCGGCGGCCGGGAGTCGGTCGCCGGGCGAGCGCTGCTCGGTGCGTCGGTCGTGGTCGTCATGCCTTCAACGCCCCTTCGTCGCCGCTGCGCCGGAAGTAGAGCAACGTGATGCCGAAGATCAGGATGAACAACGCCCACGCCACGGCGGACGCGTAGCCGATCTCGAACTCCTGGAACGCATTGCGGTAGAGGTAGATCACCGGCGTGAGCGTCGAGTTGCCCGGTCCCGACGGCTCCGACGGCGCCTGGAGGATGAAGGGCTCGTTGAACATCTGGAGCCCGAGGATGGTCGTCGTCGCCACGACGAAGACGGTCGTCGGCGCCAACAACGGGACCGTGATGCGGCGGAACTGGGTCCACGTGCCCGCGCCGTCGATCGATGCGGCCTCGTAGAGCGTCTTGTCGATGCCCTGCATCCCGGCGAGGAACAGCACGGTGTTGAAGCCGACCTGCTGCCAGGCGAACAGGATGATCACCGAGAAGAGCGCGATGTCGGGGTCGGAGATCCACTGCGGCTGCGGGGCCTCCGCTCCGGTCCCGAACACGGCGTTCCAGGCGTCGGTGACCCGCAGGATGGCGTAGTTGAGGAACCCGACGGTGGAGTTGAACAGCTGCTTCCAGATCAGGGTGACGCCGACCACCCCGGCGATCGACGGCAGGAAGTAGACGGCCCGGAAGACCTTCATCCCGGGCAACTTCGCGTTGAGCAGCGCGGCGAGGACCATCGCCGGGAGGACGGCAGCGGGGATGGCGATGGCACCGAAGACCAGGATGTTGCGCAGCGAACGCAGGAAGAGGTCGTCGCTGAGGAGATCGATGTAGTTCTGGAGTCCGACGAACTCCGGGTCGGTCAGGCCGTCCCACTCGGTGAAGCTGATGAACAGCGAGGCGATGAGCGGCCCCGCGAAGAACGTCAGGAAGCCGAGCAGGTTCGGCGCGGCGAAGAAGAGGCCGTCCATGGTCTCGGACTCGGCCTGCGTGCTACCGAACCAGCGACGGGCGCCGTCGTCGAACAGGATCCGGCACAACGTGCCGGCGATGACCGACAGGATGGCGAAGGGCAGGACGTCGAGCCCGACGATCCGCTGCGCACCCTCGATCAGGAGCTGGATGATCCCCATGTCGAGGGCCAGCAGAGCGAGGCCGCCCAGCATGATCCAGCGGCCGATCCGGAGCAGACCCTGGTGGTCGGTCTCCCCGCGTTGGGCGACGCCGGTGACGAGGAAGCCGACGACGATGATCAACGCCAACGGCCACGAGGTGTTGAACTCCTCACCGACCGAGTCGAGGCCGGTGAAGGCGTCCATCCGGTTGAGCGCGATGAAGCCGGTGACGAGGGCGGTGAGCCCATCGAGGACGAAGCCGGCCAGGCGGCCGCGGTGGTCGCGCTCGCGGGTCCAGACGATCGCCCGTGCCGCAGCGACGACCGCTCCCAGGAGCGCGACGGCGACGACGTAGCGGATGGGCGCGTCGACGACGACGCCGCGTCCGATCAGGACGAGCACGGTCAGGACGGCGAGGCCGGCGGCCAGGGCCACCCGCCAGGCCAGGAGCGGAGCAGCCCACGCCGGTGGCGGCAGCTGGTCCCGATCGTCGGAGCGGGTGTCGGTGGTGTTGTCGATGATGGTCATGGTGTGCGGATCCCGGGCCCGCCCGACCCCAGCTCCTCACGGAGGCGGGGTCGGGCGGGCACCAGAGGTCGGTGATCAGCCGGCGAAGGCCGGGGCGACCTCGCTGCAGATGTTCGCTGCGAAGTCGTCGATGTCACGGGTACCGGTCGCGACGGCCTCGATCTCGGTGCCGGCGAGGGTGTCGTACTCCGGCCAGCTGCCGGCCCAGAGCGGACCCTCGGTGGTCGGATCGTTGGCCAGGCCGTCCAGGAACGCCTGGTTGTTCTCCGGCGGCGTGAAGGTCAGGAACGCGTCCAGCGCCTCCTGGCTCACCCGGCTCGGGATGTTGGCCCCGAGCTCGGCCACCTGGCCCTGGATGTCGGCGCGGGTCAGGTTCGCGACGAGGTCCCAGGCCGCAGCCGGATCGGCCGTGTCGGCGTTGACGACGTAGGCACCCCAGAACAGCCAGTTGCCCGGCCCACCGGACGGACCGGTCGGCAGACCGACGACGTCGAAGTTGAAGTCGACGGTGCGGACGCCCGGCGTGGCCCACCGGCCGTTCTGGAACATCCCGACCTGACCGGCGCGGAACGGCGGCTCGTGGTCCTCACCGAAGGGCACGGCGATGTCCGAGGCGTAGATGTCACGCAGGAAGGTCAGCCCCTCGATCGACTCCGGCGAGTCGAGACCGCACTCGGTGCGGTCGTCGTTGAAGTAACCGCCGCCGGCACCGTTCAGCCAGGCGCCGTTCGGGCCCCACCAGTTGGCCTGTCCGTACCCGAAGATCGTCGGGTCGAGGGCGCTCACGGCCTCGGCGACCTCGAGGAAGGCGTCCCAGGTCCACTCACCGGCGGCCTCGAGCTCGATCGGGTTCGGCGCGCCGGCCTCGGCGATGAGGTCGAGGTTCAGGTACAGGCCGAACGTCGACACGTCGCGGGGCAGACCCCAGAGGGCGTTGCCCGGCTGGCCGGTCTCGAGCTCGGTGGTCAGCTGCGCCATCGGGCCGGGGTAGAAGTCGTCGTCGCTGTGCCCGGCGGCATCGGCGAACTCGCGCATGTCGAGGATCACGCCCCGCGACGCGAAGTCGGCGATGTCGGTCCCCGGGATCCAGAACACGTCGGGTGCGGTCCCGGCGGACAGGTTCGTGAGCAGCGTCTGCTGGTAGCCCGTGCCCTCGTTGGAGCCGGGCGTGTAGGTCAGGGCCAGGCCGTCGAGCTCCCCGTCGAGCTGGGTCGAGATGGAGTCGTAGACCGCCGCCTCCTCCGGGTTGTCCGGGCGGGTCATCCACTCGAGCGCCACCTCACCACCGGCAGCGGCGTCGTCGCCACCGTCGTCCGCGGCGTCGTCGGCCGGCGCCTCGGTGTCCTCGGTGGTGTCGTCCGCGCCCTCGTCGGCGGACGCCTCGGTCGTCTCGGTGGTGTCATCACCGTCATCCGCGTCGTCGTCGGAGTCACCGCACGCTGCGGCGAGCAGCCCGAACGCGAGCAGCACTGCGAGCAGGCGCAGCCATCGCTTGGTCATGTCTTCCCTCTCCTCTTGGCTTTCAGGTGGTACTGGTCGAGGCGACGACCACGTCGACGCCTCGCTCCCGCAGGTCATCGACGAAGGACGGGTCTGCGCCGTCGTCGGTGACGAGCACATCGACGTCGTCGATGTCGCTGATCCGGGCCAGGGCGACCCGGGCGAGCTTGGTGGAGTCGGCCACGGCGACGCGCCGTTCGGCGGCGCGCACCATGACCTGCTTGACCTCCGCCTCCGGCAGGTTCACGTTGGTGACGCCCCCGGCGAGGTCGACGCCGTTGCAGCCGATGAAGGCGATCGCGGCGGACAGGTCGGCGTAGGCCTGCGAGGCCAGCGGGTTCACCAGGGAGTGCTGGAGCGGGCGCAACGTGCCGCCGGTGACGACGACCGAGAGCCGGGGGTGAGCGGGCTCGAGCTCCTGCGCGATCCGCAGCCCGTTCGTGAAGATCGTGAGCTCGCGGAGGTCGGCACGGTGGGCGATCTCCCTCGCGAGCAGCGTCGTCGTGGTGCCGACGTCGAGGATGACCGCCTCGCCGGGGCGGATCAGGTCGGCCGCGGCGCGGGCGATCGCCGTCTTGGCCTCGGTCAGCTCGTTGGTGGTCTCGTCGAAGCTGCGCTCGACGCCGATCCCGGCGCTCGGTCCGGCCAGGGCTCCGCCGTGGATCCGCTGGACGACGCCCTGGGACTCGAGGAGGTCGAGGTCGTTGCGCACGGTGACGGCGCTCACCCCGAACCGGGCGCTGAGCTCGCGCACGCGCACGAACTCGCCCTCAGCGAGCATCGCCTGGATCCGGCGATGCCGCACCTCAGCAGGCACCGTTGCCGGTGCATCCCCCCCGTACATCGGAGGTCACTTTCGTCTGTCGTCGTTCGGTTGTCAATCGAACCAAGGTCACTTGCGCGTTCGACAACATCGGTCGCCGCATCCGGACGCCGCGTCGGGGAGCGTCGCGAGTCTGACCTCGGCATGTCGTCCGAGGCGGCGGACGGCCGGACGCGGCTCCGCCCCGGGGAGTCCCCGGGGCGGAGCGAATCGGGTTCGGTTCGGGCAGTCGGTCAGACGGAGCTGTCGACGAGCTGACCGTGGTGGTTCGCCTCGAACGGCGGGGCCGGCGACTCGCCGCCGAAGTGGTCCTCGAGGCCGAGGAGGCGGGGGACGTCGAGGAGCATGACCAGCGCGTCATCGTGGTGGATGACCCCGAGGAGGAAGTCGTTCGACACGGTGGCCTCGGCCGGTGCCGGCTGGCTCTCCTGCACCGAGACCGTCGCGACCTCCGAGACGGAGTCGACCATGAGGCCGACCTCGCTGACCTCGGAGCGCAGGACCAGCACGTTCGCCGTGTCCTCGTCATCGAGCTCGGCGAGCCCGAAGCGCCGACGCAGGTCATAGATCGAGATGAGGCGGCCGCGGATGTCGATCACCCCGCGCACCTCGAAGGGCGACTCCGGGACGGCCGTCACCTCGGTGTGGCGGATGATGCTCTCGACGTCCTGCACCGGAATGGCGTAGCTCTCGCTGGCCACCCGGAACACGACGACCTGGAGGGTGTCGTCACCCAGGTTCTTCATCGCGGTCCCCTTCTCGTGCTCCTAGGTCACCCATCGGCACGAGCATCGAGGACTCAAGCGCGACCGAGGCCGGATCGGTCACCCGAATCCGGCCTCGGCACAGCACGTTCGATCGACGGCCTCCGAGGCCGCCGAGGTCACTTCAGGTCGACGGAGCCACCGGCGGCCTCGAGGGCCTCTCGACCCCCCGCTCAGGCGGAGCTTCCTCGATGCTCCGGGCCCGTTGGGCCCTCCACATCCGCTCGCTCCGCAGGCCGCTCGGGCCCGGCCCTCAGGCCGCCGAGGTCACTTCAGATCGACGGAGCCACCGGCGGCCTCGAGGGCCTCCTTGGCCTTCTCGGCGTCCTCCTTCGACACGCCCTCCAGGACGGGCTTCGGGGCGCTCTCGACGAGGTCCTTGGCCTCCTTGAGACCGAGGCTCGTGAGGCCGCGCACCTCCTTGATGACCTGGATCTTCTTGTCGCCGGCGGCGGTGAGGACGACGTCGAACTCGTCCTTCTCCTCGGCGGCGGCAGCCGCCTCGCCACCACCGCCGGGAGCGGCGGCGACGGCGCCGACGGCCACGGGGGCGGCCGCGGTCACGTCGAACTTCTCCTCGAACGCATCGAGGAGCTCCTTCAGCTCGAGCACCGTCATGTTGCCGATGGCGTCGAGGATCTCTTCCTTGGTCATGTCATTTCCTCCGGGGGATCAAGCGGCCGCGTCGGCCGACTCGCGTTCGGTGATCAGGGCCTGCAGGCCGTAGGCGAACTTGGACGTGGTGGCGTTGAGGAGCCCGGCGAACCGCTGGGTCGGGGCCTGGAAGCCGCCGGCCAGCCTGGCGAGGAGCTCTTCGCGGGACGGGAGATCGGCGAGCGCCGAGACCTGGTCGGTGTCGAGGACGACACCGCCGAGCACCCCGCCCTTGACGACGAGGTTCTCGTTGGTCTTCGCGAACTCGCGGAGCGCCTTCGCCACCTTGGCCACGTCGTCCTCGACGAAGGCGAGGGCGGTGGGGCCCGAGAGCAGGGGCTCGAGGTCGGCGAGCTCGAGCTCGCGCGCAGCGAGGCGGGTCAGGGTGTTCTTGTAGATCTTGATCGATCCACCGGCCTGGCGCAGCTCGCTGCGGAGCTCCTGCATGGCCTTCACGTCCAACCCGCGGTACTCGGTGACGATGGTGGCCGACGCCTCGTCGAGGCGCTCACGCACCTCGTCGACGACGGCGACCTTCTCCGGTCGAGGGTCTCTCTCCACGGTTCACCTCCTTTCTGCATGTCAGGACACGTCGCGCGTGCGATGAGCGCGAACGTGTCCGGTCCCGCAGTGGGGTGGTCCGGAGGTCTTCGCCTCGTCCGGCGGTGGATCACCATTCAGCCCGTGGGCACCGGAGGTCTCTGGCACGACGATGTCGTTGTGGGTTGCGGGTAGGAGGGTATCGGCTCCGCGGACGACCACGACAGGCGCTCGTCGGTCGGCGACGATGATGTCGTGCTCGGGATCCCCGAGATCGTGCGCCGCAGCGCCACCGAGGCGGGTGCGGGCGAGTGGCTTCGGGAGTTGCCCGCGCTCGTCGACGACCTCGCCGAGGCGTGGGGCCTCGTCATCGGTGAGCCGATGGACGGCGGCACCGAGTCGCTGGTCGTCACCGTGACGCTGGACGACGCCACGCCGGCGGTGCTCAAGCTCCTGCTCGCCCGGGCGTCCGATCCGCTCCTCGGTCCAGCGGGCCGCCACGAGGAGACGGCGCTGCGCCTGGCCGACGGCAACGGCTGCGCTCGCCTCCATCGCAGCGACGTCGACCGTGGTGCGCTCCTCCTGGAGCGCCTGGGACCCTCGTTGTCGGAGCTCGGGCTGCCGCTCGCCGAACGGCTGGAGATCATGTGTGACGCGGCGTCACGGCTCTGGCGGCCCGCGCCGACCGCCGGCCTGCCGACCGGGGCGACCAAGGCGACCTGGCTGATCGGGAGCGTCAGATCCACCTGGGAGCAGCTCGGACGGCCGTGCTCCGAGCGGGTCGTCGAGCACGCGATCGCCTGCGGTGAGCGACGCCGGGCCGCCCACACCGACGAGCGCGCCGTCCTCGTCCACGGTGACATCCACCAGTGGAACACGCTCGCGTCGGACCGCGGCTTCCTCCTCGTCGACCCCGACGGGCTCCTGGCCGAACCGGAGTACGACCTCGGCATCCTCATGCGGGAGGACCCCGTCGAACTGCTCGACGGCGATCCGTACGACCGGGCGAGGTGGCTCGCCGAACGCTGCGATCTCGACGTCGTGGCCATCTGGGAGTGGGGCGTCATCGAGCGGGTGTCCACCGGCCTGCTCTGCGCAGCGATCGGCCTCGACGTCGAGGCGGAGCAGCTGCTGTCGGCCGCCGAGGCCGTCGCGGGACGCTGACCGTCGGCCAGGACCACGGCGCGGTGGTCACCCCAGTTGGCAGGTCCGTCCGAGGAAGCGGCGACACTCGTCATCGGTCAGGCGGCGGTCGGCCAGGGAGGCGACGAAGGCCGCGAAGGCTTCGACCTCGGTGGGGATCGTCGCGATCGTGAAACGACCGGAGCCGACACCCACGCCGAGCTCGTCCTGGACCGGGAAGCTCAGGAGACCGTCGCGTACCCGCGCCTGCGATACGACGAAGCCGGTGTCGATCGACCATCGCTCCTCGAGGGTCTCACCGTCCAGGGCACGGACCCGTCCGGCGACGTCGGCCAAGAAGACCTCCTCGCCGTCCTCGGACCACTCGATCCAGAGGATGGTGTCGAGCGGTTCGATCGTGCGCTCCACCGACGGGACGGTCGCCGTCGCGTCGAGCAGCTCGTCGACCTCGAGGAGGGCCAGTCCGCCCGGCTGGGTGGCGACCAGAGCACGGCTCCCGTCAGGGGTGACGGCGACGTGATCGGCGAAGTCCTCGAAGGTCACGGCGTGACCGAGCTCCCCCGACGCGACATCGAGCACCTGGACCGTGCTGGTCATGGTCGCTCCGTCGAACCGCAGGACGAGCGCATGCTCCCCACCGTCGAGGAAGACGGCACCATCGAGCTGGACCCCGGTCAACCGATGGAGTGTCCGGCCCGTGACCGGGTCGAGGACCGCCGTGGCAACAGCCTCCGCCCGGCCGCCGCGTATCGCCTCCGGAGAGGTCGAGGCCAGGAGGAGACCGCCGTCGTCGGAGAAGGCGAGAGCGTGGTCGACGTCCGGTTCGTCGATCTCGGTCAGCCAGCTCCGGCTGCCGACGTCGTAGACCCTGATCCCGTCGTCCGCCGGCACGGCGAAGCGTCCGGTGGGGGCGTGAGCGACCGAGTTGAGGTTCTGGACCTCGCGCTGGAGGGAGAAGCCGGTGACGAGCTCACCGGCTTCGAGGTCCCAGAGCTCCCCACGTCCACGGCGCGTGACCATCAGCAGGAGGTCGTCGCCGAAGCGCTCGTGGAAGTACGGGTACTCCTCGGTGCGGACCGTGCTCGCCGGCCCGACGTCGACGACACCGAGGCGCCACAGCGTGGCCGGCCCGTCGTCGGCTCCGACGAGGCGGGAGCCGTCCGCCGACCAGTCGACATCGAAGGACCTCCGCCCGGGAGCGGGGAAGGAGAGCACCTCCTCGAGGGTCGTGGCGTCGTACACGAAGACGACGTCGTCGAGGTCACCGACGGCGAGGAACCGGCCGTCGGGGCTCGCCGAGAGCGCTCTCGGATCGGTGCCCACCAGACGACCGGGCCAGGGATCCAGCGTCTCGCCGGTGGCCACGTCGAGGAGCCGCACGGAGCCGTCGAGCCGCAGCAGCCAGAGCGCGTCCCGGCCCGGCACCCAGGAGATGCCGCCGGCGGCGAAGCCGAGGTCGAGATCGTGCTCGAAGCGGGCGACCTCCGAACCGGAGGGCAGCTCGTGGACCACGATCTCGGAGCCGAAGGTGGTCGTGGCGACATGGGACCCGTCGGGCGAGAACTGACTCAGCCAGGCATCCTCGACCTCGACGACGATCTCGTCGGTGGTCCGGTCGACGACGGTCGCCGTCGAGAACCCGGTGTCCATGTCGATCAGGCGAGAGTGAGCGAGGTGGTCCTCGGTCGCCGCCACCTGCCAGAGGAACTCGTCGGCGACGGCCTCCGACCGGAGTCGCTCGCCGGAGCGGGCATCCCACCACCGCAGGACACCGTCCTGCCCGCTGCTCACGATCGAACCGTCGACGGGGTCGAACGCAGCGTCGAGGAGGACCGAGCCGTCGGCGAGCTCGGCGACCACCTCCCCCGTGGACGAGTCGATGACGAGCGCACGGTTCGGGTCGGTCGGCGTCGCGACGAACGGGTCCACGACGGCGACCATGAGCTCCGAGTCCGGTGAGGTGTCGACGAGCTGGCCGGCGAAGCCGAATCCGGTGCCGAGCTCGTAGGTCGCGACCTGACGGTTCCGACGACTCGATGTCCAGAGCGCCTCGACGATCTCGGCAGTCGCAGCGTCGGCGTCGTCCGAGGCGGCCGCCTCGATGGCGAGGGCGCCAGCAGCAGCGGGATCGGTGTCGGCGCGGGTGGTCGCCTCGAGCGCCGTCGAGCGGACCTGCGCCTCGCGAGCAGCCTGTTCGGCGGTCGCCTGCAACCGCTCGGCTTCGCTCCGCGCCTCGACCGCACGGGCGGTGGCGGCGTCGGCGACCTCGGATGCGTCGTTCGCCCGCTCGCGTTGCACGAGCGCGACGGCTGCGACAGCGACCGCGAAGGTCGTCAGGACGGCGAGCACGCCGACGACCGAGCGGCGGCGCCGGTTCGCGCCGGCGACCAGGGCGTCCTCGTGGTCGCGCCCCTCGGCCAGGTACCCCCGCTCGATGTCGCCGAGCCGAGCCCCCTCGCTCGATGACCAGTCCTCGTACTGCTCGAGGCGTCCGCCGCTGAGCAAGAAGTCGGGATCCCGACCGCTCTCCTCCCATTCGAGCGCAGCGGCCTCGAGGCGTCGCTGCAACAACAACGTCTCGCGCCGATCGTCGATCCAGCCCCGCAGGCGAGGCCACTCGCGGATCAACGCCTCGTGGGCGACCTCGACCGTCTGGCCCCGGGTCACCGGATCCCGGTCGAAGGAGAGAAGTCGGAAGGAGCCGAAGTCGGCGATCACCGCCTCGATCGCGGACGGCGGCGCGCCGAGCGCGTCGAGATCGGACCGGCGCACCCGGCGCCGTGTGTCGTCGCTGGCGTCGTCGACGGCGACGAGTTGGACGAAGAGGTCCGCCGCGACGTCCTGGGTGCCCGGAGCGAGCCCACGGAAGATCTCCTCGGCACGACGGGCGACCGAACCGATCACTCCCCCGGTCGCCTCGTACGCCGCGATGTCGAGGCGAGACCCGTCGGTCGCCTCGACCAGCTCGGTCAGGGCGAACTGGACGAGGGGCAGCGCACCAGGTTCGTCGGCGACGTCACGGGTCACGACCGGGACCAGTCCGGGCTCGAGCTCGAACCCGGCAGCGCGGGCCGGCTCCGCGATCGCACGCGCCAACTCGTCATGCCCGGGCATCGCGACCGTGAGCAGCCCGTCGGCCAGGTGCGCGCCGAACCCGGCGTGGGCGAGCGGCCGGTCGAGGAAGTCGGCCCGCAGGGTGGCGACGATGCGGAGACGGCTTCGCTCGTCGGCGGCCACCTCGGTCAACGCGTCGAGGAACCGGCGTCGCACGTCGTCGTCGCCGGTCAGCGAGTAGAGCTCCTCGAACTGGTCGATGACGAGGAGCAGATCGGTGTCGTCGTCCGGGAGGATCTGCTTGCTGACCCGGAGCAGGCCCCTGGCATCTGCCGTGAGCTCCGTCAGGAGCTCGGCCGGTCGCCTCACCGCGACCTTCACGAGCGCCGCCTCCAGCTCCTCGAAGGGATGCGACCCGGGGAACATCTCGGTCACGACGACATCGCGACCGCCCACGCCGAACCGTCGAGCGAGCGGGAGCAGTCCCGCCTTGACGAGGCTCGACTTGCCGGAACCCGACGGACCGGCGACGACGGTCACCCGATTCGTGGCGACGTGGTCGACGAGCTCCTCGGTGAGACCTTCGCGACCGAAGTAGTCGGCCGCGTCGGTCTCGTTGAAGGCCCGGAGCCCCTTGAAGGGGTTGCGGGTCGGGGTCGCGGCCCCGTCGCCGACGTCGCGGGTCGTCACATCGGCGCCGAAGACCCGGCGAAGCGCACGAAGGAGGTCCTCGATCCTGCCGAAGCGGGCCTCGGGGTCGATCGCAGTGGCTCGGGCCAGCACCTCGTCGAGCGCTGGTGGCAACCCGGGCCGCGACTCGGCGACCGGTCGGGGTCGGCCACCGAGTGCAGGCCGGGTCCCGGTGAGGATCTCGTTGACGAGCAGGCCGAATGCGTACACGTCGGAGTGGGGACCGATCGGCTCGTTCGCCAACTCCTCCGGCGAGAGGTACGCCGCCGAGGACGTCGCCGCCGGTCCCGTCGCCTCGAGGAGGTGCTGCGACGCGATGCCGAAGTCCGTCAGGTACCCGTTGCCGTCCGCGTCGAGCAGGACGTTGGCCGGCTTGATATCGCCGTGGACGACTCCGTGACGGTGCGCGTACGCCAAGGCCGCACCGATCTGATCGAGGAGGCGGACCGTCGCCGGCGGGTCCCAGGGCGAGCGCTCCAGTGCTGACGCCAGGTCGCCTGCCCGGACCCACTGCATCACGAGGTAGGCGCCGTTCGGATCGCGCCAGTAGTCGTAGAGGGGGACGATGTGGGGGTGCTCCAGCTGAGCGACGTACTGGGCCTCGGCCTCGAAGCGCCGCACGAAGCCGGACCGGTTGGCGTGCTCCGGTCGGATGACCTTGACGGCGACCTCCCGGCCCACTGAGGCCTGGTACGCCCGGAAGACGATCGAGTGGGCACCCTCGCCGAGCTGCTCGCGCAGCTCGTATCCCCGGACCGAGTGACCGAACCCGCTCCGACCGACCGCGGACGAGCCTCGATCGGCCCGTAGCGCCGGGAAGTCGTGACGGAGCCCGTCGGCGAGCACCTGGGCCACGGCAAGGCGTCCGACACCGCGGACGTCGATCTCTCCGAGGTCGCGCTCGGCGATCGACTCACGGGCGGCCAGGCCCTCGGGGACGAGCAGCTGCCCACCGTGACCCGACGACATGATCCGGCTGACCCGGTTCATGACTGGACCGAACCAGTCGCCGTCGCGGTCGGTCGCCGCCCCCTGGTCGACGGCCATCCGCACCCGGAGCGGCTCGTCCGTGGGCCAGTGCTCGTCCTCGATCGCCGTCTGGAGCTCGATCGCGGCCCCGAGTGCGTCTCCGGTCGAGGCGAACACGGCGAAGCACCCGTCGCCGGTGTGCTTGAACACCTCACCGGAGTGTGCTGCGACGACCGTCCGAGCCAACTCGTCGTGGCGTTCGAGCGCCTCCCCCATCAGGTCGGGGTCGGCTTCCCACAGGTCCGTCGAGCGCTCGATGTCGGTCGCGAGGAACGCCTTCACCTCACCGACGTCGGTGTCGTCGAGCTCCAGGCCGGGGTCCTGCTCGAGGATCCGCTGGTGCAGCTGGCGGAGCTCGGCCGAGGGCTCCACGCCGAGCTGCTCGACCAGCGCCGAGCGAGTCCGCTGATACGCGCGGAGGGCGTCGGCCTGCCGTCCGCACCGGTAGAGGGCCAGGACGTGGAGCGCCCGCAGGTCCTCGCGGAAGGGGTGCTCGGCGGTGTCGGCGTCGAGCTCGGGCAGCACCTCGGCGTGGTGGCCCAGTCGGAGTCGGGCGTCGTAGCGCAGCACCTTCGCCTGCAGCCGCAGCTCGTCGAGGCGGGTGATCGTCGCCTGGACCGCCTCGGCCTCGAGTCCGGACAACGGTGGACCACACCATCGGCCGAGCGCCTCGTCGGCCAGCCGGGCAGCCGTCGCCGGCTGGGTCCGGATGGTCGCGACGGCCTCGTCGACCGCTGCCTCCGCAGCGACGGCGTCGACCAGCAGACCGTCGACGCCGATCAGGTAGCCGCCGGATGCCGTCCTCAGGGGGAAGTCCTCACCCAGGGCACGACGGAGGTTCGACACGTGCACTTGCACGGCCTTCCGAGCAGTGGCCGGAGGGTCCTCGTCCCACAGGCCGTCGATCAGGCGATCCACCGACACGACCTGTCCGACCCGGGCGACGAGGAGCGCCAGGAGGAGCTTCGGCTTGGGTCCTCCGATGTCGAGATCGCGTCCGTCGCGCCGCACGACCAGCGGCCCGAGCACCTGGATCTCGAAGGGTCGTTCGGTCCCCGCCACCGTCACCATCCTGCCGCTTGCTCCGAAACCTCGCCGGAGCACCGTCGTGGAACCCGGTTAAGGGTGGGTAACGGGCCACCTTGCCGGACGACGTGGAGACCTGAAACCCCAGGTCGAGACGGTGTGAGTGACCTCGCCGCCAGGGCGAGGCGATCACAGGAGGCACGATGCCGATCTTCCGTCGGTCCACCACCAGCCCGTCCATCATCGCGACCACCCTGGTCTCGTTGACCGCCGTCGGCGCACTCGCGCTCGGCGGACCCGCATCCGCCAACACGGTCCCGCCCGAGGACCGGTGCGTCGCCACCGCAGGCGGTTCAGCGGACTCGATCCAGGCGCGGATCGACCAGTGCCGCGCGGAGGTGCGGGCGACCTACGTCGACTGCCTTCGCTCGCAGGCGAGCGCCCCGGACGTCATGCTGCGCTACGTCGGGGTGTGCCTGGCCCGGGCAACACCCTGAGCTCAGGACAACCCCGCGCGAGCGCTCGGCTCGCGGTGCGGGGCCGGTCACGCCTCAGCCCCGCCGAGACCTGCGGCGTTGTCCCGCCACATCTCCTGAGGCGATCCGGCACGTGGCGCTCCACGTCGGCCGGGACCGCTCCTGTGCGAGGCTTCCTCCGTGGAGGAGGCGCCGGAGGTGCGGATCCCGGCCGGCGCGCTCGTCGTGCTGGCCGGACCCTCCGGCGGTGGGAAG
>JBCCTY010000042.1:0-19973 GCA_039197885.1 Actinomycetota bacterium | reverse complement strand
GACCCCTACGCTCGCCGGTGTGGACGGCCCGATCGGGATGTTCGACTCCGGCTTCGGTGGGCTCACCGTGGCGCGGGCGCTCATCGATCTGCTCCCCGGCGCTGACGTCGTGTACTTCGGCGACACCGCCCGCTACCCCTACGGTCCTCGCGACCTCGACGAGGTGCGGGCGTTCTCCCTCCAGATCGGTCGGCTGCTGCGCGATCGCTTCGGTGTCGGCCTGCTCGTCGTGGCCTGCAACACCGCCTCGGCAGCGGCGCTCGGTGACCTCGAGGTCGAGCTCGACGTGCCGGTCGTCGGCGTCATCGAGCCCGGGTTGCGGGCGGCCACGCAGGTGTCGGCCCGTGGTCGGGTCGGGGTCATCGGCACGGTCGGCACCGTGGCCTCCGGCGCCTATCAACTCGCCCACCGGGGTCTCGGCGCGCCGGGGGAGCTCATCTGCGCGGCCTGTCCCGGCTTCGTCGAGTTCGTCGAGCGGGGTGAGACCGACTCCGACCAGGTCCGGGTGCTCGCCGAGCGACTGCTGGCGCCGATGGTCGAGGCCGACGTCGACGCCCTGCTGCTCGGCTGCACCCACTACCCCTATCTCGCCCGCGTGATCGGCGACGTCATGGGTCGCGAGGTCGTCCTCGTGTCGTCGGCCGACGAGACCGCCTTCGAGGTCCGCCGGCTGCTGGGCGAGTCGGGTGCGACGGGTTCCGGCCTGGTCCGGTTCCTGTCGTCCGGCGACCCGTTGCTCTTCGCCCAGCTCGGTCGGCGCCTCCTCGGGCCCGAGCTCGATCGGGTCGAGCCCCACGTGTGGGAGACACCCGACGGGTAGTGTCGCCCCCGCCCCCAGGAAGGACCTTCGATGACCCGCCCCGACGGCCGCGCCCCCGACGAGCTCCGCCCCATCACCTTCGAGCGCGGCTACACCGATGCCACACCCGGCTCGGTCCTGGTCACCTTCGGATCGACGCGGGTGCTCTGCACGGCGTCGATCGACGAGAACGTGCCGCGGTGGATGCGCAACTCGGGTCGCGGCTGGGTGACGGCGGAGTACTCGATGCTCCCGGGCAGCTCACCCGAGCGGGTCCGCCGCGAGGCCAAGGCCGGCAAGCAGTCGGGCCGCACCATGGAGATCCAACGCCTGATCGGTCGGGCGCTGCGCGCCGTCGTCGATCTGGAGGCGCTCGGCGAGCGTGAGATCACCGTCGACTGCGACGTGCTGCGGGCCGACGGTGGGACCCGCACGGCGTCGATCTGTGGCGGCTGGCTCGCCCTTCGGGATGCGTGCGCGTCGCTCGTCGACGCCGGCACCATCGCCGTCGACCCGATCATCGAGGCCTGCGCCGCGATCTCGGTGGGCATCGTCGACGGGACCCCGCTGCTCGACCTGCCCTACGTCGAGGACGCCGGTGCCGAGGTCGACATGAACGTCGTCATGACCGAGGGTGGCCGCTTCGTCGAGGTCCAGGGCACCGCCGAGGGGCAGGCCTTCAGTCGAGCCGAGCTCGATCAGCTCCTCGGTCTCGCCGAGGGTGGCATCGGCCGCATCGTCGGGCTCCAGCGCGCCGCACTGGTGTCGTGACCCCCCGACCGCGGTTGGTCATCGCGTCGGCCAACCCCAAGAAGGCCGCCGAGATCGCCGAGGTGCTCGCCGACTGGGACCTCCTGCCCCGTCCGGCCGACCTGCCCGACGTCGACGAGACCGAACCCGACTTCATCGGCAACGCTCGACTCAAGGCGATCGCCGTCGGGGAGGCCACGGGCATCGCGGCGCTCGCCGACGACAGCGGACTCGAGGTCGCGCACCTCGGAGGGGCGCCGGGTGTCCGGTCGGCCCGCTTCGCCGGCGAACCCGCCGACGACGAGGCCAACCGCAGGCTGCTGCTCGAGCGACTCGACGGTGTCGACGACCGGCGAGCCCGGTTCCGGTCGATCGTCATGGTCCGGTTCCCCGACGGGGAGGAGATCGTCACCGAGGGCATCGTCGACGGCCGGATCACGACGGCGCCGAGGGGCCCGCACGACTTCGGCTACGACCAGCTCTTCGTGCCCGACGAGGGCGACGGGCGCACCTTCGGTGAGATGGAACCGGCCGAGAAGCACCTCATCTCGCACCGGGGCCGAGCGCTGGCCCGGTTGGTCGAGGTGCTCGACCTTCGCTAGCGACGACCCCGGCGGCGCTTCCTCTGGGGCTTCGGCTCCTCGGCCGGCGCCGTCGCATCGGGGTCGATGGTCAGCAGGGTTCGCTCGGCGGCCTGCTGGACGTCGGTGTCGGGGTCGCGGTTGAGTCGCCGCAGCGCGAGCTCGGGAGCGAGGTGGTTCTGGGCCAGTTGCAGGCGGACGAAGGCGTTGAGGTTGTTCATCAGCTCGAACGCGATCTCGTCGGGCAGGTAGGGGTTCGCCGCCAACGCTGCCTGCCGGATCCAGTCCCGACCCGTGGCGACGTGGTGCATCTCGTTGTCCGAGACCCGCCCCGTCGCGAGTCGGAGGAGCTTGCCGCCGATCGGTGAGTTGCCGGTGAGCGCCCGCTTGAACCGGGCCGCCACCACGGCGGTGCTGCGCGACACCTCGAGCTGGGCGAGCACCTTGGCCAGGTAGGCGTCGCACTCGGTGTTCGAGTACGCCTCGGACGGCGACGACCAGTCGAGGCGCTCACCATCCGCCGTCCTCAGCTCGCCATCCTCACCCGACATCGGCGGTGTTCCCTCCGTTCGCGTCTGCCCTCCATCGGACGGAGTTGGGCGCGAGTTGAGGGTCGCGAGCCCTGGCTCGCTGCGGTGCGAGCGGGGGGACTCGAACCCCCACGGGCCGTGCCCACCGGGACCTAAACCCGGCGCGTCTGCCAGTTCCGCCACGCTCGCGCGGTGTCGGCGAGGCTACCGACGACCCGGTCCCGTCGTGGTCGCTCCTCGGGCTGGAGACCCTTGTTCGGGTTGGTTAGCGTCCCGCCTGACCCCGACGAGAGGTGGCCCCGGCCGTGGACCAGATCGTGGACGTGCAGCGCGTCCTGCCCGTGCTGAACGACATCTTGAAGGCCGAGCTGTCCGGCGTCGTCCGGTACACGCACTACTCGTTGGTCATCACGGGGCCCAACCGGCTCCCACTCGTCGCCTTCATGCAGGGGCAGGCGACGGAGTCACTCGACCACGCGCAGCAGGTGGGTGAGATCCTCACCGGTCTCGGCGGTCACCCGGAGCAGGGGATCGCGGACATCGAGGAGAGCCACGACCACGCGGTCGACAACATCCTGCGCGAGTCGATCGCCCACGAGCGTCGAGCGATCGAGCTCTATCGCCGTCTCCTGGGCGAGGTCGCCGACCGTTCCGTGTATCTCGAGGAGTACGCCCGGACCCAGATCGGCGCCGAGGAGCTCCACCTCATCGAGCTCAACAAGCTCCTGCGTGACTACGCCATCGGCTGACTGGTGCCTCGCCGGCCCTCCGTGGTCGGGCTCGGGGTGTCGGCTGCTGTCCTGACCTCACGCAGGACCGCAGGGACCACCCGGCGCAGGTAGGTCGGCAGTCGGACGAACGACCGGCCCTCGGTGCGGAAGGCATAGTCGATGGAGACCTCGGTGAGTCGACGTCCCTTGGCGAGCAGGTCCAGGGTCAGCACCTGCGCGTAGTTGTAGTCGTGGATGACCTCGGCCTCGGCGGCGGTCGACCGGGAGTAGGCGCGGTAGCCGGTCTGGGCGTCGGTCATGGGGGTGCGAGCGATCCAGGCCGTCATCAGGGTCAGGACCCGGTTGCCGAGCCAGCGATGGGGCCGCATGGAGCGGTCGCCGCCGAGGAACCTCGAGCCGTGGACGAAGTCGGCGTCGCCGTCGAGGATCGGGTCGACGAGCCGTGCGAGCTGCTCGGGCGGGTACTCGCCGTCGGCGTCGGCGAACACCACGACGGCGGCGCCCCGCTCGACACCGTCCCGCAAGCCGGTGCGCACCGCGGCTCCGAGACCGCGGTTCTCACCGTGGTGGATGACCACGGCGCCGGCCGCTGCCGCGAGCTCGGCGGTCCGGTCGGTCGACCCGTCGTCGACCACGACCGACACCACCGGACGTCCGCTCACCACGTCGGGGACCCGCCCGACCACGTCGGCCACCGTCGCCTCCTCGTCGAGCGCGGGGAAGAAGAGCACGATCGGACCGTCGGTCGCGGGATCGGCTCGACGCGGCGAGGTCGCTGCCACCGGGAGGCGGAGGGGACCGATCAAGGACGGGCGAGGGAACATGACCCCCATGATGCCCACACCGATCGACCAGAGCGTCTTGACGGCGTGGGTCGCGAGCGCAGCGGCGAGCGCGGTCTCGGCGTCGGCACCCGTCGTCACCCAGGCGGCGGTCGCTGCCGCTTCGTAGGTGCCGAAGCCGCCCGGTGCGATGGCGACCAGCTGGGCTGCGACGGAGACGGTCGCCACGAAGACGGCTGCGGACCAGCTCGGCTCGAGACCGGTCCACACGGCGATGCGGTGGACCAGGACGGCCTCGAGCACCCAGGCGGCCGCTGCGCCGAGGACGACGAGCGGATCACGTCGGAGCGCGACGCCTCGATCCCGCGCCTGGCGCCCGAGCACGACCGCCGCGGCGAGCGCGCCCACCCCCGCGGTGGTGCCGGCGACGACACCCCACCACCCGACCAGGTCGAAGGTCGCGCCCGGGGCGACGATCACACCGACCGCCACCAGCGTGGCGACGTCGGCCAGGCGGAGCGCCACGGTCGACGACGTGAGGATGCCGAGCGGTAGATCGCTGCGTGCCCTCGCGACCAGCACGCGCAGGCCCTCACCCAGTCGGAACGGCAGCACGTGGTTGGCGCCGAGCGCGACGTGCACGGCCGACAGCGCATCGCCGAACCGGAGCGTGGGGAGGAGGCGGGTCCAGAGCGCTGCGCGGAGCACGAATGCCGCACCGAACGCGCCGAGCGCCACCGTCAGACCGACCGGATCACCCGTCATGGCGTCGAAGCCCGTCGTGAGGGCATCGACGTCGACGGTTCGGATGACGCCGACCGTGGCAACGACGGTCACGAGCGCGGCGAGCACCAGGATCATCGAGGTCGATCGGGGTCGCAGGGAGAACCTTGCCACGTGCTGCACCATAGGTTCACCTCACCGACACCGACGAACGACAGGTGAACCAGTGTCGATGTGGAAGGGACACCTGTCACCGCCTGTCGCGGCTATGATGGCGGTATGCCGTACGAGCCCGCAGAGCACCATCCGGCCTTCGAGGAGTACAGCGAGACCATCTTCGAGCTCGCCGAGGACGGGGTCGAGGTGATCCAGGCCCGGATCGCTGAGCGACTCAGCGTGTCGCGGCCGGCGGTCTCGGAGATGGTTCGGCGGATGGAACGCGAGGGTCTCGTCGACATCGACGACAGCTCCGTGATCTCGTTGACCGCTGAGGGCCGCGTGTTGGCGACGACCGTCGTTCGTCGGCACCGTCTGGCCGAGCGCTTCCTCACCGACGTGCTCGAGCTGAGCTGGGCCGAGGCCCACCACGAGGCAGGTCGCTGGGAGCACGTGATCTCCCCTGCCGTCGAGGAGGCGCTCGTCCGCGTGCTCGGTGATCCCAACACCTGTCCGCACGGCAATCCCATCCCCGGCGCCGACTACGCCCCGCCCGACGGCGCGGTGGCGCTCTGCGAGCTCCCGGTGCGGGGATCCTTCGTCGTCGAGCGCATCCCCGAGGAACTCGAGTTCCAGCCCGGGGAGCTCGCCTACCTGGAGGGCGGCGGGGTCATGCCTGGTCGTGAGGGCACGGTCGTGTCCTCCGCGCCCGACGGCACGACGACGTTGTCGATGAACGGCGAGATCATCGGCATCAGCGCCTTCTCGGCCAGCCGCATCCTGGTCACGGCGACCGACGTCGCCGCGACCGCCTCGGCCTGACCGGGCCCGGCGATCGGCGCGAGGAGCGCCGTCTCCGCCGCTGGTTGGTCGTCGTCGCCGGGCTCACGTTCTCGGTGGCGCTCCTCGCGATCGATGCCCGCGCCACCTACGGCGCACGGACGAGCGCCGACGAGCCGCAGTACCTGCTCACCGCCCTCAGCCTGGGGCGTGACCTCGATCTCGACATCAGCGACGAGATCGACGGCGAGGAGTACCTGCCGTTCCACGAGATCGGGCTCAATCCGCAGACCATCGAGCTCAACGACGCCGGTCAGCGCCTCAGCCCCCACGATCCGTTGCTCCCGGCGGTGCTCGCCGTTCCGATGCGCTTGGGTGGCTGGGGTGCGGCCAAGGCGGCGCTCGCTGCGATCGGGGCGGTGACGGCAGCGGTGACGCTCTGGGTCGCCGTGCGGCGCTTCGGCGTGCCGCTCTCGGTGGGAGGTCCCGTGGTCGGTACCGCGTTCATCGCACCGCCGCTCACGTCCTACGCCACGCAGGTCTACCCCGAGCTGCCGGCCGGCCTGTGCGTGGTCGCGGCGGTCGGCGCCCTGACCGGCCGGCTCGATGGTCGTTCGGTGCTCGTCGTCGTCGGTGCCGTCGTGGCGTTGCCGTGGTTGGCGGTCAAGTACGCGCCGGTCGCCGCCGTACTCGCGGTTGCGCTGCTGTGGCAGTTGTGGCGGAGTGACCGGCACCGGGCCCGGCTGGTCGCAGCGGCGTGGGTGATCGCCGGCGTCGTCTACCTCGCCGTGCACCAGCGCGTCTACGGCGGGTGGACCGTCTACGCCGCCGGCGATCACTTCGTCGACGGTGAGCTGTTGGTGGTCGGCAACGATCCGAACTACCTGGCCCGGAGTCGGCGGCTGCTCGGTCTGCTCGTCGACCGTGGCTTCGGCCTCGGCGCCTGGACCCCGTCGTTGCTCGCGCTCCCCGCTGCGCTCGTGGCGCTCGTCCGGTCGGGACGGCGGGGTTCGACCGTGCTCGTGGCCACCGTGCTCGTCGGCTGGGCCGTCGCGACGTGGGTCGCGCTCACGATGCAGGGGTGGTGGTGGCCCGGGCGTCAGGTCGTCGTCGTCCTGCCCCTCGCCGTCGTCGCCATGGCGGTGCTCGTCGATCGCTTCCGAGTCCTGCTGGCACCGATCGTCATCGGGTCGCTGCTCGGCTCGGCGACCTGGTTATGGCTGGTTGTCGAGGCGTCAACCGATCGGCGCACCATCATCGTCGACTTCGCGTCGACCTCGAACCCCTGGTACCGGGTCTGGTCGCAGGTGTTCCCCGATCTCCAGCAGCCAGGGGTCGGCGACTGGATCCTGTACGGCGTCTGGGGCGTGGTGCTCGCAGCATCCTGCGTCGTGGTGTGGCGGTCGTCGGCGCCCGAGGGCGGCGACGATCAGCTGGCGACGGCAGCCGTCGAGGCGTCCGCCGACGCTGCGTCGCGCTGAGCGTGCCACTCGACCTGGGCCGCCAGACCGTCGGCGAGTGACCAGCGCGGTGCCCAGCCAAGGAGCTCGCGTGCCAGTCGCTGATCGGCGCAGGTGGCCGGCGGGTCGCCATCGGCGCTCGGGCTCGCCACGACCCGGGCCGGTCGCCCCGTGAGCTCCTCGACGAGCCGTCGGATCTCGTTCAGCGAGACCGACGTCCCGCCGCCGACGTCGATCGATCGGCCGACCGACGCTCGTGACCGGGTCGCGGCGATGGTGGCCGCCACCACGTCGGCGACGTAGGTGAACTCGCGGCGCTGCTCGCCGGTGCCACGCCGGACGAAGGTCGGTCCGTCGCCGGTCGCTTCGATCAGGCGGTGGATCGCCATGTCGGGTCGCTGCCTCGGCCCGAAGACCGTGAAGTAGCGGAGGCAGGTCACGTCGAGGCCTCGCTCGCCGTAGACGGCGGCCAACTGCTCGCCTGCCAGTTTGGACACGCCGTAGGGGCTGATCGGGCGAGGGGTGCGATCGTCGCCCGGTCCGGCGTGGTCGCCGTAGACCGACGAGGACGACGCGAGCACGACGCGCTCGACGCCGGCGCGCAGCGCGGCGTCGAGCACCGCGTTGGTGTCGGTCACGTTCCGGCGTGCGTACTCCTCGAAGCCCGGGCCCCAGGAGTCCTGGACACCCGGACGGCCGGCGAGGTGGAAGACCGTCGCGACCTCGTCCCACAGATCCGAGAGCGAGGCGTCGGCGGCGCCGGTCGTCGTGAGATGGAAGCGCGGATGGCTGAGGGCGGCAGCCAGGTTCGCCCGCTTCTGCGCCACGTCGTACCAGGGGTCGAGGTCATCGACGCCGTGCACCGTGGCGCCGTCGCGCAGGAGCGCCTCGACGAGGTGGGAGCCGATGAAGCCGGCCGCCCCGGTGACGAGCACCGGTCGCTTCCAGATCGCCGGCTCGATGTCGGTGCTCTGTACGCTCATGATGAGGGAGACCTTACGCAGTGGCCCGTTCCTGGGCCAGCCCGGTGATCGTGCGCCGCGCACGCTAGCGCGCCGGAGGTCGTCCGCCCCTCGTCGGGCTGGGGACCCCCGCACCGGACGTCACCACGTGCGGAGACCGTGTGGTCGGTTGGCTTGACGGACGGACGGTTCCCCGGATGACGACGTGCCGACCGCACTCGATGCCGGTCGCGTGACGACGTGTCGACTGCACCCGATGCCGGTCGGTCGTGCGTCGTTCCTCGCCCGCCTGACCGACCTCGACGGCGCGACGCTCCTCACCGGTCAGGTCGACGGCGACTCGGTCACCGTGGAGGTCTGCGTCGGTCCCGATGCGGCGGCGGGTCGGACGTGGGCGACCGCTTTTCGGCGTGTGAGTCATCTGGAGCTCACGATCGACGTCGTGGCCGGCGAGGTCGTCGGCACCGGCGTCGGGATCGGGCATCGGCGACCGCGTCGCGGGCCGGTGCCCGTCACCGCTGCGCTGGGCCTCGCTGCGGCCGGCGCGCCGATGCTCGTTCGTCTCGTCTGATCGTCGAGCGACCTCGCGCCCGCACGACTCGCGGTGGCGTCACCCGAGCGCTCTTGCCCGCCGGTGTCAGGACTTCCTAACATCCCGTCGTGTCGCCTCCACCCGTCGGGACGTCGTGAGCACTCCCCGGGCACCCGTCGAGGTGATGATCGCCCTGAGGAAGGCCGCAGCGCTGGTGTGGCGGGTGCCGCAGCTCGGAGCGGCCCTCGGCCGGATCGACCGGCCCGGTGTGCGGGTCGCCCGGTGGCCGGCACCGTCGTGCTGCACGCGGGTGACCGTGCGGCCGGCGAGGTTCCACCGCAGCGTCGCCGCAGCCCACGCCGGGCGCGACCGGTCGCTCGCCGCCACGCTCGGCTTCGAGGTCTCGGCGCCGGGCAGGGTCGAGCTGTTCGGCCGGCACGACGTCGAGATCGAGCCGCTCGGGCTGATCCGCCTCGGGATCCCCGGCGGTGTGGGCACCTACCTCTTCGCCGCGCTCGTCGACGACGTCGAAGCCGCCACCCGGCTGCGAACAGCGCCCCGACGGTGGGGTGGTGGCGGCGTCCAGGTCGGTCTCGACCACGACCCCGATCTCGAGGTGACGATCGCCCACGCCTCGTTCCCACTGGGTGATCCGAGTCATGAACGTGACGTCCGCGATGCGCTGCGGGCGCTGTCGATGAGTTGGGGCGTCGACGAGGTGGCGGCCGGTGTCGCCGCTGCGTCCCGAGGCCGAGTCCGAGACCACCAGAACGAGGAGCACCCGTGACCACGTCCGCCGTGTACGGCGAGGTCGAGCGAACCGAGTGGCTGACGCCTGGCATGGTCCGGGTCGTCCTCGGCGGCGCCGGTCTCGACGACTTCGAACCCACCGCATGGACCGACCAGTACGTGAACGCGCTCTTCGTCCCGGACGGCGCCGGGTACGACGTGCCGTTCGACCCGGCCGAGGCTCGAAACGGGCCGCCGGAGCACCGTCCGGTCGGGCGCCGCTACACCGTTCGCGCCTGGGATCCGGAGGCTCGCCACCTCACGATCGATTTCGTCGCCCATGGCGACTCCGGCATGGCCGGCCCGTGGGCCCAGCGCGCCCGACCGGGCGACCGGTTGCAGGTGGTCGGGCCGTCGGGTGGCTATCGCCCCGACCCCGATGCGCCCTGGTACCTCATGGCCGGTGACGAGAGCGCGATCCCGGCGATCGCCGCCTCACTGGAGCAGGTCCCCGCGGGTCGGGACTGCTTCGTCTTCCTGGTCGTCGACGACGAGCGGCACGAGCTCCCGCTCGACACACCGGGCGAGCTGCGCTGCACGTGGCTCCATCGCCTCGGTGTCGACGCGCCCGCTGAGCTGCTCGTGGGTGCGGTCGCCGCCGCCACGTTCCCTGCGGGGCATCCCGACGTGTTCGTCCACGGCGAGGCCGGCGAGATCCGCGCCGTGCGCCGCCACCTGCTGGCCGATCGCGGGATCGAGCGCGATCAGACGTCGATCTCGCCCTACTGGCGACGTCGCCACACCGACGAGGCGTGGCGCGAGGTCAAGGCGGAGTGGCTCGCCGAGGTGGCGCAGGACGTCTGACCCCGGACGACGTGACGCCCCCCACCGCCCGACGTTGACCGACGTGGTGCGGTGGGGGGCGACCGGTGCGCTCAGCCGGTGAACTCGGCAGCGCGCGACGGTGGGATCAGCACCCCGTCGATGAGGTGGGCGATGCCGTTGTCGGCGGCGAGGTCGGCCATCGCCACGGTCGCCTGGCCGTCGTTCAGCACGACCGAGTCGCCGTCGACGGTCACGGTGATCGGCTCGCCCAGGAGGGTCCCGATCTCGCCGGCGGCGATCACGTCCTCGGCGGTGAGCGCGACATCGGCGACGGCGTGGTAGCGCAGCACCTCGTCGAGGAGCGTGAGGTCGGCCTGGAGCGCAGCACCGAAGTCGGTCGCCTGGGCGGCGGCGAGCGCACCGTCGTCGGGCAGGAACACCGTGACCGGGCCGTCGCCCGTGGCCAGCTCGAAGAAGTCGGGTGAGAACGAGGCGAAGTTGGTGATGAGCGTGGCCCCGGCGGCGGCGCCGACGTCCACGACCGTGCCGCCTCCTGCGCCGTCTGCGTCGCCGTTGCCTGCGCTCGACGCCCCGGCGCCCGACACCGCGGCCGCGAGGGGTGGGAGGACGTCGCTGACGAGGTGGTCGATCGCCTTGGGCGACGGGGTGCGCACCGCGAAGACGCCGTCGAGTCCGACGTACACCACCCGGTCCTCGGTGACGACGTCGAGCGAGGACCACACCGGGTCGTCGAGCAACGCCTCGGGCGAGCCGGTCGTGAACATGACGACGGCGTCGGCGGTCGCTCCGACCAGCTCGGCCTGCTCGACCGACACGTTGAGGGTGCCGCCCAGCGCCTCGCCCGCGCCGTCGTCGAAGGCCGCCTGTTGGTCGGGTGGCGTCGTCAGTCCCAGCTCCTCGTTCAGGAAGCGACGGGTGAAGTCGGATTCGTCGACGACGATGTCGATGGTCGCCTCGACCTCGTTCCAGCGGGCGAAGGTCACGGCCGCGCCAGCGAGCTCCGGGAACTCGGCCGCGATCGAGGCCAGGACGTCGTCGGTCGCCGCGATGATCGAGCTCGCCTCGTCGACTCGACCGACCGCGGCGGCGATGTGGAGGAAGCGCTCGCGCCAGCCATCGGAGAGCGCATCGTCCGGTGGGGAGAGGAGCGGTGCGATGGCGCTCAGCGTCGACCCGGCGTCCGGGTCGGAGACGGTGAAGAAGCCGGAGCTGTCGACGATCAGGTCGGGCCCGGCAGCGGCGATCTCCTCGAACGGCAGCGGGCCGGTCAGCGGACTGACCTCGAGCCCGTCGAGCTCGGCGGCGAGCCAACCGGGGGCGGGTCCGAAGGTGTAGGCGGCGACCGGGGCGATGTCGAGCTCGTCGAGGAAGTCGAGGCTCCACAGGTCGACGGTCACGACCGTCGTCGGTTCGGCCTCGATGGTGACGGGGCCGATCGCCTGCTCGAGGGTGACGGGGAAGGCCCCGGACGACGCCGCCGTCGACGTCGACGGCGGCGTGGTCTCGGGCGGCTCGGTGGTGGCGTCGGGTTCCGAGGCCGAGCCCGACGCGGACGCCCCGTCGGCCTCGGGCTCGTCGCTGTCGCCGCAGCCCGCGGCGAGCATCAGCAGAGCGAGGAGCCCTGCGATCCATCTCGGAGCTGTCGGTCGTCGATGCACGAGCTGTGAAGCTAGCTGATGAATCTCTGTCTGGTCGACCTGTTCAACCGCAGGACCCGTCCGGCTCAGAGGCCGAACTCGGCGGCGCGCGACGGCGGCACCAGGACCCCGTCGATCACGTGGGTGATGCCGTTGTCGGCGACCAGGTCGGCCACGGCGACCGTCGCCTGGCCGCCGTTGAGCACCACCGCGTCTCCCTCGACGGTCACCGTGACCGGCTCGCCGAGGAGGGTCTCGATCTCGCCGGCGGCGATCACGCCCTCGGCGTCGAGCGCAGCACCGACGGCGGCGTGGTAGAGGAGCACCTGGTCGAGGAGCTCGAAGTCGGCCTGGAGCGCGGCGCCGAACTCGGTGTCCTGGGCGGCGAACAGGGCGTCGTCGCTCGGCAGGAACAGCGTGATCGGCCCGTCGCCGGTGGCGGCCTCGGTGAAGCCGGGCGAGAACGAGGCGAAGTTGGTGATGAGGGTGGCGCCGTTGGCGATGCCGACGTCGACGACCGTGTTCGTCGCCGGCGCGGTGGTCTCGGGTGCGGCGGTGGTCTCGGGTGCGGCGGTGGTCTCGGGTGCTGCCGTGGTCTCCGGCGCTGCCGTGGTCTCGGGTGCGGCGGTGGTCTCGGGTGCGGTGGTGGATTCTGCCGGAGCGGAGGCGCTGGCCGAGGCCGATGCCGAGGCGGTGTCGGACCCGTCGTCGTCGCTGTCACCGCAGGCCGCGGTCACCACGGCGAGCGCGGCGAGCAGGAGCAGCAGCCGACGGGTCAGGGTCGTCGCGTGCGTCAGGGAGTGTCGATGCATGGGGTGTGAGGCTAGGTGAAGAGGCAGCCAAATGTGCACCTTCCGCGCGCTGCTAGCTTCCGAGGTATGAGCGACGCGACGGTGCAGGGATTCTCCCCGGAGATCGCCACCGACATCCAGCACGTGATCGAGCACATCGAGGGCAACCACGGCGACAGCCTGGCCTTCATCGCCTCGCTGGCGACGGGCGGCACGGTCGGCGAGACCCGGGTCGCCCGGCTCGACCCCGATGGCGTGACCTTCGAGCACACGGCCCGGGGCGGGCGGCATCGCCTGGACTTCGGCGCACCGGTCGCGTCGATGCCCGAGCTCCAGGTGCAGCTCTTCGGCTTCCTCACGAGGGCGCGCGACGAGACGCCCGACCACCCGGTCACCAGCATCGAGGTCGAACTGCAGACGACCCAGTCGCTGACGACCCACCGAGGGACGCTCGTCGACCGTCGTCTCGTGGCTCCCAACATGGTCGAGCTGACGATCGGCGGGCTCGACGGCATGCCGGTGCTCGGCGGCGACGAGTTCTTCTACCTGATGGTCGGCACCGCCGACCGGCCCCTCGTCGTCGCCGCCGGCGCCACGATGAGCGAGATCCAGGCGCTCGACGAGGGGGAGCAGCCGATCGGCGCCTCCTACACGACGCGCCGTCGCCGGCCCGAGCTCGGCGAGCTCGACGTCTGGGTGCTCCTGCACGGTCACGACGGTGGGGTGTCGGGCTGGGCCGACACCGCCGAGGTCGGTGCCGAGGTCGCGCTCTGGGGTCCCCGGTCGGCCGCTGCGCCGCCGGACGGCACCACGCGGCACCTCATGGTGTGTGACGAGACCGGTGTGCCGGCGGTCTGTGCGATCGTCGACGGGTTGCCCGACGGTCATCCGGTCGACGTGGTGGCGCTCGTCGACGACGAGGCTCACCGCCTCCCCGTCCCGGACCGGGCATCGGTGCGATGGCTCCACCGGTCCGAGGTCGGGAACTCCGTCGACGTCTTCTCCGACTCGGTGCGGGAGCTGGCCGGCGAGATCGTCGGCCTCTACGCGTTCGGAGCGGGGGAGTCCCGCCAGATCAGCACCACCCGGCGGTTGCTGCGTCACGAGCTCGGCGCCGAGGCCTCCCAGGTCCACATGACCGGCTACTGGCGCTCCGACGGGTAGCGCCGGGCGGGGGTGCTACCCGTCCTTGGGCGGAGTGTCCCAGTCCTGGACGTCGGCTCCCTCGATGATCGAGAGGATGTCGAGGGCCGCTGCGGCGCCGTCGCCGGCAGAGATGATCGCCTGGCTCCGCGTGGGTCGGGCGCTGCGGCCGATCACGTAGACGCCCGGCATCGAGGTGCGCCCGTCGCGATCGACGACGATCCGCTCGCCGTCCTGTTCGAGGCCCAACGACATCGCCAGCGGTGCGGCCTTGCCCTCGCTCAGCACGAGGTAGTCGGAGCGAAGCGTGGTCTGCTCCGTGGCCACGTCGAAGCCGGGCGCCATCGCCGTCACCCCGCTCACCTCGGCGTCGACGAGCACGGCTCCACGCTCTGCGACCTGTGCTCTGGCCCGCTGCTGGAACTCGGTGCCGCTGATCGACTCGATGCCGAGGTAGTTGTACAGGTGGGCGTAGTTCATGACCGTGCCGTCGGTGCCGAACACGTGGGTGTCGTGCCCCGCCTTCGCCAGGAACAGCGCAGCGCTCAGCCCGCCCGGTCCGTCACCGATGATCGCGATCGTCGCCATGCGTCCTCCGCTGTCGTCTCGAATCGACCGTAGCCCGTGATGGGTCGGGTGTACCCACCGGGCGATGTTCAGCACTCCTGACGGATATGCGACACTGTCGGCGATGGGGACCGATCAGGATGGCTCGACGGGGTGTGTCGTGCTGTGCGCCGGCTCGGACTGCGCGAAGGACGAGCGGAGGGCGTTCCGCAAGCTGCGCGAGGCCGTGCGCCAGAGCGGGCTCGATGTCGTGCCGTCGCGCTGCCTGGGCGTGTGCAACGGGCCGGTCGTCGTCGTCGATCCGGTCGGTGAGCGGCCGGTCGTGCTGCGGCGGGTGCGACGTGGCGCTGCCCGTCGGGCGGTGATCGATCTCGCCCGGTCGAAGCGGTCCGCCGTGCGATCCGACGATGCCCTCGCCGTCGGCGGCAAGAAGGCGCGCCGAGCGATCCGTCGAGCGGTCGAGGCCGTCTGAGCCCGCTTCCTTCGCCGCACCACGAGCCGGGCGCCGTTGCGGTGACGCGGCCAGCTGCCGGTGGGAGCGGCGACGCGATGGCGAGACGCCTCGCTCATCCACCGATCTCGTCGAGGAGGCGGTCGAGATCGATCACCATGCGCTCGACGCCGATCACCGAGTTCAGCCCCCAGTAGAAGGCGAGCGTCGCGATGGCGGGGCCGTCGCGGAGCACGGGGATCTGACCGATCACCACCCCCTCGGGCAGCTCGGCCGTCACCGACGTCGGATCGCTGCCGTTGCCCACGATGGCGGCAGCCGCATCGTGTTCACCGAGGAGCTCGAGGCTGAGCGCGGTCTGGGCGGCGTAGTCGGGGAAGATCGAGCTGGCCGGCTGGTCGACCAGCTGGGCCGCCGGCTGCGTGAGCCCGATCTCGGCGAGCAGGGTCGAGCCGATCGACGGCGGATTGACCGCGTTCACCATGCCGAAGCCGACGGTGAGCAGTGACACCTCCGTCCCCTCGAGTCCGAGCTCGGTCACCCGCTCGCCCAGGGCGGCGATGGCGGCGTCGGCTTCGGCGATCCGCTCGTCGAGCTCGCCGTCGAGGCCGACGAGTGAGGCGACCGTGCGGCTCCGGTCCCGCCAATCGAGGTCGTCGGGCACCGTGACGACCTCGACCTGCGAGCCGAGCTGGGTCAGCGCCTCGCCGTAGAAGGCGTTGGAGGCGGGGCTGGACATGATGAGGTCGGGTTCGAGGGCCAGCACCTCCTCGATGTTCAGGACGAAGCCGGGGGCGGCGTTGGCCCCGTCGGCGATCGACGCCCGCTCCTCCTCGGTCAGCGGGGCGAGCACGAGCACCTCGGACAGCAGCTCGGGGCCGTAGACGTTGGCGAGTGGCGGACGCCCGATGGCGGCGAGGTCGAACACGTAGGAGTCGAGGTCGATGATCCGCGTCGGGGTCGCCGACGCGGTCGTCGTGGTCGAGGACCCGGCGGCGGTGGTCGGTGCTGGGGTGCCAGCTACGGAGCTCGAGGTCGTCGGAGCGTCGGCATCGTTGCTGGAGCAACCGATGAGGATCGCTGCCATCCCCGCGGAGCCGAGGCGAAGCAGGTCGCGGCGCGTGATGAGGTCGGTGGTCATCCTGCCCGCTTGGTGGCAAGGGTCAGTCCGTCACCGATGGGCACGAGACAGGCGTGCACCCGATCGTCGGCGGTGACGATCCGGTTGATCTCCCGGATGGCCTCGGTGTCGGGATCGGTGTTGCCGGGATCTGCGACGGATCCGCCCCACAGGACGTTGTCGATGGCGACCACGCCGCCGGGTCGGAGCAGCTCCAGGCAGAGCTCGTAGTACGTCGCGTACCCGGTCTTGTCGGCGTCGATGAAGGCGAGGTCGAAGGTGCCGGCCTGGCCGTCGTCGAGCAGCGAGCGGAGCGTCTCGGCCGCCGGGGCGATCCGCAGGTCGATCCGTCCGTCGACGCCCGCCTGGCGCCAGTAGGGCTCGCCCACCGAGGTCCAGTCCGGTTCGACGTCACAGGCCACCAGCAGACCGTCCTCGGGGAGCGCCGACGCCACGGCGAGCGCCGAGTAGCCGGTGAACACGCCCACCTCGATGGCCCGGCGCACGTCGAGGGTTCGGACCAGCCACCCGAGGAGCTGGCCCTGGTCTGGTCCGATCTGCATGTCGGCGCCGGGGCGATCCCGGGTGGCCGCTCGCAGCGCCGCGGCCGCATCGGACTCCTGCACCCATGTGCGCCGGACGTAGTCGGCCAGCGCCGCGCTCATCCGCGTCGTGCGCCCGTCGGTCGTGCGGCGATCGACCTGGTCGCGGACCCAGGACAGCCCCGGTGGATCGGGGAGCTCACGGACCTTCGCTCCCACTCGTTCGGCGATGGAGACCACGTCGCTCCCCGTGTCGGTGGTGAATCGGCGATCCACCCGTCAGGTGTTCGGCTCACCTTACGCACAGCGCGGTATCAGGTGGCAAGCACCGCCAGTCCCAGACCGGTGGCGGCGACCGGCACGGCGATCGGCAACGTCGCCGCCATGTCTCGGAGATGGAACGCTGCATCGACGTGCTCGTCGCCCTCGAGCCGACTCCACGACGGCCGGACGTGGAGGTGGACGTACAGATCGATGACGAGGAGGTCGACGAGGCCGAACACGACGACCGTCCACCAGCCTCCGGCGAAGGCGACGATGACCCCGTGGTCGGAGACCAACATGCCCGAGGCGGTCGTTGCCGCCGCGAGGAGGATCACGACGGTGGTGCCACCAACGATGGCTGGTCCGACCACGTCATCGGTCTCGTGACCGAGGTCCCTCGCCCACGCCGTCGGCCGCCAGCGCCACGAGGCGAAGATCACGAGGGTCAGCGGGATCGACGCGACCAGACCGACGATCCCGCCCACGACGAGCGCCTCCATCACGATCGGTGTCGTTCGAGGAAGGCGTCGATGGCCCCGCGTGGTGGGTCGAGGTCGATGATCGGAGGGTGCCCGATGCCGGGCACGGTGATGACGTCGACCGCGGTGCCCGCGATCATCCGCTCGACGATGTCGGCCGAGAGCACCTCGGAGAGCGCACCGTGGACGAGCAGCACCGGGACCTCGGCCGCGAACGCCCGCCACAGCGGCCACTGATCGGGCGGGGGCTGGGCCGGGGCCCGAATGGTCGAACCATTGACATCGAGATCGAAGCGCAGGCCGCCCGACGTCGGCACGGTGGTGGCGTCGGCGAGATGCCGCCACTCCGCGTCGTCGACGTCGGGCCACTGGTGGCCGTTGATGCGCTTCCAGGCCGCGACCACGGCGTCCGGGTCGGCGTGGACGGCCGCCAGCTCGGTCCGCATCGTGGCGAAGCGCCGGGCGGCGAGCGGCGGGTCGGTCGGTGGTGGTGCCTCGGGCCCGAGGTCGACCGCGACGGCTGCGGCCACGGCGCCGGGTCGGCGAGCGTGCAGCTGCGAGAGCAGCCAGGAGCCGAGGGAGACACCGATCCCGACCACGCGATCCACTTCGAGGGCATCGAGGACCTCGACGATGTCGTCGACCCACTGCTGCAGGGAGTAGCCGCGGTCGGGTGGCTGGTGGCTCGATCCGCCGGTACCTCGGAGGTCGATGCCGACGACCTGCCAGCTCCCGGTGTGGCGCTCGGCGGTCCGCGCGAACTCCCGACTCGAACCGCCGTGGCGGGCGAGGCAGAGCAGGGTCGGTCGATCGGCACCACCGGCGGTGCGGACCAGGAGTCGCGCGCCGTCGGACACCTCGATCGTCCTCGTCGCACCCCAGTCGGGGTCGGAGAAGGTCCTCACGGCGCCAGCACCGCGACGATCTCGTCGAGCAGCAGGCGGGCGCCGATCGGGCCGGCGTTCAGCCAGAGGCTGCCGTCGACGACGACCACCTGCCCGGCGGCGACGGCGGACAGCCTGCCGTAGGTCGGGAGCTCGGCCAGGACCGCGTTCCAGTCGGTGGCGCCCTGGTCGAAGTCGAGCAGCATCACGATGTCGGCGTCGAGCTCGCCGGCGAGCTCATCGGAGATCGGGACGAAGTCGCCCTGGCCGTCGAGCGCGGGCGACACGATGAGGCCGAGCTCGACCAGCACCTCGGCTGGTGGCGCGGAGGCGCCGAGTCCGACCCCCGTCATGCCGCCCTGACCGAGCAGGATCGTCAGCGTGCGGCCCGTGAAGCCGTCGGGGAGCGCGGCCACGGTGTCGGCGAGCGCGGCGTCGTAGTCGTCGATCAGCGCCGCAGCCTCGGACTCGAGTCCGAGCGCCATGCCCAAGCCGTTCAGCGAGTCCTGCCACCGGGGGTTGGTCGACGCCGGCGTCGCGGCCGTCGCGACCACCGCCGTCCGCTGCGACAGGTCGGCATCGAGCTGGGTGACCGCCACCTCCCAACCGACGATCAGGTCGGGATCCGTGGCGACGATCGCTTCGGAGCTGAGGGTGGGCCACGTGCCGAGCAGCGGCACCGCCTCCCAGTCGGCGTCGAGCCACGCGGGATCGTCGCCACCGGAGAGGTCGACGCGCCCGACGATTCGATCGAGCGCCCCGAGTGCGACGAGCCCGTCGAGGGTGCCGACCGAGTCGAGCGTCACGATCCGCTGCGGATCCACGGGCACCTCGGCGACACCGAGCACGTGCTCGACGGTCCGGGTCGGCGATCGGGCGTCGTCGTCGGTGGTTGCCGTCGGCTCGGTGGCCGCACCATCGGCCGGGGTCGTGGTGGCCGTCGACGTCGGGGTGGTGGCCTCGGTGGCGTCGTCGGCATCGCCGCAGGCGGCGACCAGGCAGCCGAAGCCGATGAGGAGGGTGGCAACACCAGATCTGTTGAGCATGCCCAATACTTCGCGCTATCTGAAGTATCCCGTCAAGTCGAGTCGGCGACCTCGGCGGCGAATCCGCGGAGGAGCAGGTCGAGGCCGCGGCGGAACCCTCGGCGCCGGAAGTCGACGTGGGCGTCCGCGCCTGGGTCCGCTGGGGTCGGCCGATCCGGGGGGAACACGACGTGCCAACCGATGCAGTGCATGCCGAGGAGCGAGAAGAACTCGGCTGCTGCGGTCGGGTCGACGCCTGCTCGACGCACGATCAGGTCGATGCCGCCCTCCATGACGTGGCGGACCGGCTCCTCGGGTGCCTCGACCTGCATCGACGCCACGACCAGGCCCCGATGGCGGCTCATGTGGTCGAGCGTCGCCTCGGCCCAGCGTTGGAGGTCGTCGACCCAGTCGCCGGTGTCGTCGGGTGGGAACCACCGCCGTTGCCACTCGCCGATCGCGCAGATCAGGAGCGCCTCCGAGGTCGGGGCGAGCCGGTAGAGCGCTCGACTCGAGACGCCGAGGCGGTCGGCGACGAGCGCTCTCGTCATGCCGTCGACGCCCACCTCGGCGACGACGTCGACCGCAGCTCGGGCCACGTCGTCGAGCGAGAGCTCGGAACCCGCTGCCGGACGACCGCCACGCGGCGTGGAGCGACGTGAGGGCGAGTCGGCCACGCGGCGAGTGTGCCAGGCCGGTGGCGGATCGG
>JBCCTY010000041.1:0-20178 GCA_039197885.1 Actinomycetota bacterium | reverse complement strand
GAACCTGCGGGCCTTCGGACTCGACCGGGCGATGACCCCGCTCAACGAGCTCCGTGCCTGCGACGTCATCGTGGTCGTCGGCGCCAACCTCTCCGACGCCTACCCGGTGATGCTGCCGCCGGCCATCGCCGCAGCGCGACGCAACGGCGCCGCGGTCGTCGTGATCGACCCCCGTTTCGGTCGGTGGGTCGCCGACGACGACGTGAAGCTCCCCATCCGGCCCGGCTCGGACGGCGCGCTGTTCCTCGGCCTGCTCGCCGAGGTCGAACGGGCCGGGCTCGTCGACCGGGACTACGTCGCCGAGCGGACCGTCGGCTTCGACGAGGCGATCGCCGCTGCCCGCCGATGGACCCCCGAGGCCGTGGCCGCCGCCACCGACGTGCCCGCGGACGTGGTGCGACGGGTGGCCCGCCTCATCGGCACCGCCGACCGCTGCATGATCCTGCACGCCCGTGGCGCCGAGCAGCAGACGATGGGCACCGACAACGTCTCGGCGATGCTCAACCTCGCCCTGGCCTGCGGCCTCCCCGGCCGCCGCGGCTGTGGGATCGACATGCTGACCGGCCAGCGCAACGGCCAGGGCGGACGCGAGTGGGGTCAGCGGTGCAACCAGTTGCCGGCCGGTCGCCACATCGACGATCCGGCCCACCGGGCGATCGTGGCCGAGCGCTGGGGCGTCGAGCCCGAGGCGCTGCCGCCGTCGGGAGCGACCTACGTCGAGATCCTCCGGCTGGCCGGTCGGGGCGAGGTCCGCGGGCTGCTGTCGATCTCGAACAACCCGTCGATCTCGGCCCCCCACCTCCAGCGGACCGATGCCCAGCTCGCCGAGCTCGACCACGTGGTGGTCGTCGATCCGTTCCTGTCCGACTTTGCCGCTCGGCATGCCGATGTCGTGCTCCCCGGCTCCACCTGGGCCGAGGAGGAGGGGACGATCACGACGATCGAGGGTCGGATCGTGCGCTGCGATCAGGCGACCGAGCCGGTCGCTGGTCGAGCCGACCTCGACGTGATCCGGGGTCTCGCCGACCGTCTGGGCGTCGGTGAGCACTTCGCGTTCGATCGCGGTCGCGAGGTCTGGGAGGAGATGCGACGGGTGTCGGCGGGAGGGCCGAACGACCACGCCGGCATCACCTGGGAGCGGGCTCGGGACGGCGTGTTCTGGCCGTGCCCGGACGAGGAGCACCCGGGGACGCCGCAGCTCTACACCGAGCGGTTCGCGACCCCGGACGGTCGGGCCCGCTTCCATGCGGTCGAGGCGTCCACGCCCCCGGTGCTCGTCGACGAGGAGTATCCGTTCGTCCTCACGACGGGCCGTCATCTCGCCCAATACCTCTCGGGGAACCAGACGAAGCGCATCGCCGAGCAGAACGACAAGGCACCCGGCCCCTACGTCGAGCTGCACCCCGATGCGGCGTCGTCCCTCGGTCTCGACGAGCTCGACCGTGTCGTGCTGGTCAGCCGACTCGCCCGATCCGTGGTGCCGTGGCGCCCGAACCCGGACCTCCGGGCCGACACGATCTTCATGCCGTACCACTGGCGCCAGTGCAACGTGCACGTGGACGACGAGCTCGACCCGACCTCGAAGATGCCGGGCTTCAAGTACACGCCGGTCGCGGTGTCCCGGCTCGGCGCGGACGCCGACGTCGACTCGGACGCCGGATGGCTCGAGACCGAGGTGAGCGCATGAGCAGGCTGCTGCTGGGCTGGGACCTGGACGACCGGCTCGTCGTCGTGGTCGGGGCCGGGACCATCGCCGAGGGCAAGCTCGAGGTGTTGCGCACGACGGGAGCCCGGCTGGTCGTGGTCGGCCCGGAGGTGACCGACCGGGTCCGAGCGCTCGCCGGGGCCGGTGTCGTCGAGCTGCGCGAGCGAGGCGTTCGTCGCGGCGACGTTCGAGGGGCCGCCCTCGTGATCGCGGCCACCGACGACGACGCCCTGAACGCCCGCGTCCGTCGCTGGGGCCACCGTGCTGGTGCGGTGGTGAACGTCGTCGACGACCCGGCCCGGTGCGACGTGGTCTTCCCCGGCCTCGTCCGACGTGGTGGCGCCACGATCGCGATCTCGACCGACGGGGCGAGTCCGGCGACGGCGTCGTTCCTCCGCTCCGAGATCGAGCGGGCGATCCCGCTCGGCGTCGATCACCTCGTCGAGGCGGCGGCCGAGGCCCGTCGCACGCTGCGGCACTCGGGCCGGTACCGCTACGACGCCACCGCCTGGCGTCAGCGGTTGCTGGAGCCGGGACTCGCCGCGGTGCGGGAGGGTCGGACGGCCGAGCTCGCCGGGCTCGTCCGGCGCTTCGTGGCCGGGTTCGACGAGGCGACACCGATCCGCACCGGCCGGGTCACCCTGGTCGGGGCCGGTCCCGGCGGGGTCGATCTCATCACCGTGCGCGGAGCGGCGGCGCTGGCGGCGGCGGACGTCGTCGTCCACGACCGACTCGTCGACCCGGCGCTGCTCGATCTCGCCCCGGTGGTCGCCCAGCGCATCGCCGTCGGCAAGTCGAAGGGCTGCGGGACGTCGCAGTCCGACATCAACGCGCTCCTCGTGGAGCGAGCGGCGACCGGGGCCCACGTCGTTCGGCTCAAGGGCGGCGACCCGTTCGTGTTCGGCCGCGGCTCGGAGGAACGGGCGGCCGTCGAGGCGGCCGGCATCCCGTGCGAGGTGGTGCCGGGTCTGACGTCGTCGGTCGCGGGTCCGGCGCTGGCCGGCGTTCCGGTCACCGAGCGGGGCGTCGCGGCCTCGTTCACCGTGCTGACCGGGCACCGCATCGCCGACGCCGACCACGACTGGGCGGCATTGGCCCGCAGCGGCTCGACGCTGGTGGTGCTGATGGCGGCGTCGTCGGCCCGGGAGGTGGCGGAGCGCCTGCTCGTGGGCGGCCGTCGCGGCGACGAACCCGTCGCCGTGGTCCACCGTGCGGGGAGCGACGAGCAGCGGACCGCGGCGCTCGACCTGGCGACGCTGGCCGCCGACGGCAGCCCGTTCCCGGCGCCGTGCGTGCTGGTCATCGGCCCGGTGGCCGCCCACGCCGGGGTGGCGGCGTCGGTCGTGTCAGCTCACGAGGCGCTGGCTCGGTAGCCGCGCCGCACCACGGTCTCGATGCCATCAGCGGCCGGGCCGAGGCGGCGGCGGAGCCGGGCCACGGTCACCTCGACGAGGTGCTCGTCCGACTCGCCGTCGTCCCAGATCTGGCGGAGCAGGTGCCGCTTCGAGAGCACGACGCCCGGTCGCTCGAGGAGCGCCTCGAGGATCGCTCGCTCCCGATCGGTGAGCCAGGCGTCCGGTCCGCCGTCGATGGCGGCGAGCCGGCCCTGGAGGCGCACCCGGGTCCCGCCCAGGACGATGGTCGATGCCCGCTCCTCGAAGTGCTCACCGAGGCAGTGGACCATGGCGCCGAGTCGGTAGCGGTCCGGTACGAGCGGGTACGGGAGTCCGGCGTCGGTGATCGCCGTGGCGCAGACGGGGCCGACGCACGCGGCGACGACGTCGCCCGACAGCGCGTCGAGCGTCTCGTCGAGCAGCCCCACCAGCGCGGCGATCTCGAAGAAGTTCTCGACCGCGGGCTTCGCGGTGAACGTGATGGCATCGAGCCGCCGATCGACGGTGGCACGGACGAGTCGCTCGGCGTCGGCGGTCGACTCGGGCAGCGACCAGCGGTACACGGGCACCCGCGTCACCCGAGCGCCGAGCTCCTCGATCGCCGTGCAGAGGTCGGCGGCGCCCGCTCCGTCGAGTTGGACGGCGACGTGCTCGCGCTCGATCCCCCGCTCGACCAGCGCCTGCACCACGTCGGAGTACTTGCCGAGCGACGCCTGCCCGTCGACCTCGAAGCCGGCGGTCAGGAGCGCGCCGCGGGCCTTGGGGCCGCGTGCGTAGAGCGTCGTGGCCGCGAGCAACTCGTGGAGCGCGTCGCCGAGCCGGAGGGCATCGGCGGCCTCGAACCAACTCCGCACGCCGAGCCCGGTCGTGAGCACGATGGCATCGGGAGCGTCCGCGAGCAGCGCGGAGGTGGCGGCGCCGAGCGCCTCCTCGGAGTCGAGGGGGTGCGTGCGGATGACCGAACCGTGCACGCAGTCGGCGCCGCGACCGGTGAGCAGCTTGATCTGTTCGTCCGACCGCCGGTCGGCGGTGACGCCGACCGTGAAGCCGGAGAGTGGTGTGCTCACCACCACAGTCTCCGGCGAGCGCGTTTCCTGGTGGTTTCCGCAGTCTCACGATCGTGAGTACGGCTCCCGGGCGGGGTCAGGTGGTGGCCGTCTCCACCGAGGCGACCATGACCTCGGAGAGCAGGCCGTACGCCGCGGTCCAGGCCGCCTCGGCCTCGTCGGTGAAGGCCTCGCCGAGGCCCTGCCCGAGCGTCCAGAGCAGCGCCTCGCCGACGACGGGGAAGTGTTCCGGCAGCGCACCGTACCCGGCGTGGCGCTCGCCGAGCCCTTGCACGACCGGGACGAGCGCCTCGAGGTCGGTGAGCCCGCTGGCCGCGACGCCGAGGGTGTCCATGAGCTTGCGGCCCTGCTCGGTCATGTCGTCGGCGAAGAGGGACCGGACGCCTGGAGCGAGCTCGAAGAGGCGGCCGTAGAACAGCGCAGCGGCCTGGTCGGCGATGGGTTCGACGTCGGCGAACGTGGTCTGGACGAGCTCGATCTGGCGGTCGGTCAGCACGGGGGTCCTTCGGGGTCGGGAGATGGGTGGAGATGCGGCTGGTGGACGACGTGGACGACGTCGTCGGCGACCTCGACCGGCCAGGTGCGGACCGGGCGATCGGGGTCGTCGAGGCACACGCCCGTTCGCAGGTCGAAGCGCTGCTTGTGCAGTGGCGACGCGACCGTGGGCACGTCGCCCACGGAGCCGACCAGGCCACGGGCCAGCACCGGCACACCGGTGAACGGCTCGATGTGGTCGATGGCGTAGATGGCGCCGTCGGACAGCCGGAACACGGCCACCGGCTCGCCCTCGACGAGCGCGGCGACGCCGCGGTCGACCGGGAGCCGGTCGAGGGGAGCGATCGCCGTGGCCATGGCGGCGAGGTCGATCCCGGCGCGGTCGTCGATCATCCGGGCACCTTCTGGCCGCGCTCGGTGATCCAGACCGGGGTCGAGCGTTCGTCGGGGGCGTTGACGAACTCGACGAAGTGCGACAGGCGCTCCGGGTCGGCGAGGGTGGCCTTCCACTCGCACTCGTAGGTCGCCACGTGACGGGCCATGTCGGCGTCGAGCTCGTCGGCAATCCCGAGCACGTCGTCGAACACGACGTCGCGGACGTGCTCGACCCCGCCGTCGAGGGACTCCAACCACACCGACGTGCGCTGCAGCCGGTCGGCGGTCCGGATGTAGAACATGAGGAACCGGTCGATGGCTCGGACGAGCTGGTCGTCGTCGAGGTCGGTGGCCAGCAGGTCGGCGTGCCGTGGCGCGCGGCCACCGTTGCCGCAGACGTAGAGGTTCCATCCGGACTCGGTGGCGACGACGCCGACGTCCTTCGACTGGGCCTCGGCGCACTCCCGGGTGCAGCCGGACACGCCCATCTTCACCTTGTGCGGTGCCCGGAGGCCGCGGTAGCGCTCCTCGAGGAGGATCGCCATGCCGACCGAGTCCTGGACCCCGTAGCGGCACCACGTCGACCCGACGCACGACTTCACGGTGCGCAGCGCCTTGCCGTACGCGTGGCCCGACTCCATCCCGGCGTCGATCACGCGCTGCCAGATGAGCGGTAGGTCCGAGAGCTGCGCGCCGAAGAGGTCGATGCGCTGCCCACCCGTGATCTTGGTGTAGAGCCCGAAGTCCTTCGCGATCTGTCCGAGGGCGATGAGCTGGTCCGGGGTGATCTCGCCGCCGGGCACGCGGGGCACCACCGAGTAGGTGCCGTTGCGCTGCATGTTGGCGAGGTGATGGTCGTTGGTGTCCTGCAGAGCTGCGAGATCGCCGTCGAGGACGTACCCGTTGCCCTGCGAGGCGAGGATCGACGCCACCGTCGGTCGACAGATCTCACAGCCCCGACCACGGCCGTGGGCCTCGAGCACCTCCGCCCAGGTGTGGTGGCCGTGGAAGCGGATGAGCCCGAACAGCTCCTGGCGGCTGTGGTCGAAGTGTTCGCAGAGCGCGTCGGAGACCGCCACGCCCCGCGCTGCCAGCTCGGCCTTGAGCAGCGTGCCGAGCGCCGGCACGCAGCCACCGCAGCTCGTGCCGGCGCCGGTGCACTCCTTGAGCTCGCCGACGGTGGCGCACCCGTCGGCGACGGCGTCACGGATGCTCCCGACCGACACGGCGTTGCACGAGCAGAGCAGCGCCCCGTCCGGCAGCGCGCCGTCGGCCGGTGGCCTGACGTCCGCCGGGAGGACGTGGGCCGGGAGGTCGGCGGGTTGGTCGACGTCGCCGAGGGTCACGGCCCGCAGCAGCTCGTAGCCCGACGCGTCGCCGACGAGGGTGCCGCCGAGCAGTCGTCCGGTCTCCGCGTCGAGTGCCAGCCGTCGGAAGATGCGGTTGACGGGGTCGTGGTAGACGATCTCGTCGATGCCGTCGCCCTGCGCCGTGCTCGCGCCGAACGCGGCGACGTCCACGCCGAGCAGCTTGAGCCTCGTCGACAGGTCGCTGCCCTCGTAGGTCCCCTCGCCGCCGCTCAGCCCGGCGACGAGCGCGTCGGCCATCGCGTAGCCGGGCGCGACGAGACCGGAGCACCGGCCCCGGTGGGCGGCGACCTCGCCGACCGCCCACACGTTCGGTGCCGAGGTGGCGAGGGTGTCGTCCACGAGCACCCCGCCGCGATCGGCGATCTCGAGGCCGCCGGCGCGGGCCAGCTCGTCGCGCGGTCGGATGCCGGCGGAGAACACCACCAGGTCGGCGGGGAGCACCGTGCCGTCGGCGAGGTGCAGGGCGCCGACCGAACCGTCCTCACCGGGAGCGAAGTGATCGGAGCTGACGTCACAGTGGAGGTGGACGCCCAGCGAGTCGACCCACCGGGCCAGCATCCGCCCGCCGCCCTCGCCGAGCTGTTGGGGCATCGGGTACGGGGCCATCTCGACCACGTGGGTCTCGAGGCCGAGCGCCCGGAGGGCGTTCGCCGCCTCGAGGCCGAGCAGGCCGCCGCCGATCACGACGCCGTGGGAGCGGCCCTCGGCCCGGTCCCTGATCGCCGCGAGATCGTCGAGCGTGCGGTAGACGAAGCACCCCTCGAGGTCGTGGCCGGCGATCGGGGGCACGAAGGGGGAGGACCCGGTGGCGAGGACGAGCTCGTCGTAGCCGAGCACCCGCTCGTCATCGAGGGTGACCGTGCGCCGGTCGACGTCGAGCCGGACGACCCGGTGGCCGAGGAGGTACTCGACCCGATCGTGGCCGAGCAGCTCGTCGGAGCAGAGGCTCAGATCGGCCTCGCTCCGACCCTCGAACCAGCTCGACAGCGCGACCCGGTCGTAGGCCGGGCGGGGCTCCTCGCCCACGACGACCACGTCGAAGAGGTCGGTCGTGGCGGCGCGTTCGACGACGCGCTGGCCGACCATGCCGTTGCCGGCGACGAGCAGGGTCCTACGTCGCACTCGACGCGTTCCCGTGCTCGTAGGCCTCGAGGAACTCGAGCACCTGTTCGCGGTAGCCGTAGAACTTCGGGTCCTCGAGGAGCTGCTTGCGGTCCCGTGGGCGGGGGAGGTCGACCTCGAGCACGCTGCCGATGCGGGCGTTGGGGCCGTTGGTCATCATGATCACCCGGTCGGCGAGGAGGATGGCCTCGTCGACGTCGTGGGTGACGCAGATCGTCGTGACCTGGGTGCGGTTCCACACCTCGACCAGCACGTCCTGCAGGTCCCACCGGGTCAGGCTGTCGAGCATCCCGAACGGCTCGTCGAGCAGGAGGAGCTTCGGAGAGAGGGCGAAGGCACGGGCGAGCCCGACCCGTTGCTTCATGCCGTTCGACAGGTCGCCGGCCCGCTTCTCCATCGCGTCGCCGAGGCCGACCCGCTGGAGGTAGTACTCGACGATCTCCTTGCGCTCCTTCCGGGTCGCGTCCGGGTAGACGCGTTCGACGCCGAGGGCGACGTTGTCCCGGGCCGTGAGCCATGGGAACAGCGACGGGGCCTGGAACACCACGGCCTTGTCGGGCCCGGCGTGGTGGACGTCGCGTCCGTCGAGGGTGATGGTCCCGCCGGTGATCTCGTTGAGCCCGGCGGCCATCGTGAGCGCCGTCGACTTGCCGCAGCCCGAGTGCCCGATGAGTGACACGAACTCGCCCTGCTGGAGCGACAGGTCGATGTCCTCGATGACCGTGAGCGGCCCGTCCGGGGTCGGGTACACCTTCGTGAGCTTCGAGAACGAGAGGTAGCCGTGCTCGGTGTCGGCGGCGGCCGCGTCGGAGTAGGCCCTGGGCGGTTCGAGGTCGGTCGGCGCGACGTCGGGGAGCGTGGCCACCTCGACCGGACCGTCGGGGGTGGACTCGGTGGTCACGAGGTCCGGGTCGAGGCCGAGCTCGGCGAGGAAGGTCACGATCTCGTTCCGCAGCGCCATGAACCGCAGGTCGTGCTGGAGCTCGGTCCGGTCACGGGGTCGGTCGATGTCGACCTCGAACAGGCGGGCGATGCCGGCCCGGGGGCCGCGCTCGAGCACCGCGACCCGGTCCGCGAGCAGGAGCGCCTCGTCGACGTCGTTGGTGACGAGCAGCACGGTCGTCTTCTCGCGGGCGCGGATGGCGTCGATCTCGTCCTGGAGCTTGGACCGGGTGAGGGCGTCGAGGGCCGACAGTGGCTCGTCCATGAGCAGGATGCGGGGCGTCCCGGCGAGGGCTCGGGCGAGGGCCGTGCGCTGTCGCATCCCACCGGAGAGCTGCGCCATGCGCCGGTCCTTGGCGTGGCTGAGGCCGACGAGCTCGATCGTCGCGGCGATGAGCTCGTTGCGTTCGGCCCTGGACCGCCCCGAGTGCACGGCGTCGACCGACAGCTTGACGTTGTCCCACACCGACAGCCACGGGGGCAACGAGTACGACTGGAAGACGACGCCGCGATCGCGGCCGGGGCCGTCGATCGGGGCACCGTCGATGGTGATCTCGCCACGGTCGATCGGCACGAGCCCGGCGATGGCCGAGACCAACGTCGTCTTGCCCGAGCCCGAGAAGCCGAGGACGGCGACCAGCTCGCCCTCGGCGACCGTGAGGTCGACCCCGGCCAGGACGTCGCTCCGGTTGCCGTTGGCGTCGACGTAGGTCTTCGACAGGTTGCGCACCCGGAGGAGCGGTTCGCCGGTCTCGACGCTGCCGGCTTCCGGGGTGGTGACCGCCGCCGTCATGCCGCGGCCCAGCGACGGCTGACGACGCCCTCGAGCATCGCCATCATCCGATCGAGGAGGAAGCCGATGATGCCGATGACGATCACGGCGAACATGATCCGGCTCATCGACTGGCTGGAGCCGTTCTGGAACTCGTCCCAGACGAACTTCCCGAGGCCGGGGTTCTGGGCGAGCATCTCGGCGGCGATGAGCACCATCCAGCCCACACCGAGCGAGAGGCGCATGCCGGTGAAGATGTAGGGCAGCGCCGACGGCAGCACGATCTTGCGGAGCCGGGTGAACCACCCGAGGCGGAGGACGTCGGCGACGTTGATGAGGTCCTTCGGCACCGACGACGCGCCGACCGAGGTGTTGATCAGCGTCGGCCACAGCGAGCAGAGGGTGACGACGAGCGCCGAGATGATGAACGCCTTCGGCAGGAGCGGGTCGGACGACGTGATGGCCGCCGAGATGATGACCGTCACGATCGGCAGCCAGGCGAGCGGGCTGACCGGGCGGAAGATCTGCACGAGCGGGTTGATGGCACCGTTGAAGGTCTTCGACAGACCGCTGAGCAGGCCGATCGGGACGGCGATGAACGTGCCGATCGCGAAGCCGAGCATGACGGTGCGGAGGCTCGTCCAGATCTGGTCGACGAACGTGACCGGTCCGTTGAACACGAAGTTCTGCGGTTCCAGTCCCTCGGCCGCACGCTGGACGTTGGTGGCGTCCTGCGCGGCGTAGAAGGCCCGCTCCTCGTCGCGGGAGGCGAGGAAGGCGTCCCAGAGGCCGACACCGGCGTCCCACACCTCGCCGGGACCCGGCAGGGTGCCGAGCGACGTGTCGATCCGCGCGGCGAAGACCGCCCACAGCACGAGGAACCCGCCGATGCCCAGCACCGGGGGGACGAGGCTGCCGGCGAACCCTCGGAGCCGGGCCGGGGTGACCTGGCGGGCGAACCAGCTCGGAGCCCTCGCCTCCTCCACACCGTCCGGCGTCGGATCGGCGTCGGGGAGGACCCGGAGGTCGTCCTCGGGTGCCCCGATCCCGGGCGGAGCGGCCGTGTCGGCCGCCGTCCGGGGCGTCGTCACGTCGGTCATGGTCAACCCTCCACGCCGGACGCAGACACCGTCTGGCCGGCCTTGAGTCCGATGGGCAGCGATTCGAGGTAGGCGTTGGGCTGGGACCCGTCGAAGACGATCCCGTCGATGAAGTCGTCCTGGGGACCACGGAAGCCGTCGGTCTCGGGCACGTCGGCGGCGTCGATGACGCCCTCGTCGACGAGCGAGGTCGCTGCGGCCATGTAGAGGTCCGGCCGGTAGACGCTGTTGGCGGTCTCGACGTACCACTCGTCGGTCTGGTCGGCGTCGATCTGACCCCACCGACGCATCTGGGTCAGGTACCAGATCGCATCGGAGTAGAACGGATAGCCGGCGAAGTCCCGGAAGAAGATGTTGAAGTCCGGAGCGGGACGGGTGTCGCCCTGTTCGAAGGTGAAGACGCCGGTCATCGACGCAGCGATCACGTCGAAGTCGGCGCCGACGTACTCGGGCTGGGAGAGGATCTCGACCGCCGCCTCGCGGTTGGCGTTGTCGTCGGCGTCGAGCCACTGCTGGGCCTTGATGATCGCCCGGATCATGGCGTTGGTCGTGGCCGGGTTCTGCGTGGCGAAGTCCTCGCGCAGGCCGAAGACCTTCTCCGGGTTCAGGGTCTGGACGTGCTGGTCGGTGGCGATCGGCACGCCGATGCCCAGGTTCACCGCCTGCTGGTTCCACGGCTCGCCGACGCAGTAGCCGTCGATCGTGCCGGCCTCCATCGTGGCCGGCATCTGGGGCGGCGGGGTGACGGACAGGGGCACCTCGGCGGCGACCTCGCCGACGGCGTCACCGCCGGCCATGTAGTACCCGGGCTCGATGCCGCCGGCGGCCAACCAGTAGCGGAGCTCGTAGTTGTGGGTCGACACGGGGAAGACCATCCCCATGTTGAACTGCTTGCCCGCCGTCGCGAACTGCTCGATCACCGGGCGGAGCACCTCGGCGGAGATCGGGTGGATCGGGTTGCCGTCCTCGTTCTCCGGCAGGTTCGGCCGGATGATGTCCCAGACCTCGTTCGACACGGTGATGCCGTTGCCGTTGAGGTCGAGGCTGAGCGGCGCGATGAGGGGGGCGGCGGTGCCGTAGCCGATGGTGGCGGCCAGCGGCTGGCCGGCGAGCATGTGCGCGCCGTCGAGCTGACCGCCGATCACCCCGTCCAGCAGCACCTTCCAGTTCGCCTGCGCCTCCAGGGTGACGTTGAGGCCCTCCTCGGCGAAGTAGCCGTTCTCGAGCGCGATGGCGAGCGGCGCCATGTCCGTGAGCTTGATGAAGCCCAGGGTGAGGTTGGGCTTCTCGACGGCGAGCGGCACACCCGAACCGGCGACGGACGGTGGCGTGGAGGCGTCCGTCCCCGCTCCGGCGACGGAGGAGTCGGAGCCGCCGCCTCCGCAGGCGGACAGCAGCGCACCTCCTGCGGTCGCGGCGCCGAGGCCGAGGAGGAAGCGGCGGCGGGTCACCTGGGGACGAGGCGCCAGGGAGTCACCGACAGGACGGGGGGTCTCGTTCACACCGGTGCATGCAAGCGGGTGCCGTTTTCCCTGCCGTTACCTGCCCGTGACGTCGTGGGGTCGTCCGTCGCATGCCACTCCTGGCTGCGAGGTGAGTGTCCTCACACTGCCTCGCGGGGCCCGGTGAGGGTGCCGAAACGAGCCGTCTCCGACCCCTGGCTGAACAGGTCGTCAGCAGGGGATCTGCCCGACCGGGCCACGGCGGCGGGTGTCGGTAGCGTCGACCCATGGCACGGTTCGCGAGGTGGCTGCTGCTGGGTGGGATCGCCGCGTCCGTCGTCGTGCTCGGCTTCTCCGACACCGTCCCCGACCTCATCCTGGCGGGCGCACGGCCGCTCGTCGACGTCGCCGGCTCGGCGGCCGGCTCGCTGGGCGTCGATGCCCCGGGTTGGTTCGATCAGCTCCGGGCAGCGCCCGACGTCGTGTTCCACGTCCTCCAGTGGGGGGCGATCGCCGCGGTGCTGGTGGTCGTGGCCGCCGGGCGCGTCGGACCCGTCGACGTCGCGACCGGTCTCGTCGTGCTGTCGACGCTCGTCGAGGTGCTCCAGCGGGAGCTCTCGACGACGCGGCGCTTCGAGCTGGGCGATGTCGCCGGCAACGTCGCCGGGATCACGATCGGCGCGGGCTGCGCGGCGGTGGCCCTCGCTGCGGTCGATGCGTGGAGGATGCGCCGGTCGGCGGCCTGAGCTCAGCCGGCGGTGGGGAGCCAGGACGGCCGGGCGGCCTCGTGGGTGTCGATGGCCTCGACCGAGCGCAGCGAGATGCCGACGTCGTCGAGGCCCTCGAGGAAGCGCTCGCGGGTGGCGTCGTCGAGCGGGAAGTCGGCGACGAGGCCGATGGAGGGGACCTCGACGACCCGCCGCTCGACGTCGACGACGATCGCCGTCGAGGGGTCGGCCTCGACCGCGGACTGGATCTGCTCGACCACCTCGGCGTCGACCTGCACGGGCACGAGCCCGTTCTTGGTCGAGTTGTTCCGGAAGATGTCACCGAAGCGGGGGGAGATGACGGCCTGGAAGCCGTAGTCCATCAACGCCCACACCGCGTGCTCGCGGGACGAGCCGGTCCCGAAGTTCGGTCCGGACACGAGGATGCTGGCCCCGGCGTACTGCTCGTCGTTGAGCACGAACGACGGCTCGTCACGCCACTCCGAGAACAGGCCCTTGCCGAAACCGGTGCGGCTGACCTGCTTGAGCCAGTCGGACGGGATGATCTGGTCGGTGTCGACGTCGCTGCGGCGCAGCGGCACACCGGTCGAGGTGAGGATGCGGACGGCCTGCATCAGAGCTCCTCCAGGTCGGCCGGGGCGGCGAAGCGCCCGGTGATGGCGGTGGCGGCGGCGACCTCGGGCGAGACGAGGTGGGTGCGCCCACCCCGGCCCTGGCGCCCCTCGAAGTTGCGGTTGGAGGTCGATGCGCAGCGCTCGCCGGGGGCGAGCTTGTCGGGGTTCATGGCGAGGCACATCGAGCAACCGGGCTCGCGCCAGTCGAAGCCGGCCTCGATGAGCACCGTGTGGATGCCCTCGGCCTCGGCGGCGTCCTTCACCGCCCGACTCCCGGGCACGACGAGGGTGCGGACCCCGTCGGCGACCGTCCGGCCCCTCGCCACGGCGGCGACGGCGCGGAGGTCCTCGATGCGGGAGTTGGTGCAGGAGCCGATGAACACGGTGTCGACGCCGATGTCGCGGATCGGCGTGTCGGCCTCGAGACCCATGTAGGCGAGGGCCCGCTCGGCGGCGTCGCGGGCGGACGGCTCGTCGAGCCCGGCCGGGTCGGGGACCCGTGCCGAGATCGGGGCCACCTGACCCGGATTGGTGCCCCACGAGACGTGGGGCTCGATGGCCGCGCCGTCGAGGACGATCTCGGTGTCGAAGTGGGCGCCCTCGTCGGTGGTCAGGGTGCGCCACTCGGCCACCGCGGCGTCCCAGTCGGCGCCCTGCGGGGCGTGGGGGCGACCCTTCAGGTAGGCGAACGTGGTCTCGTCGGGGGCGATGAGGCCCGCCTTGGCGCCGGCCTCGATCGACATGTTGCAGACCGTCATCCGTCCCTCCATCGAGAGCGACCGGATCGCCTCGCCTCGGTACTCCACGACGTGGCCGATGCCGCCACCGGTGCCGATGCGACCGAGGATGGCGAGGATGACGTCCTTGGCGGTGACGCCGGGGGAGAGCTGCCCGTCGACGGTGATCGACATCAGCTTCGGCGTCGCCTGGGGCAGGGTCTGGGTGGCCAGGACGTGCTCGACCTCGCTCGTGCCGATCCCGAAGGCGAGCGCCCCGAACGCGCCGTGGGTCGAGGTGTGGGAGTCACCGCAGACGATGGTCATGCCCGGCAGGGTGAGTCCCTGCTCGGGGCCGATCACGTGGACGATGCCCTGCCCGGCCGAGCCCATCGGGTGGTTCGTGATGCCGAACTCCTCGCAGTTGTCGCGCAGGGTCTGGACCTGCGTGCGCGAGGTCGGGTCGGCGATCGGCTGGTCGATGTCGGCGGTGGGGACGTTGTGGTCCTCGGTCGCGACGGTGAGGTCGGGTCGGCGAACCCGCCGGCCGGCGAGGCGGAGACCGTCGAAGGCCTGCGGGCTGGTGACCTCGTGGACGAGGTGGAGGTCGATGTAGAGCAGGTCGGGCAGGCCGTCGCCGGTGCGGACGACGTGGCGGTCCCACACCTTCTCGGCCAGCGTTCTGGGGGTCTCGGTCATGCTCGGTCCTCGAGGATGTCGGCCTTGTGAGTCTCAATATCTGAGATGGTAGTCTCGCTCTGTGGAAGGAAGCGTAAGCGGCGTCGGCGTCGTCGACAAGTCCGTCCGGGTGCTCGTGGCCCTGGAGGACGGTCCGGCCTCACTGGCGACCCTCGTCGAACGGACCGGCATCAGCCGCGCCACGGCCCACCGGCTCGCGGCGGCGTTGGAGGTGCACGGGCTCGTGGGGCGCGACGGCGACGGTCGCTACCGCCTCGGTGCCCGGCTGGTCGGGCTCGGTCGGCGGGCGGCCGAGGGTCTTCCTCTCGCCGAACTGGCCCTGCCCGTGCTCCGACGCCTCCGCGACGAGACCGGCGAGTCGGCCCAGCTCTACGTCCGGGAGGGCGATGTGCGGGTCTGCGTCGCCTCCCTCGACTCACCCGAGGAGCTGCGCACCATCGTGGCGCCCGGCGCCGTCCTCCCGCTCGCCGTCGGCTCGGCCGGGCACGTGCTGACCGGTGCGGACGGTGGTGACGGCTGGCGGGCGAGCATCGCCGAGCGCGCCGCCGGGGTCGCGTCGGTGTCGGCCGGGGTCCGCGACGGATCGGGGGCGGTGGTGGCGGCGGTCAGCGTCTCGGGCCCGGTCGAGCGGCTGGGACCGGCGCCGGGGGAGCGCTACGGCTCGACGGTGCGCGCCGCCGCCGATGCGCTCGCGTCGCTCGTCGCCTGATCGCTCCCCGCGCGCTGCCTCGGTCGGGCCGGTGTGCCGTGGCCGGGGGAGTCCCCGGGCGGTGGTGAGGTCCGTTCGGCCTCGGAGCGACACCGGCGTTCGGACGTGACCATCCCGACACCGGTGTCGCTGTGAGGTGGGACGGGTCGAGGGTCCGGGGAGAGAGTCAGGTGCCGACGACGTCGGCCGCCGTCACCGTGTCGAGCGCGTGCACGAGGCGGGGCACGAAGCGGGTCGGTGCCGCGACCGGCACGCCGTGGTCGCCGTGGACCGGCACGACGGCCCGCGAGCCGGCGAACACCGCCAGGTTGAGCTGGCGGCGGACCGACACGACCCGGTCGCCGACGGTGACCAGGTTCACGACCGGGGCCTCGATCTCGTCGATCCAGTCCCGCGAGTCGAACCGACCGAGCGCCTGCCCGGCCTCGGCGATGCGGAGCCAGTCGTGCTCTCGGAGGTGCGACGCCGTCTCGTCGACGGAGGTGCCGTTCCGAGCGGCGATGAGGCGGTGGGCGGCGGCGGTGCGCAGCTCGACCGGCAGGGCGCGGGCCACCGTGGTCAGCCCGGCGAGGGCCCGGAACACTCGGCGCTCGCGCGGGTGGTCGTTGAACGTGCCCGCCGTGGCGGCCAACACGACCCCGGCGGTGAGGTCGGGATGGCGGCGAGCGACGAGCTGGGCGATCGCCCCGCCCATCGAGTAGCCGACGACGATCACCCGGTCGATCCCGAGGGCCCGCACCACGTCGGCGGCGTCGTCGGCGCAGCCCTCCAGCGAGAAGCGCACGCCGCGCAGGCCCCGGCCGTGACCCCGGTGGTCGAGGGAGACGATGCCGCCGCGCAGGAGCAGCGCCCGGTACGACGAGCCCCAGTTGATGTCGGCGGTCGCCGTCCAGCCATGGAGGAGGAGGAAGGTCGGCTCGCCGGCGGACGCGGGGGCGTGGCGCACCCTGACCGCGCCCCGGTCGGGCAGGTCGACCACCCGCTCGGTCCAGCTCACGTCGCTCACCACGACCATCATGTCGGCCGATCCGCGGATCGCACGACCGGTCCGCCGCGCTCCGCGGGACGGCACTACCCTGAGCCCCACATGGCTGCCCCCGAGTTCGTCCCGCGTCCGCCGACCGAGAAGGTCCGTTCCTACGACGCGCCCGACCACGTCCCCGACGGATGGTCGCAGGACCGGCCGTCCGACCTCGGCGCCGAGCAGCCGACCGGCGGGGAGTTCGGGTTCCAGGGGCCCGACCAGGGCTACGCCATGACCCTCGCCGCCCGGTTCGCCGACCGGCTCGTGCTCGGCCCCGGCGAGCACACCGACGACGCCCTCAAGGGCGCCGTCCTCGTCGCGATGAAGCGGGCGTCGATCTACGGCCGGGCGCCGGTGATCCACGACGTCGAGATCGGGTTCCGGGTGTGGGGGCTGCTCGACGAGGCCGACGACGACCTCGTCACCGCCCGGACGAAGCTCTTCGAGGGCATCGCCAACCCCCACCACTACTTCGAGGCGCGGGCCGTCGTCGACGCCGTACCCGAGTCGTCGCTGCAGCTGCTGCCGGCACAGGTCGCCGAGCGCCACCGCTCCGACTGGCGCTCGCTGCTCTCGCTGTAGCACCCGGTCCTGACGTCCCCGTGGCTCCCCGCGTCCGCTTCGCCCCGTCGCCCACCGGCTACCTCCACCTCGGCAGCGCCCGATCGGCGTTGTTCAACTGGCTCTACGCCCGTGCCACCGACGGCACGCTCGTGCTCCGCATCGAGGACACCGACACCGAGCGCTCGTCGCAGGAGATGATCGACCTCATCCTGCGCACCTTCGACTGGCTCGGCATCGACTTCGACGAGGGGCCGATCCACCAGTCCGGCCGCATGGAGCGCTACCTCGCCGCCGCCGACCGGCTCCACGCCGAGGGCCGGGCCTACTACTGCGACCAGACGCCCGAGGAGATCCAGGAGCGCACCGGTGGGAAGGGCTACGACGGCTACAGCCGCGACCGTGGCCTCGGGCCCGGACCGGGTCGCGTGCTGCGCTTCCGGGTGCCCGACGACGGGTCGACCGTCGTGCGCGACGTGGTGCGGGGCGACGTCTCGTTCGACCACGCCGATCTCGAGGACTTCGTCATCGTCCGCAGCAACGGCCAGCCGGTGTTCCTGCTCGCCAACGCCGTCGACGACGCCGACATGGGCATCACCCACGTGATCCGGGGCGAGGACCTGCTCAACACGACCCCCAAGGTGCTGCTCCTCTGGGACGCGCTCGGGTACGGCGAGCGGCCGACCTACGCCCACCTCCCGCTCATCGTGAACGACCAGGGCAAGAAGCTCTCGAAGCGCCGGGACGACGTGGCGGTCGAGGACTACCGGGCCCGCGGGTTCCTGCCGGAGGCGATGGTCAACTACCTCGCGTTGCTCGGCTGGGGACCTCGTGACGACGTCGAGGTCCGCCCGATCGCCGAGATCGTCGAGCGTTTCGCGCTGGAGGACATCTCCAAGGGGGCGGCCCGCTTCGATCCGAAGAAGCTCGAGCACGTCAACGGCGAGAAGATCCGGGCGCTGCCCCTCGACGAGTTGCTGGCGCTGGCCCGACCCTTCGTCGAGGCAGCCGGGTGGTTCGACGCCGGGTCGTTCGACGAGGAGCGGTGGCAGGCGGTCGGCCCCCTGGTGCAGGAGCGGGCCCGGACGCTCGCCGACGTACCCGGGCTGATCGACTTCCTCTTCCTCGCCGATCCGGAGGTCGACGACGCCTCGTGGGAGAAGGTGATGGTGAAGGGCCCCGACGCCGCCGGGGTGCTCGACGACGTGATCGAGGCCTACGCCGGCTGCGAGTGGTCGACCGAGGTGCTCCACGAGACGCTCCGCTCCCTCGGTGAGGCGCGGGGGCTCAAGCTCGGCAAGGCACAGGCGCCGGTGCGGGTGGCCGTCACCGGGCGGACCGTCGGGCCGCCGCTGTTCGAGGCGCTCGAGATCCTGGGTCGCGACGAGACCCTCCGCCGCCTCCACGCGGCACGCCAGCGGGTGTGATCGACTCTCCGGTGTGAGCACCCGCACCCGCGTCCGCATCGTGCTCGGTGTGGGCGCGGTCGTGCTGCTCTACGTGCTCGCCACGGTCCTGCAGGTGTTCTGGGCCTCGCGCTGGGACGACCAGGATCCCGTCGACGCCATCGTCGTGCTCGGCGCGGCCCAGTACGACGGCACGCCGTCGCCGGCGCTCGAGGCCCGCCTCGACCATGCCGCCGACCTGTGGGACGCCGGGGTGGCGCCACTGATCGTCGTCACCGGTGGCAACCAGCCCGGCGACCGCTTCACCGAGGCGACCGCGTCGGCGACCTACCTCCACGACCGCGGCGTGCCCGACGAGGCGATCCTGCGGGAGGTGAGCGGCACCAGCTCCTACGAATCGCTGGCGGCCACGGCCCGGTTCCTCCGTGAGCGCGAGGAGGTCCAGGAGGTGGTCCTCGTCTCGGAGCCCTACCACTCGGCCCGCCTGCGGGGCATCGCCTCGGAGGTCGGCCTCGACGCCGTCGTGTCCCCGGCCCAGGACGGCGGGCGATCGTTCCGGTCGCTGGTGCGGGAGACCACGGCGGTCTCGATCGGTCGCCTGATCGGCTACCGACGCCTCGACACCCTCGTGGGGTGACCGGACGGAAGGGCGTTGCCGCGACGGGTCGGGGCTCGGTACCCTGACCGACGTCCTTCGGGGATGGTGTAATCGGTAACACAGCTGGTTCTGGTCCAGTCGTTGGGGGTTCAAGTCCTCCTCCCCGAGCTCTTCATCCGGCTCCTCGGCCTGCTCGCCGCCGCCCAACGCCGTGACAACCTCCGGCGAACACGGGCACAGAACCCTGGCGGACCCCCACGCCCCGTGGTGTGCTTGACCACGGAGAGAGTGGTCAGCACCGGTGGGATCGGCTCGCCGGGCCCCGCTCCCTGGGAGGTCGCATGGCGAGCAGTGGGCGCACGTCGTCACCCCGACCACCCCTGTTCGATCGTCGGGCCGTGCTCCGGGGTGTCGCCCTCACCGCCCGACGCCTGTTGGCCGTCGTGGTGGCCGTCCTCGCGATCTTCCTGGCCGCGGTCACCGCCGTCCCACTGGCGACCGGTGGCTCGTCGTTCACCGTCGACGCCGAGTCCGAGCCCACGGTCCTCGCCGACGGCTCGCTGGCGTTCGTGCGTCCCATCCGCATCGGTGCGATCGAGGCCGGCGACGTGCTGGCCACGACCGAGGCGGTCGACGGCACGGCCACCCGCCGGGTCGTCGCGGTCACGAGGGACGACGTGATCCTCGTCGAGGCGTTCGACGGGACCGGGTCCGAGCCCCTCGACCGAACGCTCGTCGACGGCGAGGTCTGGCTGCACCTGCGTTCGCTGGGCACCGTGCGTGACGCCCTGGCCAACCCGTTGGCCCTCGTGGCCCTGGCCGGCACCGCCGTCGTCCTCGCCGTTCGCCTGGTGCTCGATCGCCGATCGGCGTCCCGGGCGCGGGCCGAGCGGCCGGCTGCCGGTGCTGCTGGTGCTGCCACGTCGCCGCCTGCTGTTGCCGAGCCGCCGGCGATCAGGGTGCAGGTGCTGCTCGCGCTGGTGACCAAGGTCGACGACGTCATGCTGCGCTTCGCGCTCGCCGAGATGGGCGGTTCGGTCGTGGGTGCCCACGACGACCGGACGCGACTGGTGCGGCTGGTCGGCACGCCGGCCGAGCTCGACCGGGCCGAGGCCCGCCTCGCCGAGATCGGACGGATCGATGCCGTGCGTCGTTCGGACGAGCTGTCGATGCCGGTCCCGGCGCCGGGGCGGTCGACCGAGGCCGCCTGAGTCGCCGCGAGCACGTTGTGAGCAGCGGCTGCGGGCTCTACGATGCTCTCTGGCTCAGACGGCGGTTCCGATCGCCGATCGCGCCGAGCCCCCATCGTCTAGCGGCCTAGGACACCACCCTCTCAAGG
>JBCCTY010000040.1:0-20345 GCA_039197885.1 Actinomycetota bacterium | reverse complement strand
CCCAGCGGCGCATCGCGGTCAGGAGCGGCTCGTCGTCGAGGCCGTCGAGCACACCCTCGCGATCGGCGACCGGCCGGTTCTGACTGAGCTTCGCCGCGCCCTCGACGCGTTCGATGCGCAGCTCGACGCCCACGATCGCCTTCGCCTGCTTGGCGATGAACTCCGCAGGTGCGTCGTCGATCGACCACGGCCGCTCCCGGTCCGCCTCGTGGGCGTCGCTGAGCTCGCGGACGAGTGCGAGCACCCACTCGGGGTCGTCGTGGACCTCGACCGTGCCGTGCACCGCGACCGTGACGTGGTTCCAGGTCGGCACGACGCGGCCGTGCTCGACCTTCGACGGGTACCACGTCGGCGAGACGTAGCCGTCGGTCGGTGAGCAGACGGCGACGGCGACGGGTGCGTCGGCCAACGAGCGCCAGTGGGGGTTGGCCCGGGCGACGTGACCTCGCAGGACGGCACGACCGCGATCGACGAGCACCGGGAGCGGGGTCACGGCGAACCCGTCGGGGCCGGAGCTGACGAGCTGCACGAACCCGGTCTCGGCGACGACGGTCAGCGCGTCGCGGTCGTCCAGCGCGAAGTGCGAGGGGCGATGCATGGTGCGGAGGGTGCCCGACCCACGGGCCGATGGCGAGGGGATTTCGCCCCGGCGTCAGACCTTCGACGACGGGCAGAAGTCGTTGAGCACGCAGTCCTCGCAGCGGGGGCGGCGGGCGATGCAGACCCGGCGTCCGTGGAGGATCAGCCGCAGGCTGAACTCGCCACGCTCGGCGGCCGGGACCATCGGGTTGAGCTCGAGCTCGATCTTGACCGGATCGGTCTCGTCGGTGATGTCGAGGAGACCGACGAGGCGCTTCACGTGGGTGTCGACCGGGAGACCGGGCAGATCGAGGGCCACGCTGCGCACGACGTTGGCGGTCTTGCGACCCACACCGGGCAGGCGGGTCAGCTCCTCCATGCGCCCCGGCACCGCGCCGTCGAAGTCCTCGACCAGCATCCGGGCCATGCCGACCAGGCTCTTGGACTTCTGGCGGAACAACCCGATCGAGTCGACCAGCGGCTCGACGTCCTGGGGCTCGGCGGCGGCGAGCGACTCGGCGTCGGGGTAGCGGGCGAAGAGGCCGGGCGTCGCCTTGTTGACCCCGGCGTCGGTGGCCTGGGCCGACAGGATCGTCGCAGCGAGGAGCTCGAAGGCGTTGCGGTGATCGAGCTCGCACTCGGCCTCGGGGTACTCGAGCGCGAGGCGCTCGTGGGTCCGCCGTGCTCGTCCTCGCGCGGTCCTCGGCCTCGCCACGGAGCGCGAAGCTACCCGCCCACGCACCGACCGGTACTGTCCGGGATGTGTCGCACGAGGGAACGCCGCTGTGCACCGACGGAGGGGCGTGCGCGCGCCTCCGCCCGGGTCGCCACGAGACCGAGGTGCTCGTCGATGCCGGCGGCACCGACCGCCAGCGGGCGGCCGTGCTGGCCCATGCCCTCGACCACGTCGGGGTGACCGAGTTCTCGGTGTGGGTCGACCAGCCCGGCGGCCACTTCGACGACATCGCCGCCCGTCACGGGCTCGCGTGCATCCGCGACCTGCTCCAACTCCGGATCGCGCTGCCGATCACCGAGACCACCGACCTCTCGACCCGGCCCTACCGGCCGGGGGAGGACGACGAGGCGTGGCTGCGGGTCAACAACCGCGCCTTCGCCTGGCACCGCGAGCAGGGTCGCCTGACCCAGGCCGACCTCGACGAGCGCTACCTCGAGGACTGGTTCGACCCGGCCGGGTTCCTGCTCTTCGAGGAGGACGACCGCCTCCTCGGGTTCTGCTGGACCAAGGTCCATCACGACGAGGACCCGCCGGTCGGGGAGATCTTCGCCATCGCCGCCGACCCCGACGCGCAGGGCCGCGGCCTCGGCCGGGCCCTCGTGACCGCCGGGCTCGAGCACCTCGCCGGGCTCGGGCTGACCAAGGGCATGCTCTTCGTCGACGCCGACAACGGTCCGGCCCGAGCCCTCTATGACCGGATGGGGTTCGAGGTCGACATCCGCCGGCGGCTCTACCTCCCCGAGCACGACATGGTCGCCACGGCCTGAGCCGGACGGTCAGGTGACGTTGACCCCGACGAGCGCACCGACGACGTAGGTCACGCCTGCGGCGCCGGCGGCGATGAGCACCTGGCGCACCGCCGAGCGGACGATGCTCCGGGTCGTATAGACCGCCAGGAGGCCACCCAGCACGGCTGCGGCGACCACCGCCAGGACGAGCGACGTGATGATCGCCGCCGTGCCCGACGCGAAGAACCAAGGCGCGAGCGGGATCACCGCACCGACCGCGAAGGCCCCGAACGACGACGCGGCCGCGCCGAGCGGTGCACCCAGCGAGTCGGGGTCGACGCCGAGCTCCTCGCGGGCGTGCACGTCGAGGGCGATGTCGACGTCGTCGGCGATGGCATCAGCCACGGCCTGCGCGCGCTCGGGGTCGAGGCCACGGGAGCGATAGAGCTCGGCCAGCTCGGCGGCCTCGCCGCGCGGGTTCCGCTCCAGCTCGCGACGCTCGCGGGCCAGCTCGCGCTCGAGCAGCTCGCGCTGGGCCTGCATGGAGACCCACTCGCCCGCCGCCATCGACACGGCCCCGGCGACCAGCCCGGCCAGCCCCGTGACGCGCACGATGTCGGCGCCCACGTCGGCACCGGCGACGCCGAGGATCAGCGAGACGTTCGAGACGAGGCCGTCACTCGCACCGAAGACGGCGGCGCGGGCCTCGCCACCGGTCACGCTGCGGTGGCCATGATGGACCTCCGCGGCCGTGCCGTGATCGTGCCGGCCTCCCACGGTCCAGACCGTACCGCCCTAGCCTGAGCCAGGTGCCCACCCGCCACGACCTCGATCGCGAGCAGCTCGCCGAGCTCCTCGCGGGCGAGCCGAGCTACCGGGTCGACCAGGTGTGGCGGGGCCTCCACGAGCAGCTCGCCACCCCCGACGAGATGACCAACCTCCCCACGGCGCTCCGGCGGCGACTCGACGAGGAGCTCCCGCCGGCCCTCGAGCGCGTCACCAGCTCGGTCTCCGACGACGGCGAGACCGTCAAGGAGCTCTGGGAGCTCCACGACGGCACCCGGATCGAGACCGTGCTCATGCACTACCCCGAGCGCACGACGGTCTGCATCTCCTCCCAGGCCGGCTGCGCCATGGCCTGCGGGTTCTGCGCCACCGGCCAGGCGGGCTTCGATCGCCACCTGACCGTCGGCGAGATCGTCGAGCAGGTCGTCAACGCCGCCCGCACCGCCCGACCTCGCCGGGTCTCCAACGTGGTGTTCATGGGGATGGGGGAGCCGCTCGCGAACTACGACCGCGTGCTCGCCGCCGTCCGCCGCCTCAACACCGACCTCGGCATCGGGGCCCGCCACATCACGATCTCGACCGTGGGTGTCGTCCCCGGCATCCGCCGCCTGGCCACCGAGGGGCTCCAGGTCGGGCTCGCGGTGTCGCTCCACGTCGCCACCGACCGCCAGCGCGACGAGCTCGTGCCCATCAACCGCCGGTACCCGCTCGGTGAGCTCGCCGATGCGTGCCGCGCGTGGATGGACGCCCAGCACCGACGGCTCTCGTTCGAATGGGCCATGATCGACGGCGTCAACGACTCCCCCGCCGACGCCGAGGCGCTCGCCGCCTACGCGCTCCCCCTGCGAGCCCACGTGAACCTCATCCCCCTCAACCCGACACCGGGCTGGCCCACGACCGGGTCGTCGCCCGAGACGATCCGCCGCTTCCGCGACCTGCTCACCGAACGCGGTGTCAACGCCACGATCCGTCGCAACCGAGGCACCTCGATCGACGCGGCCTGCGGCCAGCTCCGGGCCGGCAACGAGGTCACGCTGCTCCCTCGCCGACAACGTTCCGACGACGACCACCGGAACGGTGCCGCGGGCTGGCAGACTGTCGGCCCATGACGGCCTTCCGCTGGACGAGCCCCAACCAGCCGCAGACCCTCCAGATCGCGGTCTTCCTGATGTACTTCAGAGCCGTCTTCTCGCTCCTGGGCGCCCGCGTGCTCTTCGTCCCCGGCCAGTTCCGGCTGCTGCTCATCATCGGCCTCGTCGCCGGAGCGATCGGCATCGCCAACGAGAAGCGGTGGGGCTACATCGTCGGCGTCGCCGTCGCGATCATCCCCGTCTTCTACCTGGTGCAGTTCCTGCTCCGGGGCAACTACGAGGTGCTCATCCAGCTGCTCTTCGACGGCGCGCTGCTCGCGCTGCTGCTCCACCCGATGAGCCGCGACTACCAGCGCATCTGGTTCCGCTGAGCCCGTCGATCGCCGATCCCACGTCGCTGGCGCGCCTGCCCGGGGTTCCGTCGATCCGGTGAGGCGGCGGTACCGTCGCGGTCGTGGCCGACACCCCTGAGCTCGACGGCAGCGTCCTCCCGGAGGGCGACGAGAAGGCCGTCGCCGTGCGCCGGATGTTCGACGACATCGCGCCGCGCTACGACCTCGTCAACCGGGTGATGACCTTCCGGCTCGACGTCCGCTGGCGCCGTCGGGCGGTCCGCGACCTCGAGCTCCCGACCGGTTCGACCGTGCTCGACCTGGCCTGCGGCACCGGCGACCTGTGCGACGACCTGCGAGCGGGCGGCCACGTGCCGCTCGGCATGGACTTCTCGTTCGGGATGCTGGCCAACGCCCGGACCCGCGAGCCTCTCGTGCAGGCCGACGCGCTCCGCCTCCCCGTGCCCGACGGTGCCGTCGACGGCGTGATCTGTGGCTTCGCGCTGCGGAACTTCGTCGATCTCGACGGCTTCGTGCGGGAGTGCGCCCGGGTCATCCGACCCGGCGGGCGCATCGCCCTGCTCGACGCCAGCGAGCCCGAGAACCGGGTGCTCCGCTTCGGCCACGGCATCTACTTCGGCACGGTCGTCCCCCGCATCGGCGCCGCGCTCTCGAAGGCCTCGGCCTATCGCTACCTGCCGAAGTCCCTCGCCTACCTCCCGCCCGGCCCGGAGCTGACCGCCCTCGTGCGCGAGGCCGGCTTCGGTGACGCCCGACGCGATCTCCTCACGGGTGGCGCGGCCCAGCTCCTCGTCGGCACCCGCACGTGAGCGCCACCATCCGCACGCGGCGCCTCGAGGCCGACGCCGACCTGCTCGCCGTGGCGGGGCGCGACGGTTTCGTGTTCCTGCACGACGGTCACGGCCTCGCCGGTCGCGGCATCGCCGGACGGATCGCCCTGGAGGCACCGTGGCCCTCCGCGGTCGAGCTCGCTGCCCGCGAGCTCGGCGCGATGGACGTCGACGACGAGCTGGAGCGGCCCGGCTCGGGCGTGGTCGCGTTCGCAGCGCTCCCGTTCGAGCGCGACGCCCCCGCCGAGCTGCTCATCCCCGAGGTGGTCGTGGGACGCTCTCGCGACGGCACGCGCTGGATCACCACCGTCGGCGACCACGACGCCGAACCGGAGGCGCCGGCTGCGCCGCCGATGCCCGAGCCGGCGTGCCACGAGCTGATCGCCGAGCGCCCACCCCGAGCGTGGGCCGACGCGGTCGCCGACGCCGCCGGTCGGATCCGCGACGGCCGACTCGAGAAGGTCGTGCTCGCCCGCGAGCTCGAGATCCGCACCGACGTCCCGATCGACCGTGGGGTGGTCCTCGACCGGCTCGCCAGGGCGTTCCCGTCGAGCATGGTCTACGGCGTCGGGGGCTTCGTGGGGGCGAGCCCGGAGCTGCTCGTCGGACGCACCGGCGACGTCGTGCGCGCCCAGCCGATGGCCGGCACGACACCGCGCACCGGCGACCCGACCCGCGACGTCCAACTCGCTGCTGCGCTCCTCGCGTCGGCGAAGGACCGCCAGGAGCACCAGTTCACGATCGACGCCGTCCACGACGGTCTGCTGCCGTGGTGCTCCTACCTCGACGCCGGCACCGAGCCCGAGGTGTTCTCGGTGGCCAACGTCCAGCACCTGGCCTCGACGGTCGAGGGCCGGCTGTCGCACCCACCGGCGTCCATCCTCCAGCTGGTCGCCGGCCTCCACCCGACCCCGGCGGTCGGCGGGCAGCCCACCGACGAGGCGACCACGCTCCTCCGGGCGATCGAAGGACGCGACCGCGGGCCCTATGCCGGTCCGGTCGGCTGGGTCGACGGTGCCGGCAACGGCCGGTTCGCGGTCGGCATCCGGGGGGCCGAGCTCGCCGAGACCACCGCTCGCGTGCTCTCCGGCGTCGGCGTGGTGGCCGACTCCGACCCCGAGGCGGAGCTGGCCGAGACGCGCGCCAAGCTCCGGGCCATCCTGGGCGCGCTCGTCAGCCCCTGAGCCCTCAGTCGGTGGAGCGGCGACGAGGTCGGTCGGCCAGGTCGCTCGGCCCGGTGAGGTAGCCCTTGGCGTCGACCACCGCCGCCGACCACCGGCGGAGGAGCACGAGCAGCTCGTCGAGGTCGTCGCCGATGGCGGCGAGCGAGGCGACCATCTGGCGATCGGTGGCAATCTCGACCCGCTCGCGCACGTCGCGGCCGAGCTCGGTGAGGTCGCCCTCGTCGTCGATCAGACCCCGGGACCGCAGCGCGTCCTGGCCGGCGTCGAGTTGCTCGTCGCTCCAGGCACGGGTGCGGACGTAGCTGCGCGCCGCCAGACCCCACCAGAGCTCGGTGAGCAGGCCGATCTCGACGGGACTCAGCCCGGCGGTGGTCCACGCCGCGTTGTGGGCGTCGCCCCGGAGCTCGCGGAGCAGATCGCCGGCCCGCCAGAGGTCGCCCAGCGGATCGCCGGGCAGCCCACGGGCGAGCAGGCCGCTGTAGAGCGGGCGGCCCGCAGTGTGGGCCGCGTCGACGCCTCGCAGCAGGACCCTCGACGCCCACTGGGCCTCGGGTGGCTCGCGCAGGATCCGCCGGAGCTGGGCGAGCGCGCCCCGGTCGCGGCCAGCAGCGATCTGGCCGGCCGTGGTGAGGGTCCAACCACGGGAGACCATCGGGACGACGGCGGACGGGTTGAAGACACCGAAGGCGGCGGCCACGACCGTGCCGGGAGCCTGACCGAGCGCCGAGCCGCGGCTGCAGAAGTAGGCGGCGCCGTCGGGGAGAGCGACCCCGTTGGCGTCACCGACGCTGGGATCGAACCCCAGTTGCGCGTACTCGGCGTGGCACTCGGGTGAGAAGTAGACCGACCCGATGGTGGGCTCGAGCGCGTCACGCAACGTCCGACTCGACCGTGCCAACCCCTCGACGTCCACAGTTCCTCCCGGTGGTGAGCGGAGGCTACTCGGCGTCGATCGCGTCGAGCGCCGCAGCGACGGCGGCGTGGAGCTCGGCGTGGACCGTCACGTTGTCGGAGCGGTCCGTCCGCACCAGGAGCACGCGCGCCCCGCCGGAGGTGGCCAGCAGCGGCCGGAGCTCGACGGCGTCGGGCACCGCCGTCGACTCGATGCCGTGTGCCGCGGCCAGCCCGAGGAGGTCGACCCCGTGAGGCGTGCCGAAGAGCTGCTCGAAGACCGGGCGGTCGAGCAACCGGTACTGGGGCAGGAACGAGAAGATCCCGCCACCGTCGTTGTCGACGACGACGATCGTGAGGTCGACGCCTCGACCGGCCAGGCCCAGGAGGGCGTTGGCGTCGTGGAGGAACGCCACGTCGCCGACGAGCACGGTGACGGGCCGACCGGTGCCGAGCGCGACCCCGACGGCGGTCGACACCACGCCGTCGATGCCGTTCGCGCCGCGGTTGGCGTGGACCGCCAGATCGGCGCGCCGCCGGCCGCCGTACCACTCGACGTCGCGGATGGGCATCGACGAGGCGAGCACCAGGTGCGAGCCCGACGGGACCTCCTCCAGCACGGCCGCCGCCACGGCCGGCTCCGAGGCCGGGCGCTCCTGGACGCCCCGCACGATGGCGGCACGCGCCGCCCGCTCGGCGACGAGCCAGCCGTCGAGCCAGGTCGGCTCCGTCGTGGTGCCGATCGATCCGACGAGGCCGTCGACGAGACCGTCGACGGGTGCCGCGACGAGCAGCGAGGCATCGTGGCCGGGATCGGACCAGGACGCGCCACCGAGCTGGATCCGCTCGTCGACGGTCGCCGTCCACTCCGAGAGGAACCGCGACGCCGGGGCATCGCCGATCCGCACCACCACCTCCGGTCGCAGCCGCAGCGCCGTCGGCTCGTGACGCAGGATGGCGTCGAAGGACGCGACCACGCGGGGGCCGGGGAACGGCGCTCGGGGCCCGGCCAGGATCGGCCACCCCAACGCCGCCGCGAGGCGGACCGTCGCCGGCGGCGCTCCACCGTCGGTGACGATCGCCCCCCGCCGACCGGTGAGGCGGCGGGCGACCTCGTCGACGAGCTCGGCGGGTGGACCGGACGGGTGGCGGCGGACGTGCCAACCGCCACCGTCGCGAGGCGCTGGCGGCTCCCCAGGTGCGCCGACCAGCGGCTCGCGGAAGGGCAGGTTGAGGTGGACCGGGCCGGGTGGCTCGCCGGTCGCCTCGGCAACCGCTCTCGACGCCAGCGACCGCCAGGTGGGCGAGGCCGCGGCGTCGGGCACACCGGCATCGACCGCCCAGCGCGTCGCGCCGCCGTAGAGGCCCACCTGGTCGACGGTCTGGGGCGCGTCGACGTCGCGCAGCTCCCCGGGCCGGTCGGCGGTGAGCAGCAGCAGGGGGACCCGGTCCTGGTGGGCCTCGACCACCGCCGGGTGGAGCTCGACCGCTGCCGTGCCCGACGTCGTCACCACCGCGGCCGGGTGGCCGGTCCCCCGCCCGATGCCGAGCGCGACGAAGGCCGCCGCCCGCTCGTCGTGGTGGACGTGCATCGTGACGGCGTCGTGCGCGGCGACGGCCAGCGCCAGCGGCGTCGAGCGACTGCCGGGCGCGACGACGACGTGCTCGACCCCGCTCCGCACCAGCTCGTCGACGAGCGTGAGGCAGAACGTCGCCTGGACGTCCTCGGGTCGCTGCGGCTCCATCGACCGAAGATGGTGGCAGGCTGCGGCCACCTCCCCCGCACCACCGGCCCGATGTCACGTTCCGACCCGCTCCCCGCCCTGTACCCGACGATGACCGACACGACCGAGGGCGCTCCCCCGTCGACCGTCGAGGCCCTCTACCGGAGCGAGTCTCCGAGGCTCTTCCGGTCGCTGGTCGGCGCGTTCGGCCGGACCGAGCTGGCCGACGAGGCCGTGGCCGAGGCCTTCGTCCAGCTCCTCCGTCGCGGCGACGGCGTCCGCGACCCCGAGGCCTGGGTCTGGCGGACCGCCTTCGCCGTCGCCCGGGGCCTCGCCCGGGCCCGGGTCGAGGTGCCGCCGGAGCTGCCCGACGTCGCGGTCGAGGACGCCGCGGTACCGGTCGACCTGCTGCGGGCGCTCTCGACGCTCAGCCCACTGCTCCGCGAGGCGGTCGTGCTCCGCCACTGGGCCGGCTTCTCCGCCGTCGAGATCGGCCGGATCACCGGCGCCGACCCCGCGACCGTCCGCGTCCGCCTGCTGCGGGCCCGCCGCCTGCTCCGAGCCGAGTTGGAGGAACGATGACCGACCTGGATCACGAGCTGTCCCGTCTCGCCACCGTCCCGGTGCCGGACCGGTGGGACGACATCGCGGCCCGCGCCGCCGAACCCGAGCCGATGGTGATCGAGATCGGACCGCTCGTCGACGCCCGCTCGCGTCGGTGGCTGGCTGCGGCGGCGATCGTCCTGGTGGCGGGTGCCGTGCTCCTCGGCGTCTCGCGTCAGGGCAGCGACGGTGGTGTGGCGACGACGCCGCCGAGAACCGCCGACGAGCCGGCGCTGCTCGACCTCCCCCAGCCCGTGCAACCGAGCGACACCCGGCGCGTCAACCAGGCGTTCGACGAGACCGACGGGACGAGCCGCATCGTCGTCCTGGGCGTCCCGACCGCCGACGGGTACGAGCACCTCGTCGCCGTGAGCGGCCCGGTCCCCGACGGCTTCGACCCGAGCGACGTCGAGGGGGTCCGCCGTCTGGCCGATGACCCGATCCCCGGGGTCGACCTGTTCGTCAACGACTTCGACGGCCGCGGCATCGTGCAGGCGCTCTGGAACGTCGACGGCACCGACGTGGTGCTGTCGACGATCGCGCCGGTCGACGCGGTCCGCGAGCTCGTCCGGACCCTCGACCGCCACCCCGCCGAGATCGGCGAGCGCTTCGGCGCGTGGGAGGTCGCCGAGGTCACCACCGGCGAGCGCGGCGGCGCATGGACCTACTCCAAGGTCACCACCACGGTCGAGGCTCGGGAGACCCAACTCGTGTCGAACCCGGCCTCACGGGGCGGACCGCTCGCCGGCGTGGTCTTCCTCGCCGCCGACGTCGAGCGGGTCGAGGTCGACGGCCGCACCGCCTGGTACGGCACGGACTGGCCCGTCCTCACGTGGTCCGTGCCCGGCGGCGGCACGGTCCTGCTGCTCGGCGAGGGCACCGCCGACGAGCTGACCGCCGTCGCCGACTCGGTCGTCGAGCTCACCCCCGAGGAGTGGGCCGAGCGGGCCGGGACGTTCCCCGACGACCCGGTCACCGAGGCACCGACCACCACCATGTCGCCGCCGTCGCCGGGCGACGAGCTCCCGACGCTGCGCGCCACGGCGTCCACGCCGCGGGTCGCCACCCCGACGACACCGCACCCCGAGCTCGACGGCTGGACGGTCGAGGCGTCCCAGTACCTCGCCGGTGACCCCGACTTCGTCGGATGGTGGCTCACCCGCGACGGGATCGGGGTCGGCCTCAACGTGACGGGTGGGCCCGCGGCCGCACCCGACGACTGGGAACTCGTCCGGCTGGATCGTGACGGGATCGAGCTCGCCATCCACCCCGATGGTGGGCTGACCCTGTGGAACGAACCGGACGTCGGCGCGGTGCAGCAGATCGCCATCGACGTCGACCGCTCGGTGCTCGTCGAGATGGCCGAGCAGCTCGCGTTCGTCGAACGCGAGGTGCCGGCGATCCCCTTCCCCGAACCGGTCGAACCGTTCGATGAGGTGGTGAGCCTCGAGCGAACGCTGGGTGACCGTTCCGTCGAGCTGACGGCCACCGGGGAGTCGAGTACGACGCTGTGGTTCGACGGCCACATCGCCACCTGGGCGGGACCGCTGCCCGGCGGGCGCGCGCCGACCGTGCAGGTCGTGAGCATCGACGAGCTGGTCCTCGTGGCCGTCCACCTCCCCGAACAGGCCTGGCGGGTTCATGCCTTCGTCGAGGGCGACCAGCGGGAGCTGAACGTGCCGATCGAAGACGTCGGCGCGGGACGGGTGGCGCTGTTCGGCGTCGATCCGTCGGCGAACGGCGCGGCGTCGGTCGTCGTGGTGAGCGACGACGAGGTCTGGCCGTTCGAGATCCCGGTGATGCCACCGGGCTGGGCGACCGGGCTGGTCGCCCCCACCGGCTGAGTGACGGCAGTAGGGTCCCGCTCGGCGGAGTGATCGAGAGGGACCATCACGCCTGCGATCTGGACGCGCGCCCGCGCCGATGCCTGGCTCGTCGCTGCGGTCGCCGTCGTCGTGGTGGTGACCGTGACGATCGCCGCGCTCGGGCCGGCCGTCAGCCGTTCGGTGATCGATGCGACGGTGCGGTCCAGGGTGGCCGACGCTCCGGCCGACCGCTCCGGCGTCGAGCTCCTGGTCCGGGCACCGGCTGACGAGGCCGGCCCGCTCGATGCGGCGATCTCGTCGGCGACCGCAGCGTCGGCCGGTGCCGTCGAGGGCGCCGACGCCCGCATCGTCGTCACCGACTCCTACGACGCCGTGCGAGCCGACGGCGCGCCGTTCAGCGGTGACACCGCTCTGACCTTCCGCCTCGGCGCGCTCGAGACCGACCGGCCACTGCTCCGGGGCGTCGACGGCACCTCACCCCGTCCCGGCGCGACACCGGTCGAGGCATCGCTCCACGTCGACGCGGCCCGCACCATCGGTGTCGGGGTCGGTGACCCGGTCCGCCTCGAACGGGGTGCTGCGTCGATCGACCTCGTGATCGTCGAGATCGTCGAGCCGGTCGACGCGAGCGACCCACTGTGGTTCGGGTCGACCCTCGTCCGCGACGGTGTCGTGCCCGGACGCCAGTTCACCGAGATCGGTCCCGTGCTGGTGCCGCCCGCCGACCTCGCCCGCGTCGACCGAGGCGCCGCCCATCGCTGGCGACGTGCCGTGGCCGTCGATGCGCTCGGCGAGTCGGACCTCGATGCCCTGGAGGCCCTCCCCGACCGGCTCCGGGCCGACCTCGACCGGGCGAGCATCGACGGCGAGGTCGACACGGGGCTCGACGAGCTGGTCGAGGAGCTGCGCCCGACGCTGTCGTCGACGAGGAGCGCCGTGCTCGTCGTGGTCCTCCAGCTCGTCGCCATGGCCGTTCCCGCGATCTCCGTGGCGACCGGCGCGCTGGTCTCGGCTCGTGAGCCGGGCAACAGCCTGCTCCGGGCGCGCGGCATCCGGCCGACCCAACTCACGCGGGCGTCGGCCGTCGAGGCGGGCGTCGTGGTGGGCGTCGCCGTCGTCGTCGCTCCTCTGCTCGCCGCCGCCGCCACCGAGGCCGTCGAGCGGCTCGGTCCGGTGGCCGACGCCGGGCTCGACCTCCGAGCGACGCTCCCGCCGACGTCCTGGCTCGCGGCCGCCGCTGCGGGACTCGTCGTGCTCGCGCTGCTCGTCTGGCCCGTGCACCGGCAGGCGACGAGCTTCACCGAGACGCGGCGTCGTCGCGCCCGGGCGTCGGGACAGGACCTGGTCGAGCGGTGGGGCATCGACCTGGCGCTCGCGGCCGTGGCGCTGCTCGGGCTCGTCCAACTGCGCTCGAGCGGATCACCGCTGTCGGACGATCTGCGCGGCCGACTCGACGTCGACCCGGTGCTCGTCGTCGCCCCGGCGCTCGGCCTCGTCGCCGCCGGGCTGCTCGCGCTGCGCATCGTGCGATTCGTCGGCTCGGCAGCCGCTCAGTTCGCGACGCGGGCCAGAGGCCTGCACGGCGCGTTGGCGGCATGGCAGACCGCTCGACGGCCGGGGCGCACGCGGCGAGTCGCGCTCCTGGTCGTCGTCGCCGTGGCCGTCGCCACCTATGCCGTCGTGTTCGGCGCGACCTGGGAGCGGGCGAGGGTCGACCAGGCGGGTGCCAGGGTCGGCGCCGACGTCGTCGCCGAGTTCCCGACCCGCGACGGAGCCGGCGTCCCCGCAGGCGTCGCGACATCCCTCGCTCTCGCCCTCCCGGGGGTCTCGGACTCGATGCTCGTCAGTCGCCACAGTGGGACGGTCGGCGGTGACGACGGGCCGATCACCGTCCTGGCCGTCGACGCCGAGCACTACGGCGACGTCGTGCGAGGGGACGACCGGCTGCTCGACGACGCCGAGCCGATCGTGGAGCTGGCCGGGGCGCGACGGCCACTCGTCGGCTCGACCCTGCCCGACGGGCTGGCCACCATCGAGCTGACGGCGACGGTCGAGGTGGTGGCCGGCTCGGTGGACGACGACCTCGCCCTGACCGCGCTGCTGGTCGACGCCGACGGCACGCCATGGCGCAGCCCGGCCACGACCGTGTCGCCGGCAGGCCGATCCGACGTCGAGGTCCCCCTCACGACGTCGACGGTCGACGGCGACGTCGCGCCACCCGGGCCGGTCGAGCTCGTCGGCTGGGAGCTCGACGTGCCCGCGCCGGATCTGCGGCCGCCCCCGGACACGCCGCCCCAGGAGCGGGAACCCACCCGCGACCCGCCGGAGCTGATCGTCTCGCTCACCGCCGCCCCACCGCTCACCGATGAGCTGCTCTTCGATCCCGACTGGTCGACGACCTTCGAGGCGACCCGGGGCACGGGCCTGCTGGTCGAGGGGGGCGTTCGGAGGATGCCCGAACCCGGCCTCGTGCTCGACGTCGCGGCGGGCACCAACCGGGACGGCTCCGACTCGACGGTCGTCCTCCTCAGCCCGTCCGCCGCCGGTCCGATGTCCGACGACCCCGTCCCGATCGTGCTCGGTGCGCCGGTTGCCGGCCGGACCGGACTGGTCGTCGGTGAGGAGATCGCCGTCAGCTCCGGCGTGCTCCCGCTCGACGGCATGGTCACGGCGATCGTCGACGGCATCCCGTCGGTGCTCGACGGCGAGGTCGTCGTGGTCGACGGTCCGACCCTCGCCGCTCGTCGGTTCCGGGACGACCGGACCGTGCGGGCCCCGACCGAGCTCGCACTGGCCGTCGACGAACGATCACACCTCGACGTCGGTGAGGCGCTCGCCCGCACCCCGGTCGAGGCCACCGTGACGGACCGGCGGCGGGCCGCCGACGAGGCCGCGGGCGACGCCACGACGGTCGGCATCCTCGCGATGTTCACCTTCGGAGCGCTCGCCGCCGCCGTCGTCGCCGGCATCGGCCTCACCGTCGCCGCGACCGCCGACGCCCGCGAGCGCGCTGCGGAGCTCGCCGTCCTGGAGGCCCTCGGCATCACGACGAACGGGGTGCGGCGCATCCTCGTGAGCGAGGCGATGCTCGTGGTCGCAGTGAGCGTCGTCCTGGGCATCGGGACCGGCGTCGCGCTCGGCCTGGCATCGGTCGAGGCCCTGACCGTCGGGGCCGACGGGCTCGCGGTGGTGCCCGAGCCCGTCCTGCGCGTGCCCGCCGGCGCGGTCGCTGCCATCGGCGCGGTCGCCGCCGCCGCCGTGATCGTGCTGCCCCAGCTCACGGTCGCCGCGCGACGGGAACGTCACGCGGCGACCGTGCTCCGCTCCGGGGAGGCGGCGTGAGGTCGGTGGGTGGCGTGGGCAGCTGGCGTGCGCTCGGCTACCTCGCACTGCGGCGCCGCACCGCGCTCGGCACCTGGGTGGTGCTCGCCGTCGTCGCCGCCGCGGTCGCCGGCATCACGACGGGCCTGGCCCGAGCCGTCGAGCGAGCCGGCGAGGACGCGCTCGTCGCCGAGATCGCCCGGACCGCGCCCGTCGAGCGAGGGCTCGCGCTCAACCTCTTCGACCGGAGCTCTCGGTTCAACGATCCGCTCGTCTCCATCGACCGGGGGGCCCGTGAGGCCCTCGATGACGTGCCCGGCACCGTCACCGAGATCCTCGGCGAGCCGCAGCTGATCGTCGACCTCACCCGCTTCCGCGTCGAGGGCGTCGACGGCGCCGCACCGGCCTTCCCGACCTTCCTGACCATCCGGACGATCGACGGGCTCGACGAGCGTCTGACCGTCGTGGAGGGGCGTCCCGGGGCCCCGACCGACGACGAGACGCCGGAGGAGCTGCCGATCGTCGAGATCGGCCTGTCGGTGGCGACCGCCGAGGAGCTCGACCTCGCCGTCGGTGATCTGGTCGAGGTCGAGCCGGACCCGGACGACCTCCTCCTCCGGCGAACGGGCTCCTTCCCGCCCGACCTGGTCCTCCGCGTCGCCGAGGTGGTGGAGCTCACCGACCCCACTCGACCGGAGTGGCTCGGCGATCAGCGACTCCACCGCCCGATCGTCGACGACACCGCGACCGGCGCCGACCGCTTCGCGTTCGCGCTGATCCGACCCGACGTGCTCCCGCGCAGCGCCTTCGTGCGAGCGCCCTTCACCGGCACCTGGGTGGCCGACGTCGAGGCCGACGCCCTCACGCTCGCATCGAGCGACGGGATCGAGCGCGCGCTCCAGCGGTTCATCGCCCGGTCGGCGTCGTCGGACACCTCGCCGGGCGAGGTCTTCCCCACCACCCAACTCGTCGACCTGCTGCGCGACGAGCGGATCGAGCGGACCACCGCACGTGAGCTCCTCGACCTGGCGCTCCTGGGCCTCGTGGCACTCTCGCTGCTCACGGTCGTCCTGACCGCGGAGGCAGGAGCGAGGCGGTCCGGTCACGACGCCGCCGTGGCCCGCGGGCGGGGCGTGTCCCGGGCCCAGCTCGTCGTGCTGTCGGCGATCGAGTCGCTGATCGTGGTCGGTGTCGCCGCAGCAGGCGGCGCGATGGCGGCCAACGTCGTGGTCGACGGCGCGACCGCCGCGGGGGCGACCGTCGCCCCTGCGCTCTGGATCGTGGCCGCCACGGTGACGACCGCGGTGGTCGGCGCCGCGCTCCGCGAGCGTCGCCCCCTCGGCGAGGCGCTGTCGCCGCGCACCGGTCCCGCCCGTGCTCCGGCTCGCCTCACCGTGGCGTCGGAGCTCGTCGTGGTTGCCCTCGCGCTCGCCGGTTGGTCGTCGCTGCGTCGCAGTGGCATCGGAACGGGCGACGGCGCCGGCCTCCTCGCGGTCGCCGCACCCCTCTCCCTCGCAGCGCTCGGCGTACTCGCCCTCCGCCGCGTGCCGACGAGGGTGGCTCGTGCGCTCTCCGCTCGGCCCGGCGACCCGGGCCTGGGCACAGCGCTCGGTCTGCGCCGGGCCGAGCAGGCCACCGGTACCGCCACGGCACTGATCGGGACGGTCCTGCTCACCGCCGTGCCGGTCACCATCGGCTGGGCGCTCGTCGACGGCACCGCCACCGACGCCGTGGACGACGCCGGCGGACCGCTCGCGGACGCGCTCCGCTGGTCGTCGGCGGTGGTCGTGCTCGCCACGGTGGCGCTCGCCGTGATCGCCGCGACGGCCATCGCGAGGCTGGTCGTCGGCGATCGCATCCGCCAGGGTGCGATGCTCGACGCCATGGGAGCGCCGCCGAAGGTCGCGACGAGGGCCGTGTCGACCGAGCTCGTCGTCCCCGGTCTGGTCGCCGCCGCCGGGGCCGGCCTGCTCGGCGTGGCGCTGACGATCCTGGTGGCCGATCGGGTCGATCTCGACATCGTCACCGGCGCCTCCGGTCAGCTGTCGACGAGCTGGTGGGTCGGTGCGGTGGCCGGCCTCTCCCTCGCCGTCGTCGCGGTCGGCACCGCCGCGATAGCGGGCCGAGGTCCCCGCATCGCCACCGCCCGTCTGCTCCGCACCGAGGAGGGAACGTGAAGCTCGTCGCCGCAGCGTCATCGGGTCCGAAGCAGGGGACGTCGATCCACTGCCGCGGACTCGTCCGGATCTACCAGGCCGAGGGCATCGAGGTCGTCGCGCTGCAGGGCCTCGACCTCGAGGTCCCGGCAGGCGAGCTCGTGGCCGTGGTCGGCGCCTCGGGATCCGGCAAGTCGACGCTGCTGAACATCCTCGCCGGGCTGGACGTCCCGACCGCCGGACAGATCGAGGTCGCGGGGCGCGACCTCCTGACGATGGGCGCGACCGATCGGATCGCCTACCGGCGCGACGTGATCGGCTTCGTGTGGCAGCAGACCGCCCGCAACCTTCTGCCCTACCTGAGCGCCGCCGAGAACGTGGCGCTTCCCCTCGCCCTGGCGGGGGTCCCGCGTCGTGAGCGGCGCGAGCGTGCAGCCGAGCTCCTCGGTCGCGTCGGACTCGGCCACCGCGCCCGCCACCGACCCTCGGCGCTGTCCGGAGGCGAGCAGCAACGGGTCGCCATCGCCGTGGCCCTCGCCAACCGCCCGGCGTTGCTCCTGGCCGATGAGCCGACCGGCGAGCTCGACAGCGGGACCGCCGACGAGGTCATCGCCGTGCTCACCGAGGTCACCCGAGACGTCGGCGTCACCGGCGTGCTCGTCACCCACGATGCCGAGGTCTCCGCTCGCGCCGACCGGACGGTCACGATTCGCGACGGCCGGGTCGCCGCCGAGACGATCGCGATGCGCTCGATCGGCTCGTGGGGCGAGGAGGTCGTCGAACGGCGCGAGTTCGCGGTGCTCGATCGCGCCGGCCGACTCCAGCTCCCGGACGACCACGTCAAGGAGCTCGCCCTGCGCCGTCGGGTCGAGCTCGAGTTGGGTGACGACCACGTGACCCTCCGTCCCGGACCGGATCTGGGCGAGCGATGAGCGCGACGCTCGTCGAGCTGGCCGACGTCACCAAGCGCTACGCGCAGGGCGACGACGAGGTGGTGGCGGTCGACGGGGTGTCGCTCCACGTCGGCTCGGGTGAGGTCGTCGCGATCTCCGGTCGCTCCGGTTCGGGGAAGACCACCCTGCTCAACCTGGTCGGTGGCCTCGAGGTGTGTGACGCCGGGAGCGTGGTGGTCTGCGGTCACGACCTGACGGGGGCGTCGGCCGATCGGCGCTCGGCGGTTCGTCGCGGCCCGGTCTCGTTCGTGTTCCAGGCGTTCGGGTTGCTCCCGGTCCTGTCCGCGGCCGAGAACGTCGAGGTGCCGCTCCGCCTGCGCGGCGTCGGCGGCGGCGAGCGTCGTCGACGGGTCGACGAGCTCCTCGACGCCGTCGGTCTCGCCCGCCGGACCAACCACCGTCCGACCGAGCTCTCGGGCGGTGAGCAGCAGCGGGTGGCGATCGCCAGGGCGCTGGCCGCCGAACCCGAACTGGTCATCGCCGACGAGCCGACCGGGCAGCTCGACCACGCCACCGGTCGCAGCGTCATGGAGCTCTTCGCATCGCTCGTGCGCAGCCGAGGGCTGAGCCTCCTCGTGTCCACGCACGACCCGTTCGTGCTCGACGACGCCGACCGCCGGTTCGCCCTGACCGACGGTCGCCTCACGTGAGGATCGGGCTGGCCGATCAACCGGACGGCGTGCCACGGTGACGCCCGTGCTGGCCTGCGACCGCCTGGGTGGAGGACGACCCGTTGCGCTCCTGCACGGCTTCACCCAGACGCGACGCTGCTGGGGTGGCCTCGACGAGCTGCTGGCGGAGCGCCACGAGGTGATCCGCGTCGACCTCCCGGGTCATGGCGACGCCGAGCGGTTGGCCCGCCCGCTCGGCGAGGTCAGCGACGCCCTGGCCGACACGGTCGGTTCGGCGGTGTGGATCGGGTACTCCATGGGCGGGCGTCACCTGCTCCAGCTGGCCGCCGACCGCCCCGACGTCGTCGAGGGTGCCGTGCTCATCGGTGCCACCGCCGGCATCCGCGATGACGACGAGCGGGCCGAGCGCCACCGCCTCGACGGCGAGCGGGCGAGTCAGGTGATCGCCGACGGGGTCGAAGCCTTCCTCGACGACTGGCTGGCGATGCCGATGTTCTCCACGGTCCCGGAGGCCGCGGCGCACGTCGAGGAACGACGGCGGAACTCGGTCGAGGGCCTGGCATCGAGCCTCGTGTTGGCCGGAACCGGCAACCAGGCCCCGCTCTGGCAACGCCTCGACAGCAGAGCACCCGCGGTGTTCGTCGTCGGTGAGCGCGACGAGCGCTTCCGCGGGATCGCCGAGGAGCTCGATGCCGCCTGGGCCGGGCCGTCGCGGGTCGAGTCGATACCGGGCTGCGGGCACGCCGCCCACCTCGAAGCGCCCGAGCTGGTCGCCGAGGTCATCGAGCGCCTCGTCGTCGAGCTCGGGTGAACGACCTCGCCGACCGCGGCGTGCTCCGCGCGCTCCTGCTGAGCGTCTACCTGCCGATCCTCTCCACGCAGACGGGGATCGGCATGCTGGTCCCGACCCTGCCGCTCCACCTCCGGGAGCTGGGCTTCGGGTTCACGCTGGTGACCGTCGTCCTGGCCGGGACCGGTATCGGTGGTCTCCTCGCCAACGCTCCCGCCGGACGCCTCCTCGAGCGCGACCACGCCGACACCGCCGTGGTCGCCGGCACCGCCACCATCGCGATCTCGACCGCATCGCTCGCGCTCGTCGACTCTGCCGCCCTGCTGACCCTCGCGCAGGCCGCGGGAGGTGCCGGCGCCGTGATCCTGTTGCTGTCGCGCCAGACCGTCGTGCTGCGGCGAACCCCACCCGGTGTGCGGGGCCGGGCGATGTCGTTCGTCGGAGGCGCCCAACGGGTCTCGTTCCTGGTCGGCCCGGCCCTCGGTGGGCTCTTGGCCGAGGCGATCGGCTTTCGTTCGACGTTCCTCGTCGCCGCCGGGCTGGTCTCGCTCGGGCTCGTCCCCGGGCTCCTCGGTCGCTCCACCACCACGACCGCACCGGCCGAACGTCCACCGCCGGTGCCCTTCCTCGATGTCGTCCGGACCCATGCCCCGGCGCTGGCGGCCGCCGGTTCGGGACAGTTGGGCTCGATGGCGATCCGCTACGGCCGTCAGGCGCTCTTCCCGCTCTATGGCGCAGCGATCGGGCTCGATGCCGGGCAGATCGGCCTGGTCGTGAGCCTCTCGGCCTTCGCGGACCTCGCCGTCTTCCCCGTGTCCGGCGTCCTGATGGACGGCCGCGGTCGTCTGTGGGCGGTCGTCCCGGCCTTCACCCTGATGAGCATCGGCATGTTCGTGCTCGCCGCCACCGATGGCACGGCCGGTCTGGTGGCCTCGGGTCTCCTGGTCGGGATCGGCAACGGCATCGGCTCGGGCACGATGCTCACCGTCTCGACCGACCTGGCACCGGCGGAGTCACCCGGGCAGTTCCTCGCCGCGCTGGGCCTGGTCCGCGACATCGGTCGGATGGGCGGACCACTGGTGGTCGGGATCGCCGCCGATCAGCTCGGCATCGACTGGTCGGCCATCGCGCTCGGCGCGATCGGCCTCGCCACGGTCGCCCT